>CAXBSB010000246.1:0-10078 GCA_963977965.1 uncultured Schlesneria sp.
TTTTTTTTTTAATGATACGGCGACCACCGAGATCTACACTCTTTCCCTACACGACGCTCTTCCGATCTGTATTCGGAACTAGAACAAAACCTCCGCCTGTTGCCGGTTCAACGTCATAAAAAATCGAGGAATCAAAGACTCGCCCCCCTGTGCCGTAGGCTGGTGAGTTCAACCAGAGAAACATCTGGGTCGACCACTGATAAAAACTACAAAGCGAGTTTGGCTTGAAGTTCAAGCTATCGGCAGGCTTCACAATTCCATTGGGTGTCACGACGCCATTTGCGAACCACGATGCGAACTGCGCTTGCGTCAGCGTACAGCTTGTGTCGGGGTCGGGTGGCAACGGATTTTGAGCCTTCGCAACCTGCGATGATAAAACGACTAATGTCAACAGACCACACATCTTAAGCTTCAACCCCATGAGTAAACCTTTCAAAAAAAGAGGAGGGGACCTGCAGAAACGGTGAAATAATGAGCGCGATCTAAAATGCAGCACACAAGAGAAGTGTTGTGCCGATGGCAGGGGTCTTGACAATCGCAACACTTCTCAGGATGAGCGTCAACGACCGCCATGTCAAGCAAGGATTCTTTTTTAATCACTTATTGTTCGACTATGTGTCACATGTGAATCGTTGTTGTTAAAATGACGACTCATTTAAATGCTCTTGTTAAGCCAGTAGATGTATTTTATTGTGATTTCTGGGTTCGTTTGCGATCGCAACAGATTCGAAAGAGTCCATATTTGTTGCGAAATGGGTAGCCGTTGGGTTTGCCGTTATTGCACACGTATGCAGATGATGAGTGCTGGATTTTGGAGATGTCTCTGCGCTCGCAGCTTCGACACATCGCTTGCTGAGGGGAACCTGTTACGATGATTGAGGTTCGAAATCACTCCGTTTCGACGAGCAAGCCTTCAGAAATCGCCAGCGGGATGAATTCTGGTCTGGTGGCTCTACTGCGAGCACACGTTTGTGCACAGGACGCAAATGCCAGCACGTGGGACTTTGCCTTGCATGTGAGTGAGTTATTCCAGAACGGAATGTCGATGAGCGATATTCGCTGGCTGATCGCCAAGGGCTTTGCCGAACACGGTCAGGAAATCTCCGTGTTCGGTAACCCTCATCGATCGTTTCTCCGGGTGGACGGTTTAGTAATCGACATTGCATCGTGCCTGGTCCTGACTCCTTCGGGCGTCAACCTGGCAGAAACAGTGTGCAGGCAGTCGTGTGCAACATCAGAGTCGTGGCCACAGACGACAAAACAGTCAACGTTTTCCGCTCACACCCCGTACTGGGATTCCGGTCGACGCGAGCTTTCGGTTGCTGGGACGATCATCAAGCGATTTCGCGTTCCAGCCCAGAATCAGGAACTCATTTTGTCGGCATTTCAGGAGGAAGAGTGGCCGCATCATATCTATGACCCGCTTCCGACGAATCGCAAGATCAACACACATGTGAGGCTTCACGATGCAATCAATCGATTGAACGGATGTCAGAAGTTGCCACTCGTTCGATTTCACGGAAACGGTTCAGGTAATGGTATTTCGTGGGAACTTCGCCAGCCTCAATCGCCACCAGATCGCCACCAGCTAATCACTTGAACCGTCGCTGATGTTTCTGACAATCTCGTAAATGTCTTGCGCCGATGGGCATTTCGCCCAACTTTCAACTCACTCGAACTTCCAGGGGAATCTCATGTCTCAGACGAAAGTGTCAATTGGTTTCGACCAGAAGTCCACGGAATACTTTGCTCGTTTGCTCGGTAATCGGCCGATTGTCGCAGGAGCACATTGCTCCGACGACGGTGATGACGACAGCGAAAAGAAGATTGCTTTCGGTGCGTTGGGAGCCCACTGCAGCGACGACGATGATGAAGATGAAGGCGGCAAGAAAATCGCTTTCGGACAATGCGCTTTCGGGGCACATTGTTCCGATGATGGCGACGAAGATGACTGCGATAAGAAGCACCACATGACCGCAGTGTATGCGTAATCTGTCGCTCGTTGTGCCGACGTCTTTCTCGCGTGTTACGGGCCTGTTGACAGCATGCCCGTTTCATGCAATGCCACTCTTGAGCTATCGCTCGCCCTGGGTTTGAAAGCTCCCCTCATCAGGAGTTCACCGTCATTGAAAGTCAGGCGTGGAGTCGAGGTTGTTCCCCTGAGACGACATTGCAACGTGCTCAGCAATTGATGTCTCGAGCAGGAATTACTGAGGTCCGTGAAATCACAGGGGCCGATAGCTTTGGCATTTCCGTATTTGTCAGCCTTCGACCAGCAGCGCTCGGAGAGTCGTTAACGTTTGGAAAAGGATTGCGACCGATTGATGCCCAGGTCGGAGCCATCATGGAGGGGATTGAGTATTATTTCACCGAGCCTGGTGCGGGATGCATCCAGACGCGATGGGGGACCGCTCGCGATGTCATCGGCAGCAGCGAGCGAGTTGACGCAATCCTGGATTTTGTTCCCATGATCCACCGCGAAGTAGAACTTGACGCACCGTTGCTGCTGGCATCAGCCACTGATCTGGAGAACGGGAATCCGGCCTGCATTCCCGCAGAACTTGTCTTCTGCCCCGCACCTTCCGTTGGTCAGTCGCTTTTTGGTGCCTCAACCAACGGACTCGCCTCAGGAAACTCGCTTACAGACGCAACGATTCAATCGCTGCTGGAATTGCTCGAGCGAGATATCTGGTCCTTCGAAAGTGTTCGCGCGACGTCGCTGTTGGTGGAAGAGTCCACCCTGCCTGCCTCGATTCAGCAAATCAGCGAGAATGCCAGAAAGAGCGGACTGACACTCAGAATTCGGACAATTCCGAATGATTATGGTATGCCATTCTTTGTTGCATTCGTATTTGATGCAAATAATCCAACACGCCGCACTTTCAATGGGGGATGGGCCTGCGACTTGAATCGCGAACGGTGCCTGATTCGTGCTGTCACGGAAGCGGCACAAAGCCGGGTGGCCTTTCTCGATGGCGGTCGAAAGATTCCCAAGTCGCTCACGACACTGAATCCCATTCAAGAAGCAAAACAGGTGCGTCAACACATCCGGGGTGTCAGCGATTCGCGCGGGCAGGTCCGTTTTTGGGAGATTCCAGACGTGCCTGCCGAAGCCTCACAGGATCGACAATTGGCTGTGGTCATCGCATGCTTGCGACGGGTCATCGACACTCCGATTTATCGAGTGGTCTATACGCGTCCTGAAGAGGACGTGCACGTTGTCCGTTGTGTTGTGCCATTGTTAGAGAGTTTGAAAGAGACCAGAATCCGAGTGGGACGACGGCTGAAAGCCGCCATCGATTCCGCTGTCGTTCACGCAGGTTAAGTGTGGTATGACTGTCGCAGAGTTCACCGAGTCACCCAGCGAAGCGATTGCAATGCCGATTCGACAGACCGTCGAAATCCGCGTTCGCGGTACTGTTCAGGGTGTTGGGTTCCGTCCCACAGTCTGGAAACTGGCAAGCGACGATGGCCTGGTTGGCGAAGTCTTCAATGATGGTTCTGGAGTGATCATTCGTATCACTGCTACCAGAATCGCAATCGCGCACTTTCTCGCTCGTTTGCGGGTCGAAGCACCTCCCCTGTCACACATCGAAGCGATTCAGACTCATTATTTGCCCGAAACCATCGAATATTCCAGTTTCCGAATTATCGAAAGCCTTCCGGGAGAGAATCGGACACGAGTAACGCCTGATGCCGCCGTATGTCCTGCCTGCCGTTCTGAAGTCTTCGACAAAGCGGATCGCCGATTTCAATATCCGTTTGCGAATTGCACTCATTGCGGACCGCGATTTTCCATTGTCACCTCGGTACCCTACGACCGCCCGAATACGACGATGGCGCCGTTTCCGATGTGTGACGACTGTCACAAGGAATACGAAAGCCCTGCGAATCGCCGGTTTCACGCACAGCCAATTGCCTGTCCCACGTGCGGACCTTCTATCTGGCTGGAATCCTGGAGCGACTCGTCAGGACCGTCACGCAAAGAGACTGCCGCATTGCAGGCGGCAATTCGACTGCTGCAGGAAGGGCACGTGATCGCAATTCACGGACTCGGCGGATTCCATCTGGCATGCGATGCCACGAATGCCGCCGCCGTGACGCGACTGCGAAATCGAAAACGCCGATTCGGCAAACCATTCGCCCTGATGGCACGTGATTTACCGACAATCAGCCACTACTGCCGGGTCAGCCCAGACGAAGCAGAGCTTCTGCAGAGTCCAGAAGCTCCAATCGTTCTGTTGAACATCCGTGAAGACGCAACGTTGCCCGATGGAATTGCCCCGGGTCTCAACGTTCTGGGCTTCATGCTTCCCTACACACCCTTGCACCTGCTGATTCTGCAGCAGTTCGATCGCCCGCTGGTCATGACCAGTGGCAATATTTCGAACGAACCACAGATAATAGACGTGGCTGAGGCTCGATCGGGCTTGAAGGGAATCGCAGACTTTGTGCTGATGCACAACCGCGAGATCGCCAACCGCATTGATGATTCCGTGGTCCGAATGGTTGCAGGAAGACCTCGTCTGATTCGACGAGCTCGTGGATATGCTCCGAGTGCGATCACGTTACCCGCGGGTTTCGAAGACGCCCCAGATCTTCTTGCGTTTGGTGCTGAATTGAAGTCGACATTCTGCCTGGTGAAAGAGGGCGCGGCGATCCTGTCGCAACACCAGGGGGATCTCGAAGACGTCGCAACCTTCGAAGATTACCAGAAGAATCTGCGACTCTATACCGAGATGTACGACCATCGCCCGGGCTTGCTGGTGACGGACCTGCATCCCGAGTACTTGTCGACAAAGCTGGCACGAAGTCGCTCTGCAGAGACATCGATCCCGTTCGTAGAAGTTCAGCATCACCACGCTCATATCGCCAGTTGCATGGTCGAGAACGGCGTCCCGCTGCAATCGCCATCGGTCCTCGGAATCGCGATGGATGGAGTTGGCCTGGGTGGTGATGGAACGATCTGGGGAGCCGAGTTCTTACTCGCCGATTACACGGATTATCAGCGGATTGGAACATTGAAAGCGATCGCTATGCCGGGTGGTGCCCAGGCCATCCGTGAACCGTGGCGCAATACGTATGCACATCTCGTCGCTGCGTTTGGCCAATCTGTTTTGAATGATCAGCTCAAGAATTTGCCGCTCGGAGAATACCTCGCGACAAAACCCCTGACGATCATCGACCGGATGCTGGAACGCCGGTTGAACGCTCCAATCGCCAGTTCCAGCGGACGATTGTTCGATGCTGTCGCAGCGGCGATCGGAATCTGTGCCGATCAAGCATTGTTTGAAGGGCAGGGGGCTATGGAACTGGAAGCCCTTGCTGTCGATGCGCATTCCTATCAGCCCGTCGTAAAAGGGGGCTGCTATCCATTCGCCATCGAGCTTTCGCCGGATGGCCTGTTAATTCTCGACCCGATGCCCATGTGGACCGCACTTCTGGATGACCTGCGCCAACAGACTTCCATCTCCATCATTGCGGGAAAATTCCAGCAGGGCCTGGCCGAGGCGATCCGTGACATGGTGGTTCGTCTTCGCGATATGCAAACCAAAGAAGCCGGATTTGATACGGTTGCACTGAGTGGTGGTTGTTTTCAGAACGCATTTTTGCTGTCAGAAGTTTCCAGGTTGCTTGCAGCAACTGGACTGACCTGCCTGACGCATTCAAAAGTTCCCGCCAATGATGGCGCGTTGGCACTTGGACAGGCAGCCATCGCGGCAGCACGTCATTTGAAGCGATCACAATTGAGATGTCTCCAATCGGAGTATCCATAAATCAAGGAGTTTCTCATGTGTCTTGGAATCCCCGGCCAGGTGATTGAAATCACCAATGTCGAACAGCAACTGGCCATGGTTGATGTCAGCGGTGTCCGCCGTGAAGTCAGCATGGAATGTGTGGTCGACGAGTATTTTCCGCTGCAGGCCTGCGTCGGCCACTGGGTCCTCGTTCACGTCGGCTTCGCCATGAGTCTGATCAACGAAGACGAAGCCGCAGCAACTCTCAAGATCTTGAGAGAACTCGGCGAGGTCCAGGCAGAACTGGCCGCGATGCAGGAATCAGGTGCAGGGCCAGACTAAACACACGTCCCCGGGGTGTTGCCGGTACCTGCTACCGATAGCCACGTGCCAAAGCCCACATTCGTCAGGAAAACCCATCAGCCGGAACGCGCTAGCGTCCGGTTCGAGACGATTGATTAGCGCAGTCGAGATCATTGATCAGGACAGATTACTTCAGAAACCGGACGCTAGCGCGTTCCGGCTGATGAACCCGGGTTCACCAACTCCGTTGTACGACACGAGCATTCTCACAATGACGAAAACATCAAGGTATCAGTGATGGCGGATGATCCAAATCTGAAGGGGCTGTATCCGTTCCTGCATGGAAAGAAGCAGGATCCGGTGGCGATGAATTCGGCACTGATCGAATCCGTCCGCCAGAAGGCAGCGAATCACCACGACGTCGTTGACGCGTTCTTCGCCAAAAATGGCCAGGCCGTTGTTGATGCTGCAGGAGCCTTGGCAGGGGTCTACCGTCGCAACGGGCGACTGTACACGATGGGTAACGGCGGTTCGCGATGCGATGCAGCACATGTCGCTGTCGAATTCCTGCACCCCGTCACAGCAGGTCGACCCGCGTTGACCGCCGTCGACCTCTCTGCTGACAGCACGATGTTGACTGCCGTTGCAAACGATGTCGGCTATCAGCACGTGTTTGTTCGCCAGTTGATCGCTCAAGCTCGCCGAGGCGATGGGTTGATTGGGCTTTCTACCAGTGGAAACTCGAACAATCTGGTTCAAGCATTCAGCAAGGCCAAGGAAATGGGTGTGGTCACAATTGGCATGGCCGGAATGAGTGGTGGTGAAATGGCCAAAATGGGCCTGGATCACTGCCTCGTCGTCGAAACCGACAGCATCCATCGCGTTCAAGAGGTTCATGTCGCCATTTACCACATCCTGTGGGATCTCGTTCATACGCTGCTGGCGGATGACCGCGGTTCACTCAGTGCCCCCGATTTCCGTTGACGTTTCACACGTATGAATTTCGCAGACTCAAGAAAAGAACCGAAGCGGTGACCATGCCGCCTGATTGTCAGAAAGCAAAGCCATGAAATACGTCGACGAATTCCGCGATCCCAAGAAGGCACAGTTCCTGCTCAAGGAGATTCGCAGGCTGGTCCCTGAAATTCGCAAGGGGCGCAAGCGGCCAATCTCGATCATGGAAGTCTGCGGTGGGCACACTCATGCGATTTTCCGTTACGGAGTGGAAACGATGCTTCCTGATGGCATCGAACTGGTTCATGGACCAGGATGCCCCGTCTGCGTCCTGCCGATGGGCCGGGTAGACGATTGTGTGGCACTGGCAAACATGCCCGGGATGATCTTCACCACTTTCGGCGATGCCATGCGAGTTCCCGGTTCCAAGGGAAGCCTGCTGCAGGCGAAGGCGAACGGGGCAGATGTCCGCATGGTCTATTCACCCTTGGACGCGCTGAAGATTGCTCGCGAAAACCCCAACCGGCAGGTTGTGTTCTTTGCACTGGGCTTCGAAACAACGATGCCCAGTACGGCACTGACCGTGCTTCGAGCAGAGCGGGAAAACGTCAAGAATTTTTCTCTGTTCTGCAATCACATCACGATCATTCCAACAATCAAAGCGATCCTCGATTCGCCCGATCTGCAGCTTGATGGTTTCCTGGGGCCTGGACATGTCAGCATGGTGATTGGGAACCGGTCATATCAGTTCATCGCCGACTATTACAAACGGCCACTCGTCGTCGCTGGCTTTGAACCTCTGGACATCCTGCATGCACTGTGGATGGTCTTGAAGCAACTCGCAGAAGGCCGGTCTGAGATTGAAAACCAGTACAACCGCGTCGTTCCAGACGGCGGCAACAGCGTCGCACTCGATGCGATCGGTCGAGTCTTCGAATTGCGTGAGTTCTTTGAATGGCGTGGCCTCGGTTCGATCGATCATTCCGGCGTTCGTATCAGAGAACAGTATGCCAGCTTCGATGCGGAACGACGGTTCTCGGTCCCGGCCCTCAAAATTGCCGATCCCAAATCATGCCAGTGCGGTGAAGTTTTGAAGGGAGTGATCAAGCCGTGGGACTGCAAAGTCTTTGGCCGTGACTGCACACCTGAAACGCCGCTCGGCGCACTGATGGTCTCGTCTGAAGGGGCCTGTGCCGCCTATTACCAATACGGCGATATCGAAAAAATTCACGACACACGGTCTGAACGACAATTGGAGGAAATCGTATGATCAGCACTCATGAAGTGACATCAAACGGCGCAAACAGCACTGCTCGGACACGGGGCAGGGTACGAGGCAACACAGTCACGCTCGCTCACGGCGGTGGTGGCAAAGCGATGCACGACCTGATCGACGATGTCTTCCTGGAAGCATTCGATGAGTCGCTGGCGCCGCTTGAAGACCAGGCCCGGTTTCAACTAACCGATCTGGCCATCCACGGTGATCGACTCGCTTTCACAACGGATTCGTATGTCGTCAAGCCGCTTGATTTCCCCGGCGGCAACATTGGCAAACTGGCCATTTGCGGCACGATCAATGATCTGGCTGTTGGCGGGGCCATTCCGCTCTATCTGTCGTGCGCTGTGATTATCGAAGAAGGTTTGCCTATCGATACTCTGCGGCAGGTCGCGCGAACCATGGCAGTCACAGCTCGCGATGCTGGCGTCAAAGTCGTCACCGGCGATACCAAAGTTGTCGAACGAGGCGCTTGTGACAAGTTGTTTATCAACACGTCCGGCGTTGGAGTCATCAGGAGCGGAGTCAATTTAGGGATCGACCGCGCTCAAGCGGGCGACGTGATTCTCGTGAACGGTCTGCTCGGAGATCACGGCGCCGCGATTCTGAATGCGCGCGGTGACATGGCCCTGACAACCCCAATCGAAAGTGATTGCGCCGCTCTGCACACCCTGATCGACACGTTGCTTTCTGCTGTACCGGAAACTCGATTTCTACGCGATGCGACGCGAGGCGGCTTGGCGACCGTCTTGAACGAGATTGCCGAGGCATCACAGGTCGGCATCGAGATTGTCGAAGAATGCACGCCGATCCGTGCCGAAGTCAAAGGCTTCTGTGAAATCCTGGGACTGGACCCGTTGTACCTGGCCAATGAAGGGAAACTGGTCTGTGTCGTCCCTGGAGCCCACGCCAAAACGGCATTGGCCGCTTTGAAGTCTCACCCGCTGGGGACTGGAGCCGCCATTATTGGTGACGTGACAGAACATCGAGCCGGCCGAGTCGTTATGAAAACCGTATTTGGAGGCCGGCGAATCGTTGACATGCTGGTCGGCGAGCAACTTCCGCGAATCTGTTGATCGTCCCTTATTCTCAACTGAACAAATTCCACGTAACAGAGGATATCCGCATGTCCACGAGTCTGATCGAAAACGTTAAGGCGGCCGAAGGCGTTACCATCCGGATCATGAGCCAGGGGGAGCTTTTGGAACTCGACTATGACGGCGCGGTTTGTACTCACCCCGGTTCATTATGGTGGGGAACGGCTGTCGGTTTTCGAGCGATGCAGGTGGCTGCGCTGGCTCTGTCAGATCATGGCCTGTGGGACCGCGAAAACCTGTACATCGTCACTGGGCATCCCGGACCTGGTGTGAAGGATACGGTCGACTATATCTCCGACGTTGTGCGACGGGATCGTTATAAGATCATCCTGGCAGAAGGGTGCGGGATGATGTGTAACAGCAAGATGAAATACGAATGGTGGGTCAGCGACGGAGAAAGAACCGTCAACATCAACCTTCGCCCCGACTTTGTCCCACGCTCGTTTTACGATCTCTCTGACAGACTGGGGACCGACCACACGTCAAAAGAGGACATCCGCATGTTCCGGATCTTCAAGGTCAACCTGTCGACCCGGATCTGGGCTTCGCCGCTGGAAGAAAACTTCACGGTGGAAATGATTGATCGCCCACTGGAACCGGGCGAAATCCCGCTGGCTGCTCAGTCCAAAGACTGGTTCATCCGAAGTTTTGGGGGGAAGAGTTAAGTCGTTGTTGTCATCCAGTCAAGGAGAATTTGGCGTGGTGTAGTG
>CAXBSB010000247.1:0-10021 GCA_963977965.1 uncultured Schlesneria sp.
TTTTTTCAAGCAGAAGACGGCATACGAGATTCCGAAACGTGACTGGAGTTCAGACGTGTGCTCTTCCGATCTCGCCATTCAGCGGTTCGATGATGTGCAGAAGAGTGACTCGCGCGTGGTTCGCGATGGCCAGATCAAATGCGATATTCAGTGCCGCCAGATTCTTTTCAGTGAAATCAAGCGGTACCAGAATATGCTGAAATCGAGGGATCATTAAACCAATTCCGGAATCGGTTCACGCATGTCGACCAGGTACTGTGGACGTCCGGTCGGATCTTTCAAGGTCGTCGACATCGGGTCGATCCCCAGATTACGGTAAATCGTTCCCACGATTTCCTGAACATGCACCGGTCGGTCCTTGGCATATTCGCCCAATCGATTGGTCGATCCGATCACCTGTCCCGTTCGCATTCCACCACCCGCCAGAAGTGCGCAACTGACCTGAGGCCAGTGATCGCGGCCTGCTCCCGGGTTAATCCGCGGGGTACGTCCGAATTCGCCCCAGACGGCGACTGTCACGTCGTCCAGCATTCCGCGTTCTTCCAGGTCTCGAACCAACGCGGAAACGCATTGATCGAGCTTGGCTCCGTGATCTCGCACGAGGGCAAAATTCTGACCGTGACTGTCCCACCGACCATATGACAGGGTGACTGACCTGACGCCGACTTCGACCAGTCGCCGGGCAATCAGCAAATGTTCATTGCAGGTAGGAGCCCCGTCGTACTGGAATTGATACGGCTTGCCGTCACCGTAGCGTTCGCGAACTTTCGGGTCTTCCTTGGACAGGTCCAGAGCATCAACGAGTTTGCTCGATGTCAAAACACCGAAGGCTGCTTCCGAGAATGCATCCATTCCTTTCAGCATCCCCGTCGAATCAACATCGCGCTTCAGTTGATCCAGCCCACGCAGCAGTGACTTACGATCCTGCAGCCGATCGAGATTGATCCCGTTCAGCCGCATGTCGCTGGTCCCTTCACCCTGAGGCTTGAATGCCTGATAGGTTGCACCGAGAAAACCTGCGGAACCTGGTTCAGACCAGGGGACGTGCTGAGTCTTTTCAGCGAGGGCGACCGCGGGCGGAACGCCTGGATCTGAGGGGCCGAACAATTTGCTGGCGACAGCACCGATACTCGGGCGACCGCCAACCGAGGAAATGCTGTTGCGAGGCCATCCGGTCAGACATTGGAAGCCGTCGTGAGCACCATCGCAACCAACGACGGAACGGATTGCGACGAACTTGTCCATCATTGCGGCAATGCGAGGGAAGCATTCACCGATTTCGATTCCCGAAACATTCGTGGCAATTGGATCGAATTCACCGCGAATTTCGCGAGGGGCATCGACCTTGATGTCCCACATGTCCTGATGCGGAGGACCACCACCAAGAAAGACATTGATGACCGCTTTACGGGAGGAACTCAGTCCTGCAGCAGATTCGGCACGAAGGATTTCAGGAAGCGTCAGGCTGGCAGCAGTTCCAAACGTAAACCCACCGATCTTCAGAAATCCACGACGGCTGATGCCGTCACAGTAACGAGCGGCTTGTCCCAGGACAGTCAGCATATTCGACACCCCGATCGGTAAAGCTATGCAAAAATGGAACCGCGCAGACTTCGATTCGCGACGACCATGCGGGCAAAATCAATGGACTCTGATGTGAAAGTCTAGCTCGCCAAAGCAGGATGGGTCAAGCGGGACACCCCACGCATCAGAGTTTTCCTATCCTCTTGTATCGACGGAAATGATCATTCCCAGAAGTAAGATCACGCCCGCTCATTCGTTTCTCAACTGATCTCCGGCAGATTTTGCCGGAAAGTTCAGGCCAGAACGCTATCATTCATGGCTGAACACGTCACCTCATTGAACGCCTCTGTCACTTGCAGCCCGGTTTGAAACGACTAATCTGTCGATATCGCAACTGCCGTCTTACACAAGGATTATTCATGACCAGCGCCGTCGAACAGCGTCTTGAGCAGCATGGCCACCGAGTCCCTACAGCACCGGAAGCGGTGGGGTTTTACCTTCCCGTATTGAAAACCGGGAATCTGGTCATCACCAGCGGTCAACTTCCGGTCGTTGGAAAAGAAGTGATGTTCAAGGGGAAGGTCGGCAAGGATGTCCCGGAGGATGTCGCATTTCATGCCGCGCGGATGTGCTGTCTGAATGCACTCGCTCAGATCAAAGCCTGCATCGGAAGCCTCGACCGAGTCACTCGAATCGTTCGCGTGGAAGGGTACGTTCAGTCTGCACCTGGCTTTTCCAATCAGGCCCAGGTGGTCAATGGCGCTTCGGAATTACTGGTCCACGCATTCGGTGACATCGGTCGTCACACTCGCATTGCCGTGGGTGTCAGTGAATTGCCCCTCAATGCCGCCATCGAACTGGCCGTCTGGGCTGAGGTTGCCTGAGATCCCTGCAGATGCGGCTTGGAAGCTTGCCGCAGACAAGACCGGGCGAAATCTCACGCCGACGCTCACGGGCGCAGAGGACCCAAAGTTCGTTGACGGATCTGGATGATTGCATGACGGAACCGACCGCGATTAGTGAAACTGGCCAGGTAGCATCCGTTTGCCAGACAAAAAGCCGACGCATGTGGTTGGCGTTCGTTGTGGCAGGAATGGTGGTCGCAGGCGTCGTGATTGCCGTTCGACTTGTGCAGGACAACGGTCCCGAAGGTCACTATCGTCGTGGTCGTGCTGCGCTTTCGGCAATCGACCGGGAAGCGGTCTTGCGAGAAGTTGAAACTCTCAGTCAGATCGCTGGCTATGAACACCATGCGTGGCTGTTGCAGGGATTGTTATACACCCGCCTGGGCAAACTCGACGAGGCGATCGTCTATCTCGGGAAAGCGGCAGAACAACCAGATTTATTTGTTGAAGCGAATACAGCGGCGGCACAATGCCTTTACACATCCGGGCTGTATCTTCAGGCGATCGCGGCTTCCGAAGCAGCACTCAAGCAGGACGATAACTGCCTGGACGCTCGGCGTTGGCTTGCGGCAGCCTTATACGATCTCGGCGCCTTGCCGAATGCGGTCGAAGAACTAAAGCGAATTTCCGCGAATGCCCCTAATGACCCTCGCCCGGATCGGCTTCTGGGACTGATCGCCAAAGACGGCGAGCACTTTGCGGACGCCGTTAAGTTCTATCTGGAATCGTTGCGTCGCGACTCCAAACAACCTGATCTCGGTACGATTCAGTCTGAACTGGCTGAGTGCCAGATTCGTCTCGGAGAATTTGCGTCTGCCCTGGAAACACTGAAAAATGCAGAGAAAACAGCCACTGTCGCAACCATAAAGGCCGAAGGATTCAGCGGACTTGGGAAATCGGACGATGCTCATGAATCGTTGGATGATGCATTGAGGTTGGACCCAGATTACTTTCCGGCAAAGCTCGCCAAGGGAAAGCTGCTGCTCGACGAAGGGGATGTAGAAAACGCTGTCAGTGTTCTGGAATCTGCGGTCAAGCGGGATCCCGCCAGCAGCCAGGGACACTTCCAACTGTCGCAGGCATTGCGACAAACCGGCAACAACGATCGCGCCGATGCAGAACTGCAGCGGATGCGAGAAACCCAGGCAATTGAACGTCAGTTTACGGATCTTCATGAATCAGCGGCAGATCATCCCAACGATCCTGAGATCCGATTCCGGACGGGAGAATTGGCGCGTCAGCTCGGCAAGCTGAAACTCGCAAAGATCTGGTTTCGAGCCGCACTGGCCGTCGATCCGAAGTACACCAAGGCACGTCTGGCGATCGACGAACTGGATGCCCTCCCTTCCAAGTCGTGATCAGAGCGAGGCGCTTCCATGTCGTGGTTCGCAAACAGAATTGCCCGAAAGTCACTGATATTCGCAATTGCGGGGATCGTGATTGTCGCGAGTCTGGTGTTGATCATTATCGGGAATCGATCATTCATCAGTCACCAGCAGCCAACTCAGGAACCTGCTGTCGCAGCCATCGACGAATTTGTCGTTCCAGCCGTTGTGAATCCCGGATACCTCGGTATCGACACATGTTCAGAATGCCATTTCGAGCGAGTTGCGGAATTTCGGCATACGCGCCACTTCAAGGCGATGTGTGTTCCTGACGCTCCAACAATGCCTGAAGGTTTTCTTGCGGGTAAGGGCGACTTTCAGACGCCGGATGCGCCCATACATTTCCAGATGACGAATGAGAATGGGCGCTACATTCAGAAGACCACCGACCAGACGAACTCGACCTCTTCTGAAATCGCATTCGTCTTCGGTGCCGCAGGTGGAAATGACGAAGTTTATTTTTCATGGCGCGATGGAAAGTTGAACGAACTGCCGATGGTCTGGCTCGGTCCGCAGAAACAATGGGGTGCCAGTCCATTCGACCGGCATGCCTCAGGCGACTTCTCGCGCGAGATGACGATCCGATGCGTCGAATGCCACAACACCTGGGCCGAGCACGTTCCGGGCAGCCGAAATCAGTACGGTCGCGACCACTGGATCATGGGTGTCAGTTGCGAAGTCTGTCATGGGCCGGGACACGAACATGTTGACTTTCACCGCGCTCATCCAAATGTGAAGGAGCCACGTGCCGTTGTGCGACCGGCTCAACTGTCACGCGAGCGGCGCATGGACCTTTGTGCCCAATGTCACAGCAATGCACTCAAACACCGAGGGCCTGCTTTTCAGTACAGACCGGGTGAACCGCTTGATGACTATTATGTCACTCTGCGCACCAGGTACCCTGAAGACGACCACGTCGCGAATCAAACGACGTACCTTCGTCAGAGCAAGTGCTTTCAGTCGAGTGACTCAATGACATGTGTCACGTGCCATAATCCACATCAGCCACATTCGCCCAGTAATGCTGGTGCTCAATCGTGTCGCTCATGCCATCAGCCCGAGAACTGTCGTGACCGTTTGACTCAACCCGAATCCGTACGCTCTGACTGCATTGGCTGCCACATGCCGGAGCACCGGAAAATCCAGGTATTCTTTCGAACTGAGAATGATCGGTATGTTGCACCGGTCAAAAGGTACGAACATCGCATCGGCGTTTATCCGCTCGCACGTCTGGCTGTCATTCTGGAATCGCTGAAAAAGCAGACGGATTCGGAAAGCAAGACGGAAGCAATCAGGATCTCAAAACAGCTCGCTCAACTGTGGGACAAAGAATCTGACGAGCGTCGCCAAGCAAATCGACTGCTCGCAGCGATTGACGCCTGTCGAGAATCTCTGCGATTTGATGACTCACCCGAAACGCAAGAGAAGTTGCGAAATCTGATTGCCATTCAAAGCTCGCTGGATGAAAACTTTCAAGAAGCGCGATGGCACGAGCGAGAACGTCGCTACCCTCAGGCGATTGATTTCTATCAGCGCGTACTCGCGACTAAGTCTAATCACGCGATGGCACACGCCCGACTGGGAACAGTCTACGCAGACATGGGAGAAAAACCATTAAGCCGTGATCATCTGTTGTCTGCCATGAAATCAGATCCAGACGATCCGTACGCTCCTGCAATGCTGGGGTGGCTGGAGTACCTGGACGGAAAGCCGGAAGAAGCCCTGACGCATTTTCAACAAGCGGATGAGGTCGAGCCATACAATGCCCGCATCAATTTCCAGATGGGACTGGCATTCGCAAAACTGACCCGCTGGCATGAAGCAGCCCAGCGTCATAAGCGAGCGATTACAATCGATCCGAATGATCCCCGTTCGTTTGTGGCTCTTAGTACCGCGCTTCGTCAGATGAACCAGCGGCAGGAAGCTGTCACATACGCATTGCGAGCGGCCCAACTGACACAGTTTAAGGATCTTGAGTCACTCGTCAGCCTTGCGGATGCTTACGCAGACGTTGGTCTCTGGAAAGAGGCAATCGAGACAACAGAGAAAGGTCTGGCAATCTCGCAGACCACCGATAAACAGCTTGCCGCTCAACTTCGTATCCGACTTGTGGAACTACGCCGACAATCCAAAAGTACAGCCTCGAAGCCATAGTGCAGGTTACCCGTCCGTGTCGCGTCGGAACGTTGGTAAGTGAGCGACGCTTACGTTGATTGCGATCTCAATCAACACTGTCGTGAAAAGCTCAGGGGAGCGAGTGAAAACACTCGACTCCCCTTTTACGCGTCCTTTGAATTTGTCCGCCAGAAGTCGCTGCGCGAACTTCGTGACGGGATCACTCGCCGGGCAGCCACAGCTTTGAGGGACTCGCTGCCGGGGCCGGCGCATTTGGACTCCAGACCGAACTGGTGACTGAAGCACTGGCTGATGTCACGATACTGATGGACTCCCACGGCGATGGAACGCCGTACGTCGACAGCATCTGTTCGATGTATCCCCGCATCTGGGGAACTTTGGGAGAATAGTAGTGAACAAACCGATCAAGCAGCGGTTTCAGAGCTGGATCGGACGGGTCTTCAAGACGCAACGCCAGTTCGGTCATGTCCCAGTTCCATTGGTATTCGAACTGCGAAACATCCTGGCTTGGCTTGCCTCGTGCAATTTCGACGTATTGCAGGGCCTCATCGCGTCGACCGTCGCCAGCACACAGTTCCACCATGGCTCTCAGGCACCGCTGAAGATCCATGTGTTCTTCACATGCCGGACGTGTGAAGGCAACCTTCAGGGCCTTGTACAGAAAGCCCTCATGTCGAGTGAGCAAGGCCCGGTTAACAACCGACACCAGTTGCGGGTCAGACAGTTTTTCGATCGGCAACCGATGCATCTGCATGACCGAAAGCTGATTCAACTGGGTTGATTCGTCAACTTCCAGTGGTGGCAGCGATTCGACTCCAAACTTTGCAAGATATGCTGCCAGGTCGAGGTTGTGATTCTGCTGCTGGCAGTGTCCATCCAGGACATAGATAGCGGCTGCCAATGCAACTTTGTGACGTGGATCATTCGCCGCTTCTGTCGGCGACTTGCCTCCCAGTGCCTTCAGGGAAGCATTGGGCCATGTTTCACTGAAGATCCGTTTCCACTGCTGGTTTCTGAGATCTCGCGTGCGCGTGATCGGCAGGTTCTTGGGAAGGCTCCATGTCCAGCGTAGCGGTTGAGCTTCTGCAGGAACCGCACCCGTAACTTCGGGCTGAGTCTTATCGGTGCGCCACGAAATACATCCCGCCGCGGCCGATTCCAGCAACGAGCGTGCTTCTTCGAGGTCTACGCCGCGATCACCCGTTAAGTAGAGTGACGCGGGCTCTCCTGCTTCCTGGTCAGCATCGTAGACGGAAATGTGAGCCTGAAACTTCGGAATCGCATCCAGTGACAACTGCGAAAAATCAGGTCCGTTGATTTGCGGGCGATCCAGGATCTGGAATGCTGCCACAGGAGGCGGCGCTTCCCCCTCCGTTTGTTTCGGAACGTCAAACCGCAGGAATCGTGGCTGTTCGTCGAGCAGCGTCAACAGCCGGCCGACAGATTCGACTTTGGCTTCGTAAGTGCAGATGTCAATCAGGTCCGTGGTGTTGAACCGATCGAACAATTGGGCGAGCGTTTCGCATTCGACGGAAGCAGGAAAGTCGGTGTAAAGCTGGGCCGCACGATGAAGGGCCTCGGCCGCCTGAACTTCGTCACCGTCCCAGGCACGGCAAAGACCGACCGAGTGCCACAATTCGGCAGAATCAGTAATCGTGCGAGTTTGTGTATGAAACAGGTCGGCCGCTGTATTCCAGCACCCGACGGCAGCATACTTTTGCGCCTTCTTGATCTCCTTCTGCTGCTCTTCGGTTCCGACGGAGATTACGGGCAACGCGTGAGAACCGCGCAAGGGATACGGGACGCCGTTATCTCCATCGAATTCGAGCAACTGGACGAAGAGCTCCTGCCGACGCTCTTCAGGAGACAATCGGAGTGCCAGAGCCAGATGTTCGCGGGCTGCCATCGTCCGATGGCGTTGAGCCAGGACCATGGCCATCGTTCCCGCCAGACCAGCCACCATTGAAGGAAACTTGCGGGCAGCCCGTTGAAACGCCTTATGAATCGCTTTCTTGGCGCCGTCCAGACCTTCCGCCTGAAACATCGCGGTTGCCATCAGAACGATGGCAAATTCGTGTTCCGGTTGATGTTCAAGCAAGCTCTTGAGGATATCGCGAGCCCCGGTCGGTTCGCCGAGTTCGATCAGAATCAGCGCTCGAGTTGTACCAATCCAGGTATTGGTCGGGTGTTTGCGAGCCAATGCTTCGAGTTGTTGCAGGGCGACCCGAGGCTGGTTGCCGTCCATCAGTCGAATGGCACGATCCATTTCGTCCGAGATCGACTGGCAGCAAAACTTCAGCTTCTTTCCACTGCCGCACGGGCAGGGATCATAGGGGGAGAGAGCCATCAGGCGATCCTTCATCTTCGGTGTGTCGGTGTATTGCAGTCGGCCATGCTTCTATCTGGCCGAGGACATCAGGCAAGCGAACAAAAACCGGTCGTCAGGCGAAGTCCGCAGTTTAGCAATCTCGCCCAAATTTGACAGGGAACTGGACTTGGGACAATTGGAAGTCTTTGGGCAGAGTTGCTGAGCAAATCAAGAACTTTTGTAATTCGGCATCAAAAACTCGTATTCTCAAATCTTGTCTGACGTTACGTGTCAAAATGACAGTCGTCACAAAACACAACTCTGAGCCAGCCAAAACAAAGTCACGCAATTTACCCACACGCCGCACTTTACCGTTGAGCTGTTTGGTGTGCGGCGTTATCCTGCTTTTGTTAGAACAAATTAGGGCTACTGTACGTTTTTACTCAAAGGAAAAATGCAATGGCGAATCGAACTGCTTTATGCATCGGGATAAATGAATATCCGGGCGCAAATCGCCTTTCAGGCTGTGTTGCCGACGCAAATTCATGGGGGCATTTTTTCGCGCAGATGGGATTTGATGTCCGCCTTTTAACAGATCGCGCAGCCACCCAAAGTGCAATGCTCGGACAAATTCAAAGGATTGTTACCGAAGCACAATCAGGTGATATTGTTGCAGTACAGTATTCAGGGCATGGCACAAAAGTTCGCGCCGATGATTCCATGGCCGGAAGCAACATTTCTGCACCGAAAGAAGGAATCGTCCCTGTTGATTTTGAGACTGAAGGAATCATTGTGGATCACACGCTTGGTCCAATTTTTGATTCTGCCAAGCCGGGCGTTGCAATCAATGTCTTTTTCGACTGTTGTTTTTCAGGAGACGCAACGCGTTTGCTGGCACCGACGACAGCACTCGCCCGTGCCACGGACGACCCCAGTGTGAAAGCAAGGGTCATGTATTTGACTGACGACATGGTTAAAGCGCACTATGCGGCTGAGAAACGGCGCGCAGCGGCACGCGGTGGTGTAAGCGGAACTGTAGTTTCGAATCCTCGAATGCGAGAAGTGTTGTTTTCTGCCAGCCAGCCCAATCAAGTTTCATTTGAATCCGGTGGCCAGGGGCATTTTACTCGTGCTGCAATGAGTGTCGTGCAGCAAATCAGCGTCGCAGGCCTCACAAACACAACTTTCATTCAAGAAGTCATAGCCGCCATGGGAAGCAGCGGCAGCTTCAGCTCAAATGTCTCCAGTTCGTCACTTTCGTCGCAGACGCCACAGTTGCAAACGGCACCGGAATTGTTGAACGCACGGTTTCTCATCCCGACAACAGTTGTCGGGACGGGAACACCAGGTACAGCGTCAGGACTGACGAGAGAGGATTTACTCAAAATCCTGTTCGGAGCTACTCCGGTTCAACCAACTCCCTCCCCAGCACAACCGTCTGGGGCAGTCACTTTTGATGACCTCATTGCGATTTTAAACAATGCATCACGAGCTGTTCGTGATGCAAAACATGTCAGTTAAAGTTTGACCACAGTTGTTTTTCAGAATCTCTTTTTGGGGCCCATCGAATGAGAAGACTTGGCTATTGTTTCGCCGCAATTACGATGATGTTTGTTGGTCGTGACGAAAATGCATTTGCAGGAGTAAGGTACGTTTATGTGCAGGCACAGCCAGCACAACAACCTCAGGGACTTGATGGTGTTGAGAAGGTGATACGTGATATGGCGGCTCTCCGTCCGGGGACAGTATCACGAAGTGTGGGT
>CAXBSB010000248.1:0-9982 GCA_963977965.1 uncultured Schlesneria sp.
GAATGGTTTGTAGACGTTTCTCCCGTCGGTGCGGATTCCGAGGATCATGCCGCTTCTGTTCGGTCAATAACCAAGCTCATGCATCTCGATACCGCGGTTGTCGTTGAGACCTACTCGCGACTCGTAAACGAGAAGATCGCCGATCAAAATCGAGCCATGATGGAGATGTCGACCCCCATCACGAGCATCTGGCAGGGGATTCTGCTGTTACCTCTCGTGGGGATTATCGACTCGCGCCGAGCACATGACCTAATGACTTCGATGCTGACAAAAATTGCGGAAACGCGGTCCAAGATTTTCATACTGGACATCAGCGGCGTTGCGGTCGTTGACACTGCTGTCGCAAATCATCTCATCAAGATTACAAAGGCCACACATTTGATGGGTTGCGAATGCATAATCTCAGGGATTTCGCCCGCGATTGCGACGACGGTTGTAGAACTCGGTGTTGAAGTTGGTGACATTAAGACGACCGCGACCCTTCGGGACGCACTTGAAGAGGCTTTTCGTCAAACCGGTGTCGAACTGCAGACCGCGCATTCTCATGATGAGTAAGACCGACGCGAGATCGATTCTGATGACTGACGCATGGATCTCGCCCGATGCTGCAAGCCAGTCTGGAGTCAACGTTGCCGTCGTGAAAGGTCACGTCGTTGCAACACCGCAGACTCAGCTTTCCGGTGAAGTAATCGCAGCTTTGCGGGATCGACTGCTGGCAATGTTGTCCCAGACGAGTGCGCGTCATGTCTACATCGACTGCTCCGGGCTTGAAGTCATCGATGCAGAAGAATTTCGTGCATTGCGCAATCTGGCGGCGATGGCGAAAATGCTGGGTGCCGATGTCCTGCTTGGAGGATTACGACCTGGTGTGGTCGCTTCACTGGTGACGATGGGGGAATCTGGCGCCGGTATTCGTACCGCACTGAATTTGGACGACGCTGTTTCACTCTTTGACGAAGAACGCTCATGAACTGCCGAATTTGCGCATTCACCGCGGGAAATCTCGTCGCGTGGACACTGAAATACAGCGGGTTTAATAATGTTTGATGGAATCTGTCGTGTCGAAAACCATGTGATCGCCATCCGAAACTTCGAGGATGTCACGTCCGCAATCATTCGTGTCAATGAACTTTCTGGACGGGCTGGTTTGAGCGTGATTGAAAAGTCTTCTGTCATGACTGCCGTTTCCGAATTGACCAACAACATTCTGAAGTATGCCAAAAAGGGCAGCCTTACGATGGCGATCATCCAAACACGCACGGGACGCGGGATCGAGATCGTCGCAGAAGATCATGGCCCCGGGATTACAGATATCCAGATGGCAATGCGCGACCATTACAGCGAGTCTGGGACTCTTGGGCTTGGATTACCGGGCTCAAAGCGATTAATGGACGAATTTTTCCTTCGGTCTGAAGTTGGCGCAGGGACACGCGTCACTGCAAGAAAATGGAAATCATGAAGTATCGCGCCCTGGATGTCGGCTGGTATCAACGCTCGTTCCCCGGTGAATCAATCTGTGGTGACAAAACAGGGGCTTTTGCGTCGGCGGAAGGCTGCTGGCTTGTGCTTGCTGATGGTCTTGGACATGGGCGCAAAGCGAACGAAGCGGCGGCGAAGGCGGTCTCAATTGTCGAACATGTCGCCGATTTGGGGACTCGCCTGGTAGATCCTCCTTTCGGTTCACCCATCAGCACAGCGTGCGTCAGTCTTCCTGCGCTGTTTTCCGCGATTAACGAACATATGCGGGAAACGGTGGGTGCCGCCGTTTGTATTGCCTATGTTTCGCAGGAAAATGGCTTGGTGCGATCTGCAGGGGTTGGAAACGCACTACTGCGAAGGATTGGCTCCTCTGATACGCGGATGGTGTGCCGTGACGGGATCGTCGGCCAGTTGAGCCAGCGTCGTACTGGTCCCATGCCAGTCGAGTTCGTTCTTGTACCCGGAGACTTACTGCTTCTGACAAGCGATGGCGTCATTGACAGGTTTGGTACGGCTGAATACCCGGGGTTGCTATCTCAGCCCGCGGCGACGGTCGCTCGCACGGTTGTCGAGAATTATTCAAAAACAAATGACGATGCCTGCTGTCTGGCATTGAGGTACACGCCATGATGAAAATCGGCAGCATCTCATTCAAGCTCGCCAACTCTTACTCTCAGGCCCGCAGCAAGGTGTTGGCATTAGCTCGCACGATTCAAATTCCTGACGTTGACGCTGTTCGAATCGCAACAGCCGTTTCTTCACTTGTTCGTACCGCTTACTCAATCGACCAACTCGGAAGTCTTGTCGTCGGATTTGAAAATGAACCTGACCTTTCGTTAGTTTTGACAATCATCACGAGGACGCACGTTCCCGTGCCAGGCTGGGGTAGCGAAGTCTTTGACAGCGTCGCCGTCTCGATCGATGCGGAGTCTGGACAATCCAAAACGACATTCCTGACACGATTGAACAGCCAATCTGGTAAGTCAGTCACGTTTTCCATCGCAGACCTCGCTCGAGATTTCGAAACTCGGTCTCGAGATGAACTGCTTGCAGAATTACGTGCATCGAATCAAATGCTTGAAGAACACCAGTCAACGCTTGAGGAGACAATTACCCGGCGTACAGGTGAACTTCAGGAAGCGATGCTCAAGGCTGACTCAGCCAACCAGGCTAAAAGCGACTTCCTCGCCACAATGAGCCACGAGATTCGGACCCCGATGAATGCGATCCTGAATATGACGGGGCTGGCACTGGAGGCAGAGCTTACACCCAGACTTAGGCAGTATCTTTCGGTTGCGTACAGTTCGGCACGTAATCTCCTCGCCCTGATTAACGACATTCTGGACTTCTCAAAAATAGAGGCGAATAAGCTCAACGTCGAGTCGATTCCATTTCATTTAAGGGAACTCCTCGATGAAATCGCAGAGGCATTCAGTTCACGTGTCATCGAAAAGCATATTGAGTTCGTAGTTCATCCTGCGGCGGACGTCCCTGATCATGTCACCGGTGACCCGCTGCGCGTGCGACAAGTACTTACCAACCTCATCAGCAATGCGTTTAAGTTCACAGACGAAGGCGAGATTACGCTTCGTGTTTCTGTCGAAAACGCTTTGATCGCCCCATTGGACAACGGCAAGGCACGTCCAATTCTGCTTCGGTTTGACGTCCGTGATACGGGCATTGGAATGACAGCCGAGGAACAAGACCGCCTCTTCCATGCTTTTACGCAGGCGGATAGTTCCACCAGTCGAAAATATGGAGGCACTGGACTGGGACTGGCGATCAGCCGCCGTCTGGCACGAATGATGAGCGGTGATCTGACAGTCACGAGCAAATTTGGGGAAGGGTCGACGTTCACGTTCACGGCACTTGTCGATGCCGCGTCTCAGTCCGGAAAAAGTTCGAAAGAGGTTCCCGGGGAGCTGCGAGACCTTCGCGTACTAGTCATCGAAGATGGAGATAGCAGCCGCGAACTGATGGAGGCCTTTTTCCAGCAATTCCGAATGGCTGCGTCCGCAGTAATGACTGCCGAGGAGGGGCTCGACATGTTGACTGCGGCCAATTGCCCTGCAGCAGACTCGACCAATCGGTTCGGGCTTGTCGTCGTCGATTGGATGCTCCCCGGGATCAATGGCATTGAAGCAGCGAGAAGAATTAGGGCTAATTCATCTATCTGCAACATTCCCATCATCCTGACCAGTGCGTACGTTGGTCGTGAAGAGGAGCATCAGGCGAGTGCTGCCGGAATCACCGTCTTCCTGCCCAAGCCGATCACGGCCTCCAGTCTCTTGGATGCGGTCGCTGAAGCTGTGGGAGTTGTGGGACGCAAGGTCGCTGAGGCCTCCAAGCCGATCGGTCCGATTTTCCACGGCCAGCAAATACTTCTGGCAGAGGACAACGAGGCGAACCAGTTCGTCGCTCAGGAAGTCTTGGGGGGCCTAGGCCTGAAGATCGACATCGCTGAAAATGGGGTCGAGGCGGTAGCGATGGCTCAGAAAAAAGACTACGCCGCAATTCTGATGGACATGCAGATGCCGAAGATGGACGGCTTGCAAGCGACTCGAATTCTACGTGCGCCACCGATCAGCTGCAAATTGCCGATCATTGCCTTGACTGCCAACGCAATTCAGTCTGACATGGATGCGTGCAAGATGGCCGGCATGGATGACTTCTTGTCCAAACCCATTGAACGTGATTCGTTGGTTCGTGTTCTAATTCGCTGGATTTCAAACTCGGCAGGCGCTGTACCTGCTGACGCACACATCAAGCGTCCAGACGCTTCCACCAAGATAACCGGCGATACGATCACTCTGAAAGGGATTGATATCCCCGGTACGATTCGACGCCTCGGCTTGCCGCTTGAACGTCTCGTACCGATGTTGATCCGGTTTGCAGACGGCCTGCCAAAGATGCTTGACGATATTCGAAGTGCCGTTTCCGGAAAGGAGTCCAGTCAGGTTGCCCGAGCAGCTCACTCGCTTGCTGGTGCCGCCGGTAATCTCGGAGCCGCCCAGTTGCGACTTGCCTGCCTGACGCTGGAGAAGGCGGCGGAGAGCAGTGGGTCGGACCTCGACCGAATGTCTGCGCTGGTCGAAACGGAGGGGCTGGCCGTGATGGAATCTATCGTCGCTATCCGCCCAAAAGCTGATGAACAGGCCTCGGTAATCAGAACGTCACCTGGAGTATCGGTATTCGATGTCCCCAAGTTGCGGCTCGATCTACAACTGCTTAATGACCGGATATCCGAATGTGACTTTACCGGTGCTTCGGAAGTCATCACCCGTATTTCAATGCGTGTCGTACCCGCTGAAATCTCCAGCAGCTTGACTCTGATCAACTCATTGATCGACGGATACGAGTTCGATGAAGCACGCGAACAGCTGGAGTCCCTTCTGAAACACTCCATCCTTCGGGAGGAAGCATGATTGATCTCTCTAAGTCGCGAGTGCTGATCGTTGACGACACCAAAGCGAATGTTGACGCGCTGATTCACGTCCTGCAGCAGGACTACAAACTAAGTGTTGCTCTTTCAGGTGAGGCAGCACTTCGTGCCGCAGACAAATCGCCTCCTGACATGATCCTGCTGGATGTGATGATGCCGGAAATCGATGGATTTGAGGTGTGTCAGCGGTTGCGCGAAAAGCCCGCGTTTCGCGATATCCCCGTTATGTTCTTAACGGGGCTGAATGATGTCGCCAATAAGGCTCGCGGATTCGAGGTAGGCGGTAATGACTACCTCACAAAGCCATTCGAGGCACTGGAAGTAAGAGCTCGTGTCAAGGCTCACCTGACTGCCAAAGCTTATGCGGACTCTGTCAAAGAAAAAATCGCCAGTGAAATGCGAATTGCCCGAGATATTCAAGCTGGCATCCTGCATTGCGAAATCGCAGGTGATTTAGCCGACACTGGTTTGAATGTTTCCGCGCGACTTGAATCTGCTCGCGAGGTTGGTGGTGATCTGTATGTCATTCTGCGAAGTAGCGATAAGGTGCTGGCGGCAGTCGGAGATGTGTCAGGTAAGGGAGTTGCTGCTGCCATCTTTATGGCAGTTGCCACGACGTTGCTGCGGAGTATTGCGAGACAAATCCATGCGCCGGATCGGATCCTGTCCCAGTTGAACAACGAACTGGTGAATCAAAACCCCCATGGAATGTTTGTGACCTTGGCATGCGCTGTCATCGACTCAACTCGCAATACGATAAGTTACGCGAGCGCAGGGCACCCTTCACCCATTTTGCTGCGACCCGGCAATTCCCCCGCTTTTCCGTTCGAGGCGACTGGCACTATGGCTGGGATTTTGCCCGACAGCGAGTATACGGCTATCCAGGCCGATCTGCTTCCCGGCGATTGCTATGTGTTTTATAGCGATGGTGTCACGGAGGCTTTTAATGCCGAGGGGCAAATCTTCGGAGAAAGGCGACTGCTGGATGCGGCAGCGCAGAATCAGGGACTGAATCCTGAGCAGTTGGTCGCAGCAATCCAGCAAGCTGTTTCTACCTTTGCGGGTGATCATCCACAATCGGATGACATCACACTACTGGCAATTCATCGTAACAACTGAACATCGAGCATTTCTGAATCCTGACCAACGGTGGGGACACTCCACGATTGGGCCGTCATTCGCATTAGTTCGGGATCGACGCATTCGCGTAAGAATTCGGGGATATCAAATCAATACTACCCCCGAACCGCTTCACCGAAGCGCGGGGCGAGAGCTGTGACTACAGTCGTTACTTACGCCACCTGTTTTTCAGACCGGATGAGTGCTGTTGAAGATCGCACCAAAACACGTAACCTCGCAAACTTGTACGTTAGGCAGATGAACGAACTCACATTTGGTCGATATGAAATCGGGCCGTTGCTGGTGGCTGGTACAATCTGGTAATGATTGCCAGGCATTCCTTGATGGACTTATGACTCAGGTCCATCATGAAACAAGGAGTACGATCCACCGCCCGCATCACTCATTATTCTGATGTGGTGAGTGATGCGGTTCATGTTTCCAGGTTCAAAGGAATTGCAGACCTGCGATTCTCAGTGGTGAGTCAGACTGCCGTTCGGATAGATTCAACCACTGGAAACAAGTCCGACGATGTTGTTGGCTTTGGCGCAATAATTCTGGAAACCGATTTGCGTCGTCAAGCTTCCGTTGCATCGCTGTGATTTTCTTCTGCTGGTGGGTTAGCGACGATAAAAGTCGCTGAGGGGAACCCATCAGCAGGAGCATTTGACCCCAACGTTTGTACTGCCTGAAAAACCAAGCCGACTTTCTGGAACCCGTCTCAGGCGAAATACTCTTAGATTTCCATTCGGTTCAACGTACGACTTTCTAAGGGAATCTGTACCGAGAATGATTCGCCAGTCAGAACAGCCCTGTCGCAATTCGACCGCATCGTGCGCGAAAGCTGAAAGTACGACAGGTTCAAAGCGAATTTGACAGCCATCGATCATGGCACGAAGATTCGCAGCCTGACGGTTCACCGAAGCCGCCGATCACATTTAATAACGGACCTGATACCGATACCGAAGCACATTGTGGTAGTGCCCGTATCCAGAAACAGGAACAATTGGGGTGATTCCATAGCCGTATGGGTACGGCACAAGAGTGGACGGGGCGTACGTCGGAGCATACGCTGGAACGTACGTCGGAGCGTAAACCGGAACGAACGCTGCGTAGTCGTAATGATAATAGGGGACTGGCGAAACGAACGGGGCCTGATATCCACCGTAGACATACACGGCATCGGCGTAAGATACTGCAGGTGCTGCGAAACCAACGGCGAAAGCGGTCAATCCTGCGATAGCAGTTGCAAAAAGTCTCTGGAACAGTCGTGTCATGATGTCTCTTCAAAACGAGTGAAATAAGGAAGATTGTGCTGGCGCTTCTCGGTGGTGAAGCCAGGAGACTTACGCAATATAGACTATTTCAATCAATTGTCTGTTTCGACACTCGGTTCCGCCGCATTTTTCAAAATGCGGAAATGCGCAGTGCGATGCGAATTTTATCTTGTTGCAGAAGCTGGCGATCGAGCATTCGTCACGTGACTCCGTACTCATTCATTTTCTTGTAAAGAGTCGCACGGCTGATCCCCAGGGCCTTCGCGGCAGCGGTACGATTCTGGCGGTTGTCACGAAGAACTCGCTCGATTGACGCGCGCTCCCATGCACGACGGTCCTGCTTCAGAGTGGCCACTTCGCCTGCCTGCACAACTGTCTGAGCCGTCGCGTCAGATCCTAGGTCCTCTACTCGAAGTCGCCCCGTCGGAGAAAGTATCGCCGCACGAACAATCCGATTCTTGAGTTCTCGAATGTTGCCGGGCCAATCAAACCCCCGGAGACTGCTCAAAAACTCCAAGCTGACTTTGAGCTTCTTTTGACCGAACTGTGGAGCCGCTTCAGCGAGGCAATTGACGGCGAGCATTGGAATGTCCTCGCGCCGTTCCCTGAGCGAAGGCAAGGCAAGGTCGAGTACGTTAATTCTATAATACAAGTCTGCCCGAAAGCGCTGTTGATTTACCGCGGAAAGCAGATCTACATTTGAGGCAAAAATGAATCTTGCTCTCGTTTTGCGAGTCTCAACAGATCCTACCGGCTCAAATTCTCCCGTCTCCACGGCTCGTAAAAGTTTGGCCTGCTGCTCAAGCTGCAGCAGATCAACTTCATCGAGAAGAAGGCTGCCATTTGCAACAGCCTCAAGTCTTCCAATGCGATGCTGGTTTGCACTCGTGAATGCGCCGCGCGTATGGCCGAACAAGTCGCTTTCGAGGAGTTCGCCAGGAACTGCGCCACATGCAAGTATCATGAACGGTTCTGCAGCGCGATCTGACCAGGCATGCAAGTAACGTGCAGTCGTGCTTTTTCCTGTTCCAGTCTCTCCCGTAATCAAGACAGGAATTGTCAGCTGGGCGATGGATCTCATGCGTTGCAGCAAATGGAAATAAGACGCGCTGAACGTTGTGATAATTTCCGGTGATGCAGCCGTAATTGAATACAGAACTGGTCTGGAGCCTTGCGAGAGAGGCTCCAGAATGCAGTTTGTTGACGGAGCACCGTCCAGCAAGTCCCATTCTTGATCAGCAAACAGAACGGCGCTGCGAGCCTGCTGAACGGACATTCCCCCGTCCGTGAAAACCAGGATTCGGACGTGGTCCGGGATGCGTGCCCGAAGATCCGCGGCGAAGACGGGATCGATCAACACGCTGTCATGCGTACGCAAATCAATCCCCAGTGTGGTTAACTGGTTCACCGGGTCTTTCAGAAGCGATTCCGTACACTTGTAAACGTCAGGTCGGATACCTGTTGTGGAGCTGATTAACGACGTCAACATCGGGTCCGCTGAGATTATGGCGATCGGTGATTTCATGAAATGCCATTTCAGAAACGAAGAAACAAGATTCGGTAGACTACTCTTGGTCACACATCAGCATCCTGTCGGCACACTTCACCAAATCCCCCTAGATTGCGCTTTCTCGCAATCTGCCGCTCTGCGGTCAAGACTTCCGGATGTGGCATCTCGCATTCCATTGCGCCTCTGCGCATAGCGGTAGTTTCTCTGGTTGACTCTAATTCGAGTCACCACCTATAAGCCCGCGCAAGGGGTGTGATGGATCAATGATGGCAACATTCCGCATGGGTTCTTCACCACTGCGGAAACCTCAGCATCCCTATGAATTGGGCTGACCTGACATCAATCACGTTTGAAGTGAGAATCAAGATTCGGAACACCCGGAACCAGGCAATGTCTCATGAAGATCAGATGTGATTGCAAGTCGTGCCTCGTGTTAATTGTTGTTTTTGCTGGTGCGAAAATTGGTCTTGGGCAGGATGCGCCGGCTACTGCAGCTATCAAGATACTGGAGACGGCGAGTCATCTGGCGACCGAGGGGCGTCTGAAAGACGCGTTGAGGATTGTGAATTTTGTTCAGACGACACCTGGTTTGACCGATCGCGAGGCAGCGGAGTGTCAATTGTTACTCGCAGAGTTTGAAGCTCTTGCTATCAAGTTCTACGCGAGCAATAGGCTTGGCCAACAACCCTCCGAGCGTCGAATAGAAACGAAGGTTGGTGCGGTACGATCGGGAGCGATAACGGTTGCTCTCGGTAATGAACCGGATGTGAATGTTCTGGGCGTGGCGGTCGCGAATGTTGAGCCTTCAGTTGAAACTCTCGTTGAAGCCGATCGGTCAAAAGTGAGGCCATTTGAATGGGTGGCCGTCAACGAGGATAAGTCGCGATCCGCGGATCGGGGAGAGGGTCGGGTAACGGAATCACCATCGACCGCAGAAGTGCCTCGTGTATTGCCCCCGAGTCCTGGGCTTCGGACGGTGTTCGATGAAGCTGGGTCTGTACAGCATCCCCCGCGACTCGTGACTGATGAGATGCTCTTGCTCCGAGATCAGCAAATCTCGGCGCAAGCCGAGAAAGAGCATGTCCGCGCTGGTTCCGATCCAATCCCAACTGCGCCGCGCCATGCCGATGTTTCCGCTGATCTTGGTTTCGGGGT
>CAXBSB010000249.1:0-9968 GCA_963977965.1 uncultured Schlesneria sp.
TTTTTTTTTTAATGATACGGCGACCACCGAGATCTACACTCTTTCCCTACACGACGCTCTTCCGATCTGCTGGGCGTCCAGGCTCTCGTTGATCCGGGTGTGAGAAAGATCGCGATCGCTAATCCTAAACACGCTCCCTATGGACGCGCGGCGGAGGCGGCCTTGAAGCACCTGGAAGTCTATGGACAGGTACAGGATCGACTGGTGCTGGGCGAGAATATTGCCCAGGCAGCGCTGTTTGTGGAGTCGGGGGCGGCCGATGTCGGCATCATTGCTCTCTCATTGGCAATGGCCCCGGCCATGAAGGAGAAAGGCCGATATTGGAGCGTGCCACTCGATGCATACCCTCGACTGGAACAAGGGGGAGCGATACTGAACTGGGCCCGGGATCGTGATGCGACCAACGCTTTTCGTTCGTTTATGACCAGCGAAAAGGGGCGAAATACTCTCCGGCGCTATGGATTTCAGTTGCCGGGTGAATGACCGCCAGTACCAACCCGATTTTTCTTGTCCGTCATCAATTGGCGACTTGGTCACTCCCCCAGCTTGCCAGCGTCGAGTTCTGAAAAATCACTTCGCTTCAATTTGTTCGCCAGCGTGCCGAGTGTCGTATCCCGGCAACTGTCCGACCAGTTCTCTGAACTCCGCTGACTGGATCACGCCGATCAGGGCGAGGACGCGTGGATCGTTGTCGACCGAAGCGTGATAACACAAGTCGTATCCTTCTATTCGAACTGGCAAGAATCGTAGTCCGGCTTCTTCCGCAGCGAGTTGCAGACAGACTCCAGCGTCGGCCCAGCCGCAACGAACGGCGTCTGCAACCCCGCGGTGATCGCGTGCCATGCGACGTGGTGCGGGGCGATCCTGAAGCAACTCATCCAGACATTGCCGCGCGCCGGAACCGGGCTCGCGACCGATCCAGGTGACTCGATCACGCAATAATCCGCGTACAGACTGCGTTGCCATACCTGGCCCGACGGCGATGCCCTCTTGCCATGAGGCAACACGAATCAGGCGGGTTGGCTGTGCAACCAATTCTCGAACAGCCGACACATTTGCATCGGCAGCATCCCCGGAACTCAAATGAACACCCGCGATATGAACCAGCCCTGCAGTCAGCAATGCCAGCGCCTGACGGCTGGATCGGGGAAAGACGAGCAGTCGATATCCTGTTCCTCGCTCATACAGGCGAGCCAGCAGCCCGGCCGCAGGATCACAGCTTGCCATCACGAGAGTTTCTTCGGCACGTCGCATTCGTGCAGGATTTGCCATTGGCTGGCCGATGCCATCGTGTGGGATTTCTCCCAGCGGCGTCATTTCCACCGGATAAAACAAAAGTTGTCCATGGACACTTCCGCCCCAGTAACGTGATGTTTCTGTTCCGGCATCCCATGCCCATCGAATTTCGTTCGCCGCTGCCGAGGCACATTGTTTTGTGCTGAATAATTCTTCGACAGAACATTCCAGTACCGTTGCCAGTAACAGCGCTGCGGTCACGGACGGAATCAGCCGTTCCCCTTCGATGGCGCTGACAGCAGCTCGGGAAATTCCGGCTCGTGATGCCAGTTCGGCCTGACTCCATTGGCGTGCAAGCCGTCGCACGCGAACACGGTTTTGATTTGGAATGGTTGTTGACATGATCCTGTCAGTGTATGCTCGAATAATGTCGTTCGGGAAATCTCGGTGTCATGACGCCGATTGTAACGAGATTGAGGAATCGAAGAATGCCAGTCAGACGCCGTCGGACCGGGTTTACACTGATCGAACTTCTGGTCGTAATTGCCATTATCGCGGTCTTAATCGCTCTGCTTCTGCCAGCGGTTCAGCAGGCACGCGAAGCGGCGCGACGGACTCAATGCAAAAACAACCTTAAACAACTTGGTCTGGCATCGGCGAGCTACGAATCCACGTTCAGCCGCCTTCCCTCAGCGGGCAAGGGGGCCGACATCAACTTGATCAATCTGTATGGTTTTCCGAATTCATACTTCACGGGGCTCCTGCCGTTTCTGGATCAGGCTCCCGTTTATCAGCAATTCAATCTGTCACTGCACTACACCAACAGTTCGTCTTCCAATAATGCAACTGCCGCCAGGACCAAAGTAACCGCATTCCTGTGTCCGTCAAATGCACTGTCACAACCCGATCCGCAGGGATTTGGGACCACGGATTACGATCCGCCAGAATACACGGATATCAGTCCAATTACGGGACTGAAGAACGGACTCGCCGGTAACACGATCGGCCCCTATCCGACTGGGGGCGGCACGAGTCTTAACGATCTGAAGGAAGGAATGCATGGACTGTATCCTGCGCCAATCTCGGCCGTGACAGACGGATTGAGCAATACGATTGCCGTTTACGAATGCGCCGGAAAGCCAGCGGGGATTCCCGGAAAATACTCGTGGACGTTTACCATTGGCGGGTGCCCCGGAATTGATACATCGTTAATGCCGGGCGGTAGTTTTGGAGCACCTATTCGCTGGGCAGACGGCGCTGCCAGCGCTGGTTTTAACGGGCAAGCGACCAACACTGCCGCTGGGCCGAATCAATACATCAACGGAAACAAAACACCGACGGGGGGCCCTGCAAATTGCCCGTGGACGACGCTCAACTGCGGCCCGAATATGGAGCCGTTCAGTCTGCATGTCGGCGGAACTCATGCATTAATGGGCGACGGTAGCGTCCGTTTTCTCTCAGAGAGCATGTACTGGCTGACGCTTCGAAACCTCGTGGCGCGTAGCGATGGCAACGTGATCGGGGATTATTAGCGACGAAATTCGTAGTGGCGTTTTTGGCAGATCGCCGTAGTGCGAAACCTCGTGCCCCGAATCGGAAGGAAGTCCGGTCACTTGTTGTCGTGCCGCGAAGCGTAAGGGGCGGTGGTTCCTTCTCCCCGCTTAAAAGTGATTTGTACCTTTTTCTGGACTTCACGGATCACTGTTGCGAAGGGATCGCCGTTGTAGCAAACCTCGCTGAAGAAAGTGAAGATGGATGAGTTGTCGGTGACAAACATCGGGGCGAGGCTTCCGGCGGTGGTCGTGTAGCTGAATCCGCCGAGGATCTCACTGCGGCCGCCGCCGCGGGTTTCCAGAAGAGTTCCACCGCGTTCGGTTTTGTAGCCGAGTACCCAAAGCTGACTTGAATCATTCAGAATGTGAGTCCCTTCGTTTTCAACATTGAGCTGCCGACCCCAGGCACGTTGCTTCTTCAGTCTCAGTTTATGAGTCACGAAATCCTCAAAGAACAGTTCTCCACCTTCGGCTTTGAGGGTGCTGGTGAGGTCGCAGTCAGAAACACTGCGGAACACGATTGAGCGATTGGTATCGATCTCAACCCCGCCGTGGATCGCACCAAAATGCTCAAACGATACGACTTTTGAATTGCCATCGACGATGCGAAAGTCGGGTTTGACTTTGCCCGAGTAATCAATCATCCCACCCACACCGACGACTCGACGAACATTGCCTCGAATGATGACTGTCGACTGCAGCGCATAGGAACCTGGCAGAAAGATCGTTGTTGCACCTGAATCGACTGCCTTCTGAATGGCGACTCTGGAATCGGCCTGACCTGTTGGATCCGCGCCGAAACTGGCGACGTTGGCCCAATTCTTGACATCATCCCAGGGGACATCGGGTGTCTCTTTGATGTTCAGACGGAGCGATCCCGTGGCCGTGCGAAAAGGACTTGTCGTCGGATGTGAACAGTATTCCTGAATCGTCGGCCCTTTACTTCCGGGCTTATCATCCCCGGTGATTTTGACGGCTGCGAACGAGTCGGGTGTCTCAACATCGCCGACGGCTCGAGAATAACCGGACGTCTGGATATCACGCAGAAAGATTCGGCCACCGTTGTACGAGATGATCGCAGGCCATCGACTTGCTCCGTCTCGCCCCACCAGATTTGCGTCGATCAGACAGAATGTTCCGTAACTGCGAATCGCGGGAACGGAATTCTCACTGTGAAGTCGTCGAACGCTGATTGCCTGCCCTTCGTTATCGAAGCCGAATTGAGCCTGTCCGCGCAGAGTGATGTCTTCAAAGGTCTGTCCATTGACAGCATGTGAAGTACTGATGCCACGCTGGAACCCGACGACTTCGCAATTTCGGACCAGCAGCGGGCCATTCATGTCTCGATGGCCAAGATCGAGTCCCACGAGGCCGCTTCCTTCGATCGCGAGAAAGCGGCAGTTTCGAACCGCTCCCGAATTGTTCGAGTAGAACTGCAGTCCGATCGCACCAGGATTATTGTTGCCGACGTCGAAGGTCAGGTCCTGGACATAATTATGAAACCAGTCTGCAGATCCGAACCCGCCGCACCACATCATGCTCGCAGGTCGCGTTGTATCAGTGAAGGTGCCGTCTTTGAGGCGAATCACGGTCTTCGTTGCATTTTGTCCCTGAAGAAAGTTCATCCCCCACGCTTCCTTCCCGGCCGAGTTCTTCTTTGACCAGTTGAGCGTCCTTGAAATCAGATACGTTCCGTTCGGGAAATAGAGCAGTTTGTGCTGACCCATCACATCTAACAGGGCTCGCTGAATGGCTTCGGTGTCATCCGCTTTCCCGTCTCCCCTGGCCAGATACGGAGCCTTTGTGACATCAATCACAGCAGGGCTCTCTGGATACGAGATGTTTTGATTCACATCGAATGCGGCCCCGGCGACGGCAGCATCAGCGGCAACCGTGATCAGTCCGGGAAGACAGGCGATACAGAGAATCAGCCGCAATGCAATTCCTCGCCAAGGTGAATTGACATCCACGCGATTCATCATGCGTATTTCCAATACTACTGTGTTCAGATGCTTTCAGTCCAATTCACGGCTTCGTGGCACGACGGCAGCGTATACCGAAAAAGTCACGCATGAGAATGCCACGAGCGACCTCTGCGGCGGAAGAAAACTGACAGAGATTTGTAAATCAATCGGCGATTTCGCTGACGGAGTTGGTGATTGCGTTTTCAGAAGAATGTATCGGGTCCGTGCTTGAGGCCGTGGCGAAATTCGTTCCTGTCCACAAACGGGCGAAAGCATCGTGGATTTTCTTGAAACAGTACTTTTGTCTTATATGTTTTGTAGTTGATCGAAACTCACGGCTGAGAACGCAATGAAGAGCACTTGGAGCAACACATTTCTGGTTGGCATCTGCTTGTCGATGCTGGTACTCGCCCATTTCATCGCCTACCGGTTCTCGGTTACGAAACGGTCTCAGCCGGTGCCTATGGTCGAATCAAAGGAATCACTGAAACGGCAGCGAATCGTCGAACAAGCTGCCCGTTCGGTACATGGAAAGCGGGTAGCTCAGGAGATTGAACGAATTCGCGGCTTGTCCACCCGGGAAATGGAATCCCAGTTGGATGACACCTGGGCCGTCTTTTGGTCAGGAGCCCAGCACGCGTCTGCACTGAACCCTCAATTGGACTTTTCACGACTGCTGGCGTGTCGACTGCGACGACGGTTCATTCAAACGGTGGATGAACAACCGCCAGATGTTCGCCGGGAAACGGCAAGGCTGGTTCGTCAGGTCTGGATGAACCAACAGAAGTCACATTACCGGAATTGGCTTGAGTTTCGCCGCGACCCGACGGCAAATTCCGAACCGCCGCCGCTGGGAATCGGAATACGACTCGCTGTGGGGACCAGCCTGTTCTGTACGGCGCGCTGGACAACCGCGAATGAGTTTGTGGAGCACGTTGAAGAATGCTGGAGGGGGCTCGAGGAATTACGCGAGACCATGAAGACGATTCCCTCAATTCACGAATTGGAGCGTCAGTTCGTTCCACCCAACTCGCTGCCTGATCACAGTTGTCTCGTCAGTCTGATCGTTTACGCCATTCGACGTGACGAATCGTTTTCGAAGTCGAAGCGGGCAGAGCTTGAGGAATTACTGGAGAAACTGCAGCAACAAGGGCAATTGGGATCTTCAACGGCCATCTGGAATGCGTGGGACGCATCGATCGACTGGTTTGATATGTTGCATCTGTCGTTAGACGAATCGTCCATCGACCGGCGGGCTGGTGACGAAGAGTTTACGTTCTACACATGTGATCAGAACGATCGAAAGTCATCGGAAGAGACCTTGGTGGCGGTTCTCAAAGTTATCGGTATCAAGATGTCTGGTGAGTGAGCAATCTGTATGAGCGTGGGTTGCCCGCAAGCAGATCATTGCATGGCGGTGACCGCGGCCGCGAACTTGCCGTTGGTCGTCTGCCCGATGCTTCTGACAGCACCAATGCAGACGATCGCAATCAACGGCAGCATGATCGCGTATTCCACCGCGGTTGGCCCATCCTCAGCTTCAAGAAAGCTCCAAACCATCTTCGCGTACTTTTGCATCGTAACCCCTGTTTTCGAATCCCTGATTCTTGAGGATGTCTGATTCAGCGTGAGAACTTGGGCGAGACAAATGTGAACGTCTTTAACTGTCCGGTTGGTTGTGCACCGGCAGGGTAAATGGTCGCTGCGTCGAACACTGCTGTTGCGTCAAGGACACCGCAAGGCTGAACGCTGATGTTCATGTTGGTGCCATTGCCGGAAACGCTGGTCACGGTGACACCTGCAAATCCCACGATGCTGTACGTTGTATTGCTGCCGTTGCCACTGGCTGCTTGATATGGAGTTGTCGACGCAGGTTGAAACAGGGGCAGCAGTCTTGGCTGTCCGATAATCGCAGAAAACGATGTTCCCAGCGTTGAGCGCAGACCAGGGGTTCCCTTCCAGGGCTTCGGACTCGTCAGGCTGACGGGGTAGGCTCCACTGCTGGCCAGATACTGCAGATCGCTGACACTTGGACCGTTCAGAATCCAGTTCTTGTAGGTGGGGTCCGCATTCGTCCAGGGGCCAATGCAGAGCAAACCGAAATTGCCTGGCGACTGCTTGGGGCTTGGATAGATCTGTATGATCGGCGTTCCCGTCGCGTCCGTGTGAATCGAACCATCTGGAGAAACGCCAGTAGAGAAATAGGCATTCCAGGTGTTGACGTCGAACGCGACCGGCAGCAATGTGCAATCGAAAGCGGAACTTCCGTCAGTCCAGAATCCATCACCCCAGGCACCACCGCCCGCACCAGCCCCGACTCCGGAACCGATACCGCCAGATCCCCCCGAGACCTGACTGGGTGGCCCAAACGAAGTGATCAGACCGGTGAAGATCGTCATCGAGGATGTGGCGGCCAAGGAGGTATCTTTCCTGCCGATTGCAGGTGCAAAGAAGAATGGCAGGCGGCCATTGGAACTCGCATCACGACGGACAGTGACCTGGACCGTATTAGGGAAGCCAGCGTAAGTTGCCGTCGATGTAAATGAGTTCGTTGAATCTGTGAATCCGAATACGGTGTCGGAAGCGAGCAGGTTTAACGAGGTCACGCCCCCTGCACCGTTATAACCGCAGAACTTCTTGCTGAACGTGGACGCTGAAGTCTCTGCCCCGCTGATCAGTGACTGACGTTGTGTCTGGCCAGGGATCGAATAGGATGCAAAGTTATCGGTCAATTGGCGTGCTCCCGCTGCGGCTGCCGAATCGGCGGCGTTCTGCAGGGTACTCTTGGTCGTTGCCATCCATCCAATATCGACCGATAAGGCGACAAATGCCAGGAGCGGGATCAGCAAGACTGACACCAGAACGGCTGTCGCACCCCGTCTTGAAGATGATTTCTGAGCGGCCTTCGCGAGTAATTTCATGATTTCCTCCTGATAGTGTGATTTCGACCATGGGCGATTTGTGCAAATCGGATAAAGCTTGTGTGACTTATCCCTGCCGAAGCATGACCATTGACTTCGTAACCGAAGAGTTACCTGGGACGAAACAGTGAGTTCCCGTCCAGGAAATTGCGGAAATGGGGACCGACACGGTCACCTTGATTTTGTCGTTTCGCTTGGCCGTCGAAACGTCTGCCGGAAGGTCATTCACAGTGATCGTGATGACTGCAGAAGTGGCGGTCATCTTGCATGCTGTCAGAATGTTCTGCACATCACTGATGACGCCAGAATTACTGCCGCCCGGCAGGCTTCCAGTGGTACAACCTGCATAGGCCGCTTCAGACACATACGATTGCGCCCGTTGTACCTGTCCAATTTCGGTGATCCCAAGCAACATCGCTGCGAGGAAAGGCATCAGCAGCGCTGCTTCGACTGCCACAGCACCGCGACGGTTTGATTCAGGTCTGATATCTGACCGACGTCGTACCAGTCGACGACGATCCAGGGAGTTTCTGTGATGACACCGCATGATGAAGTACTCTCGTTTCGATCTCATCCAAACTAAGTGTGGCGTCCCGCGGGCAACATGCTGCAGCGTCTAACCCATGTTTCGACGCGACATGGAAATGCGACCCGGACCTAGTCGTGTCGCATCGTACACATCGCGGACAAGGTGCCCTTTAAATAACCCGTGGTCGGGAAGAAAGTCACTTTCGAAGCCGGAACCGAAATTTTCACCGTGATTTGATCGCCGACCTTGGCAGTGGAAACATCAGCAACAGCATTATTCACAAGCACCGTCGTTGTCGCACCCTGAATGTGTTCTGCACTGATCAGCGCGTTCACTGTGCTTAGAACCGCTGCGTTGGTTGATTTGTATCGGATGCCGGTCCGGCAACCCTGGCGAGCTGCGTCCTGGATCAGATGGTGAACCATGTACCCGAACGAAATCTCAAATAAGCCGAAAACGATCAGAAACAGGACGGGCGCGACCAGTGCCATTTCCACAGTGCTGGTGCCAGCACGATCGGGCAACATTCTGCGGCGGCGATTCAGATGGGTTTTCATGGGAGACCGCAATTCGAGCCCGAGTGTACGAACCAGATGGTGATCTCAAAGGGCCCTAGATCATGACGTGCAAGGTGAACCGTAGATCATCCACGCATCGTGTCAAATTTCGATTCACAGTTTCTTCAAGAATGCTGAAAATGTGGGAAATCGGCATCACGTGTTGCTCGGGAGTGTTTCCAGAAGTCGACGTAATGGCAGGTTCCACAAGCGATTGCCCGCTGCTATCAGTTTTTCAGAGTATTTCTCGCGAGAGTGAGATTCCCTGACCAAGACTACTTTTAGGGGCCTGAGTGTCAGCTTCGTATGGCAGCATAATGAAAGGTGGTCTCAAATGAATCGGTTCTCACGTAGCCTATGGCAAGCAGGACTGGCGGTACTCATCAGCAGCGGCTTGTGTTTACCCGTCGAAGCTCAGTCGATCGGCGACAAGATGGTGACGTTTCTGGATGGCCAGGTCAGCAGTCGCGTTGGTGGCGGTGGCTCTTCTGATATGGCGACTGAGGCACTGCGTGTTGCTGGCGGCGAATTCTATCCTGGTGATCTGGGCCCCAATTATCCTGGAGACGGTGATTCGGTCTGGGGAACTCTTGTCACTGTGATTCGAGTGACCGATGGAGTGTGGTACGACTCGTATCCAGACTCGGCCTGCCAGCCCGGTGATGTCCTTCAGTTTGGAGGATCGGCGAAAATCAATGACGTTTCTTATCCCACCCGATTTACTGCCGTCGCTCGAACCGTCAACGACAAGAAGCGGCCCTCGGCTGTCTACCAGCAGAACTTCAACAGTGTTCGTACTGTGAAAACAGCCGCAATCGATGTCACTCAACTTTCGCAGGGTTGGATTCGGATCTATCGCCCGATTGCTCGTGTCGATGCGGACAATTCGTGGAAGTTCACCGTCGTCAACAATACCCCATCGTCGCAGCCCTTTACGGTAATGTTTGGCATTACAACAGTCAGCTCTCAGATGGCTTCATCGGCCAACACGTCCGGAAGCTTCTACGTTTTCAAGATTACGACTGACGGGACTGTCCCTTGTGTTGTCAACAACGACAACACGATCTATGTCGAGACTGGCAAGGGAAACGAGATCATCAGCACAACCAGTAATACAACCGGTCTTGGGCAGCTCAGTGACTGATGAAGTTCCGCTCAGCAGCCCGTGGTCAACGCCAAAACGGGGGTAGATATCGGGAGGTCGAAGC
>CAXBSB010000250.1:0-9921 GCA_963977965.1 uncultured Schlesneria sp.
GAAGACGGCATACGAGATTCCGAAACGTGACTGGAGTTCAGACGTGTGCTCTTCCGATCTCATCAACAACGACCTTAGCTACGATGACTTCGTCCGTCGTCAGCTTGCAGCAGATCTGCTGGAGCTTCCACGATCGGAAATGGCGGCACTTGGGTTTCTCGGCTTATCGCCTGTGTACCACAAAGAACCGAAGCTGGCCGCCGACGTGATTTCTGTGATTGTGGCAGACGAGTGGGATGAGCGACTCGATACGGTGACTCGCAGCTTTCTCGGCCTGACCGTCGCCTGTGCCCGCTGTCATGACCACAAGTTTGACCCGATCAAGACCGATGACTACTACGCTCTCGCTGGAATCATGGCGAGTACGCAACTGGTCGAATGGCCACTTGTCGACACAACACCGGAAGAAGCCGCCGCGTTGACCGAGATTCAGCGACAGATCGTCGATGTCGAACTTCGCTTCGACTACGCCAAAAAGAATCGCAAGACACCAAAGGCTGAAGGAGTCGACATCGCTCCATTTGATGCGGAGGTCGCGCGATGGGAAGCGGTGCTCAAAGAGTTGAAGGAAACAAAACTGTTTGATGGCCCGATTGCCATGGGGGTCCGCGACGCCGGATTGTGGATCAATGGAGAAGACCCAGCCTGGACGCTGCTCGATTATCACGAAAAGAAAGGTCGTGATCTGCCTGTTTTCGTGCGTGGCAATCCGGCAAATCCTGGCCCGATTGTTCCGAGACGATTTCTTGAGGTTTTGTCCGCACGCGACGCAAAGCCGTTTCAGCGAGGAAGCGGGCGAAGGGAACTGGCAGACGCGATCGTCCGCGATGCTGCTCCGCTGGCAGCACGCGTGATCGTCAATCGTGTCTGGGGCTGGCATTTTGATCGGCCTCTCGTCACAACTCCTAGTAACTTTGGTCGACTCGGCGATGCCCCGTCTCATCCGGAACTGCTCGATGATCTCGCCGCCCGATTCATTGCCTCGGGTTGGTCGCTGAAATGGCTGCACCGGGAAATCGTGTTGTCTGCGACATGGCGGCAATCGAGTACTTCGACCGAATTTCGCGAACGCGACCCGGACAATCGGTTGATTTGGCGAATGAATCGCCGACGTATGGAAGCGGAAGCGTGGCGCGATGCTGTCTTGGCAGCAAGCCGACAGATGGATGAGTCGATGCAGGGTCCGTCCGTCAGCCTGGACGATGCCAAGTTTCGCCGCCGGACCGTTTATGGCATTGTCAGTCGCCAGAAACCCGCTGACGTCTTCCGACTATTCGACTTTCCCGACGCGAAGCGTCATACCGAAGCACGACTCCCTACAACAACGCCGTTACAGCAACTGTATCTGCTCAACAGTCCCTTCCTGCAGCAGCAGGCCGAAGAGATTGCTCGAAGCGTTCTGGAAGAAAGTGAACCGGGAACAGTGGCTGTGACCGGTAACTTATTTCGCAGGATTCTGCTGAGAGATCCGATGTCGGACGAACTTTCCGATGCCATCAATCTTGTTCAAAGCGAAAGTGGTGAAGTGCCACGTGAGAATTGGACGTTTCTGGCTCATGCACTTCTGGCAACCAATGAGTTCTTACACGTCGATTGACTTCCGTTTCGGCAGCGAGATGAAATGAGCATGTCCTTCGAATATCAGCAACAGACATTGTCACGGCGTCAGCTACTCGGAACTGTCGGAGCCGGTTTCGGAACACTCGCCCTGGCGGATCTTTTGCGTGCTGAACAGACGACATCGAGTGTAGTCACACCGCATACCGCCAAAGCAAAACATGTCATTTTTCTTTTCATGGCGGGTGGGCCATCACACATCGATTTGTTTGATCCCAAGCCAAGTCTAAAGAAGTTTGCGGGGCAGCGTCCGTCAGGAGCAGACCTGCGGACCGAACGCGTCACAGGCGGATTGCTTCCCGCTCCCTGGGAGTTCCGTCCCGGCGGTGAAAGTGGGTTGATGATCAGCGATCTGCTGCCTCAACTTCGCGAATGTGCTGATGACTTATGTGTCGTTCGGTCTATGGTCGGGGGAAATCCCAATCACGCGCCCGCCGCCAATCATCTTTTCTCGGGACGGATTGATCAGATACATCCGTCGCTGGGGGCCTGGGTCTCATACGGACTCGGGACAGAAAACCGCAATTTGCCGGGATTCGTCTCGTTGAGTGACGGCGGGACGGCATCGCGCTATGTCCGCAGTGGCTATCTGCCAGGCGAACATCAGGGGACGCCAATCAACATTGCCGAGAAGGACCCTGAGAAAATGGTCCGCTTCCTGCGAAACGGAAAGCTCGATCGCGCTCAGCAGGAACGACAACTCGATTTCATCGCCCGTCAGAACAGCCGGCAGCTTGCGGCATCTGGCGATGACCCGGGATTGGAAGCTCGCATCCGTGCTATGGAGACGGCGTTTCGCATGCAGTTTGCTGCAGGGGATGTGCTTGACATCCGATCGGAAACACAGGCAACTCAGGATGAATACGGCACTAGTTCGTTTGCTCGTGGCTGTCTGATCTCCCGTCGCCTTGTCGAGCGGGGCGTCCGCTACATCCATGTGGAACTTGGGGGCTGGGACCATCACGAAAACATCGACAAATCGATCAGCAGCCTGGGTCGCCAGATTGATCAGCCGATCGCGACTCTCTTACGCGACCTGAAGCGGCGTGGACTGCTCGACGAAACACTGGTGGTCTGGGGCGGCGAATTCGGTCGGACGCCTGTCTCTGAAAGCGGAAATGGACGGGACCATAACCACTATGGTTTCACGATGTGGATGGCTGGGGGTGGCATCAAGGGGGGAATGGCCTACGGGGCGACCGACGACTTCGGCTTTCGGGCAGTCGAGAACCGCGTCAGTGTTCATGATCTCCATGCGATGCTGCTGCATCTGCTTGGCTTTAACCATGAGCATCTGACGTATCGATACTCCGGTCGCGACTTCCTCCTTACAGATATTCACGGGGAAGTCGTTCACGAGTTGCTGGCATGATGCAGAGTGGCGGTGCCGTTTGCACTGTTGCCCTTGGGCTAGCGGGTCGTGTCGGGGACAACGTTTGCAGAACAGCATTTCTCGGAAATGCCAGCGAGAGCATCGGCAGGGAGTGGCTGATTGATCCCCAGTGATTGCGGCATCGGGGCTTTTGCTGTCGCGACCCGCACTATCGTTCAAGGATCGTCGACAGATAGTCCAGGATCCCTTGCGGATCAACGTCGCTGAGCACATCAATGTTTTTTCGCCATGAGGGATTGGCGCGACGGTCGAAGACGGTCATACCACGTGTCAATTCACCCTCAACTTCGACATCCAGTGACATTGTCGTTCGCTGAAACGCATCGGGACGCGTGATCGCCGTCAGCGCTGTGACCTCTGACAGATATAACCCTTCAATCCCCAGGTGCTGGTGATACGCTCGCAGTGCAAATGGCAAAAGGTTTTGCAGAAGCTTGCCAAGCGACGTTGTGTCGTTCAGTTTCAGGCGATCGTACTGTTCAAAGGTCAACACGGCTTTTCGACTTGAGTCGAGCGGAACGAGAGTCTTTGTCGCTGGAAATCTCAAGACGGCTCGCGCTGCTTCGGGGTCATGGTGGATATTGTATTCCGCGGTTGGTGTGACATCGCCTGGAGACATCACTGTCCCCCCCAGGCAGACGAGTCCCTTCAATCGCAACAGAAACTCTGAATCCAGGTCGCAAGCGAGTTCGAGATTTGTCAAAGGCCCCAGTGTCAGCAGGACGATTTCCCCCGGATACTGGCGGGTAAGTTCAGCCATCAGTTTGACGGCGTCGCGTGTGTGATGCAGATCGGCCGCAGCGGGTTGCCATTCCCCCAGGCCTCTTGGGCCATTGAGACAACGAAGGTGTTGTTGCCACTCGGGAGTTTCTGATCTTGAGGAAGTGAGATCTGGATCATCGACGCCCGGAAGTTGAGGGCCAGAATAGCCAACTCCAATTCGCGGCCATTTGGGAGGATCCAGAACCTCTACAATCGCTTGCAGATTGCGACCGGACTGAAGAGGCGACACGCAACCGCCAACGCCTGTCAGTGCGATGACGTCCAGATCGGGGTCCGAAAGTGCCACCGCGATTGCGAGTGCATCGCCAATCCCGGGGTCAGCGTCGATGATCAACTTTTGAGGCATAAAGGCTCTTGAATTCGGCCAGACACATCCTGCTTTCTTGATTGATCCTATGCCTCAACCCAAATCGCTTCAATCCCTTATTCAGTCCCCGACGTCGATTTTCTCAATAACCAGACAGACGAAAAACAGCGGTTTGAAAGCCTATTTCCACTCATACTTGGTCATTGCATTCAGCTCGCGGATAAAGATTTCACGGCCGCAGACCGCCAAGTGCGCCCATGTCGGAGAGTCGCTCACTTTGCGGGAATCCAGGAGTTCAAACTTTTCTGGGTTCGCACGAATCAACAGCAAGTCACCACGCTCGTCCAGGGCCAGGATTCGATCGCCATTGACGACAAGACTCCAGTACTTCCCGTAAGGTGTCGTCGTCCATTTCGATTCGCCTGTTTTGAGGTTGATACACGTGAATCGCTGGTTCTGCAGATGAAGATAGAGGTGCCCGTCGATAACCACGGGGGATGACATGTAACCGCGAGCTTTGTTTGTCCACGTTTCCGAATGAGTGATCTCACTTGTTGAGGCCCGAATGGTGAACAGGTGCGACATCCCACCGTAGGCACTCGTGAAAACGGAATTCTCGAAGGGGGTGGGCGTCAGAATATTCATGCCACGGAACGCCGGAATTTCCTGAGTCCATAAGACATCGCCCGAGGTTGGTTCGACACCAGCAAGTTTCTCGCGAGTCTGCACCAGAAGTTGTCGCCTGCCAGCGAGATTCGCCATGATGGGTGAGGAAAATGCACTTCCCCACATTCCCCCGTCATCTTTCAAAGATCGCCAGATGACCTTCCCGGTTTGTTTGTCGAGGCACACGAATGAGGCTCCGGCCTGGACATAAACGAATTCTCCGTCGACCAATGGGGAGCAGACAAATCCGAACGCAGGAAGAGGTGTTTTGAACTCTTTCGGGAAATTGAATGTCCAGCGAATGTCGCCTGTTGCGGCATTCAGGCAGACGAGCAGATCTCGAATACCGGCAACGTAGAGTGATTCCCCGTCGAATGCAGGAGTGGCTCGAATCCAGTCGCCATTTTCCTTCGCAAAAAATGGGACTGACAGGGATCCTTCCCAGGTCGCCTCCCAGATTTGCCTGCCCGTCTTGCGATCGAGGGCTCGAACGACTTCTCGCTTTTTGTCGACAGTTTCGGTGACGAAGACCATGGTTTCAGAGACGATCGGCCCTGAGTAACTCGGGCTCATGGCATTCCGCCAGACCTGCTTCAAAGCAGTACCGGCGAGTTGTTCGGGCCAGTTCGATTCACCCGCTACGCGGCCATCGCGCTGGGGACCTCGCCATTGCGGCCAGGTCGCAACCGGTTCGGCACCTCGGGCGATGTTCCCTGTCATGGACGTGAGTACCAGTAGGAAGATCCCAATCTGCTTTGCAGGTCTCATGGCTGATTCTCCGGAAGATGCGTCGAATGATTCGTCGTACGTTCGATGCCTTCATCACCCGTCGATGATTCGGCGGCAGACGCAATAACGCGCTGGTGCGTATGAGCGAAAGTTTCCAGGTGCTGCATGGTGTCGCAGTACGCGCAATAGGTCATTTTCTGCCGCAGGTTTTCGGTCAAGGCTCGACCACCAACAACCAGCGCGGCTCCTGTATCCATGCAGGCTTTTGAGAGTTTTGCGAACTCTTGAATGAAGTCGATTGACGGCTGAATATACGAAACGCTGAGCCAGAAAATCTTCGGGCGAATGTCAGTGATCGCTCGAGCCAGTGATGAGAACGGCAACGACGTTCCGAGCGAAACTGCGTTCCAGCCGGCTTCCCGCAAGACGAGTTCGGCCATTGTGGAAGGGATCGAATATTGATCCCCTTCAATCGTGCCTCCGATCGCATTCAGGGATGAATCGGGGGGGCGTTGACATCGCCGCAAATCAAACATGATCCGGACGGCAATTTCGCATCCACGACGTTCCTGAAACGGATCTGCTTCCTTGCAGGCCCATCTTTCCCCGATTTCTCGAAACGCCGACGCGAGCACTTCGTCACAGATGACGCTGATCGGATGTTTGGCGAGATACAGATCAAAAATGATCTGCCGAACCAGTAATTCGTTTCCTGCCAGGAGGGCTGACATCAGCAGCGATTGGCCTCGCACCAGCCCGAGTTCGGCCCCTTCACTCGCGGGAGGAAGGTCGAGAACTTCGGGGTCTCGCAAAACCAGATTGCGGTCCCTGACGAATCGAACAACTTCACTGATTTCAATTTTCCGGTGGCCACCCGCCGTTCGAACCGTCTGGAGCAGCCCCTGGTCGCACCACCGCTTCAGCGATGATTCGCTCACGCCGATCGCACGCGAGACTTGCTTCGGTGATACGAGGTCTGACATTTCCATGTGACTGAGAGGCTTTGATGTGCTGATCGGACGGTTTGCACGTTTTGAACGAATTGTATCTCACGTGTCGAGCAATGTCCACCCCATTCGCCATCATCGTTCTGAAGCACGATTTTTGCAAATCTTCGTGGTTATTTCTGGTGATTGTTGAGTTTTCTCACGATTTCATCGACGTGTCAGATTGTTAAAAACGGTAGTGGGGTTGAAATTCTTCTGTCGTTTGCTTAATATCAAGTGAACGAATTGAACGTTTTTTTGGATGCGGGCAGAAAATGAGAATCGCAATCATCGGATCCGGGATTTCCGGCCTGACAGCCGCGTATCGCCTGCATCAACTTCACGAGATCGAAGTCTTCGAGGCTGCGGATTACATCGGAGGCCACACCAATACGGTCGATGTTCAGGTCGAAGGCGACCAGTTCGCGATCGACACGGGATTCATCGTATTTAACGACTGGACTTACCCGAATTTCATCGAAATGCTGGACGAAGTCGGTGTTGAGTCCAAACCGACAGTGATGAGTTTCAGTGTCCGGGATGACGCAACGGATCTTGAGTACAACGGCCATTCTCTACGGACACTCTTCGTCCAGCGCCGGAACCTGCTTCGTCCCCGATTTTATCGCTTGATTCTCGACATCCTGCGTTTCAATCGTGAGGCTGTGAAATGTGCGGAGGCGTGTGCAGAAACAACGACGGTAGGCGAGTTCCTTGATCGGTATCGTTATTCGGCGATCTTTGCGAATGAGTATCTTTTGCCGATGGGGGCCGCAATCTGGTCCTGTCCGACTGGAACGTTTGCTGATTTTCCGATTCGCTTTATTGCCGATTTTTACAAGAACCATGGGTTGCTCAGTGTCACAAATCGGCCGACATGGCGCGTCATTAAGGGAGGTTCACGTAGCTACGTTACCAAACTGACGGAAGGGTTTCGAAATCGAATTCGGCTGAAATCCCCTGTGGTGCGCGTGGTGAGATCGAATGATTCGGTTCAGATCCACACTACGGTCGGTGAGCCACAATCCTTCGATCAAGTCATTTTCGCCTGCCACTCAGATCAGGCTTTGCGCATCCTCGGCGAAGGGGCAACGAGTACCGAGCGAGAAGTGCTTTCGCAGTTCCCATACGGACGCAATATTGCTGTGTTGCACACGGATATCACCGCACTCCCGCGGCGACGCGGAGCCTGGGCTGCATGGAATTATCGCGTACTGCCAGAATCGAGCGCAGCCTCAGTCACATACAACATGAACCTGCTGCAGGGAATCCAGTCGCAGCATACATTCTGCGTGACTCTGAACGACGAGAAATCGATCGATCCCACGCGAATTCTGGGGCGATTCGAATATCATCATCCAATCTTTACGACCAGCCGCAGCGCTGCTCAGAAGAGACATCCAGAACTGATTAACGTCAATCGGACATCGTTCTGTGGAGCATACTGGGGGAATGGTTTTCACGAAGACGGTGTGAACAGCGCCCTCGCTGTCGTGAAGAGACTGGCTCCGACACCCGGCATTTCTGCACGGACGTCGCCACTCGAGAATCGCACTTGCGTCGCGGGGGTGTCACCGTGACGATCGCCAGCGCCATTTACGAAGGTGATGTGCGACATCGTCGGTTCAGTCCGGTTGCACATCAATTCCGTTATCGATTGTTTCTGATGTACGTCGATCTTGATGAGTTACCAACCCTCTTTCGAGGGCGGTGGTTCTGGTCAACGCACTGGCCAAACCTGGCCTGGTTTCGCCGATCCGACCATCTGGGGCCACCGGATCAACCGCTTGCTGAGTCTGTGCGAGATCTCGTTGAAAGCCGCCTTGGCTGGCGGCCGAATGGTCCGATTCGATTGCTCACTCATTTTCGCTATGCGGGATTCCTGATGAATCCCGTCAGCCTCCATTATTGCTTCGACACGAGCGGTGAAGTTCTTCAGGCCGTGGTTGCCGACGTCAGCAATACACCATGGAATGAGCGTCACTCCTATGTTCTCGATATGCGGCAGGAATCGGGAGCGATGCTGACGGCACTGCAGCAGAAAGAATTTCACGTCTCTCCATTTCTCGGGATGAATTACCAGTATCACTGGCGACTCAATCAACCAGGGAGTCAATTGATCGTCCAGATCGACAACTGTGATCAACAGGGGAAGCCGTTCGACGCGACGTTGTTAACGCGGCGGGTTCCTGTGACCACATGGAATCTGGCTCGAGTTCTCATCCAGTATCCCGTAATGACCCTGTTGGTCTTTCTGGGGATCTACTGGCAGGCGCTGCGGTTGTGGTTGAAACGAGTCCCCTACGTCCCGCACCCAGCCTCCAGTTCGCAGCAAAATTCAAAGTCACATTTCACGGCTCAGTCAATGTCGACCGTGACCGACAAACTTGATCACCCCGACTGTCAGGAAGTCTCTGCATGAATACGGCATCGGAATCACAAGGCCCCACAATCGCAAATCGACCGGGATTAATCGACCGGGTGGCTCGACGACTCGTTACCCGGCGACTGGCTGGATTAAAGCGAGGCCAGATCCTGCTTAAGGACGCTTCTGGGAACTCCGTCCATGGCGAATCCTCCGACCTGCATGTCACTCTTCAAGTGCGCAATCCCCGCTTTTACCGCGAAACGGTCATGGGAGGAACAAATTCGGTGGCGGAGTCCTATATTCGCGGCGACTGGGACTGTGACGATTTGACTCGACTGATTCGAGTTTTCGTCCGTAATCTCGGCAATGCCGATCAATTTGATGGTGGGCTCGCACGCATTCAGGTGTTGGTGAATCGGGCTTATCATTGGATGAGATCAAACAGCCGCATCGGAAGTCGTAAGAACATTGGTGCTCATTACGATCTGGGAAATGACTTCTTCAAACTCTGGCTTGATGAGACCATGGCTTATTCGAGCGGCATTTTCCTCGATGAAAGCAATTCGCTGAGAGAGGCTTCGGAAGAGAAATTCGACCGCGTCTGCCGCAAGTTATCGCTCGACAAGACGGACCATCTGCTGGAAATCGGAACGGGTTGGGGTGGATTGGCGATTCATGCAGCGACGAACTATGGATGTAAGGTGACGACGACCACAATTTCGCGAAATCAAGCCGCAATTGCCCGTGAGCGGATTGCCGCGGCGGGCCTGTCTGATCGCATTTCGCTTCTGGAGCAGGACTATCGAGATCTCACTGGGAAATTCGACAAACTCGTCTCGATCGAAATGATCGAGGCCGTTGGATACAAGTATTTTGACACCTACTTCCGCAAGATCGGGGAACTGCTTCGTCCCGATGGTTCCGCCGTTCTGCAGGCGATCGTCATGCCGGAACGCCGTTATCAGCAGTATCTGAATGGTGTCGATTTCATCCAGCGATTTGTATTTCCAGGGGGATGTCTTCCGTCGACGGCAGCCATGCTCGAATCGAGTGGTCGGACCACCGACATGCG
>CAXBSB010000251.1:0-9801 GCA_963977965.1 uncultured Schlesneria sp.
ATGAATGGCCTTGTATGTCGGCAGACAGCAATTTCCGACGAGGCATTTCAATCGAGGTTCCCACGGACCGACCATCCACGTATGCGTCGATCCCATGGAATGCCCGTAGCAGCCGATTTTTTCCGCTTTCACTTCCGGGCGACTCGTCAGAAAATCGACGGCCCGTTTCATGTCCAGAATGTTTTTCCATGCCATGCTTTTTCCGGCGACAACATAGCGCAGGAATTCAAATCGTTCGAAGTTGCCGTCCTTAAGTTTCCCTGTTGGGTCGCGACGCTCTTCAAAGCAAAGAGCATCGGGGCAGAGCACAACATAGCCTTCACGTGCCAGGGCAGCACCCGTGTGATGCATCGGATCTGCCATCAGTCCCCCGGGTTCTGATTTTCCCTTGGCCCAATTGCCAGCATGTTGGTGCCAGACGCAGATGGCAGGAGCCGGCTTGCTGGCGCTAACTCCATCGGGAATCAACAGCAGCGCGGGAATGGGATCGTTCGGCTCAGCATCGTAAAAAACGGATTCAATCGTGTATCCCGGCTTCGCAATCTTCTCGCGGATTCTGACATTCAATGGGCACGGGGAGGGCCAGTCGCCCCCCAGGCAGCGAAGCAATTGATCACGGAAGTCTGCTGCGGCCATCGTTGTTTCTCCATTCATCGGACATTCGAATTCGTATTACCGTAATCGCGACGAGTTGATAAGACAATGGGCGATGTCGTGAAGTCGTTTGATGATCCGTCGGCAACTGTTTCGCGTCGGCAACGGTTGCGTGCGAGAAGTGTTCTTCATAGTGCGTATCGTTGACGTGCATGGAACAAATCGTGCTTACAGCTTGACAAAGGAGCGTGCCGCACGAAGATTGCTGGGAATCGCTCGCAATGACAATTCACTTGTTCGAAAGACAACGGATGTCCGCTTCTGCCACAAATGATGGAAACATTGGTCTTCGCTATAACGGAACGCATGGGCATTGGAAGCTTGGCCTGGCGATTTTTGTCATTGCCTGGGTAGCTCAGGCATGCTTGTGGACTCTCTGGTGGGACAACCCGACTCACTTCAAGATGTCTATTCTGTTCGTCTGGCCGGCTGCGTTGTTTCTGCTGCTGATCTGGTGGACGTTTTTTTCAGGGTGGTCGCGCGCAATCCGCTATCGTTCAGTTGGCACTGGTTTTGCATTGATCGTTGCCTTCTTCGCCACCTTTCGATTGGATCGGTTTGACGGAGATATGACTCCGACGAGAATCACGTGGCGGTGGGCTCCCAGGCTTGACGTGAAGTCACGGCAGTACCTTGAGCAACTGAAAATGAGCAAGCCTGCTGCGGCAGCGGTTGAGGCAGAGGCTGAACCGCTGGTTGCCTCCGAAGATGACTGGCCCGGTTTTCGCGGGCCGCGTCGTGACGGCGTGATTTCAGGGGTGACATTGCGGACCGATTGGGCTGCGCGTCCACCGAAGGAAGTCTGGCGACATCCCGTCGGGAAAGCATGGTCGTCATTCGCGATTATTGGTGACTACGCATTCACCCAGGAACAACGAGACGCCGATGAAGCCGTTGTCGCTTATCGCTGTTCTGATGGTCAGCAGATCTGGCAGCATCTTGATCCTGCTCAGTTTCCTGCCGCCGAACCACAAGGGGGAACTGGCCCCCGCGCCACGCCTCAATTCAGTGACGGCAAGCTCTATACGCTTGGTGCGACCGGGATACTGAACTGTCTCGAAGCAAGAACCGGAAAGCTGATCTGGACCACGAACATTCTGGTAGATGCCGGGACACCCGACAAGCCAGTACCAAACCTCGCCTGGGGGATGTCGGGATCGCCGCTCGTGGTAGATGATCTTGTGATCGTGAATCCAGGGGGAATCGATGGAAAGTCTGTAGTTGCCTATGATCGAACGACCGGGAATAAGGTCTGGTCCGGTGGAAATCAGGTTGCAAGTTACTCAAGTCCTACTGTGACAACTCTTCATGGTGAGCGGGTTGTACTGATGCCAGTAGGGACCGGCTTGGCCTCACATTCACTGGCTGATGGGAAAGAGTTGTGGTTCTTCAAATGGCAGAACTCGCCGCTGGTGAACAGCGCCCTGCCGCTGGTCCTGAAAGACGAATCGATCCTGTTTGGAACAGGGTATGGAGTGGGAAGTGTTCGCCTGGAAGCCACTCGATCAGGTCATGACTGGACCGTCACTACCAAATGGCAGACAAACCGGTTTCGTCCGAAATTCAACGACTTCGTTGTTCACCATGATCACATCTACGGACTGGATGATGGTCGGCTGACATGCGTTGCACTTGAAACCGGTAAAACCGTCTGGCAGTCAGGCCGTTACGGCTACGGACAGTTTCTGCTGGTGAGTGATACCCTGCTCATCATCAGCGAAGAAGGCGTATTGTTTCAGGTTCCAGCAAAGCCGACCAGACCCGAGGATCCAATCAGTTACCCACTGCTTGACGGCGGGATTACCTGGAATCACCCGGCTCTGGTCAGAGGGAAACTGTTCGTAAGAAACGCGAACGAAGCCGTTTGCTTTGATCTGGAGTAATTGCCAGCCGCGGGATGCCACACTTATACGTAATACGCTCTGACCCATATTCCTGCGCGACACGGAAGCGAGACCCGCACCTAAGTTTGACATCACTGCGACTGCAGTCATGCGCGGGGCCAGTCCAAAAGCACCGAATAGTTAGCCAGATGATGATGGTCTACCCATGTCTTTGGGTTCTTTTTGAGTTGCTCAAGTCGCTTGTCCATGAGCAATCGCTCCTCCGCAGTGGACATATCAACGTGCAGCTTTTGCTCGTTTAACTCGCCGTAACAGAGCGGTCCGAGTCCCACATATCCAAAGTCAGAAAGTTTGTTGATTGCAGCTTCGATATCATCCAGCAGTGTCAGTGTCTTCAACAAGATCTTGTGTTCATCCACGAAGTCTTCCAGAAGTTTACGGATGAGCGTCGGTGGAAGATGTGGCACGATGTCGTTACCGAATTCGATGCGATGTACCGGAGTCTTTATGCTGTCAGCAAACTGCTGAGTTCCAGATCTTGGCGCCGCAAACGTGTAAGTCACTTCGACATCAAAACCTGCTGCAGCAAGTGCCCGTGTGCCCAATGCTGCCTCGGCACCTCCCTGGCTATGACCGGTCACGAGCACCTTGCGATCGCTCCCGTTGGCAAGTTTGAAATTCCTCAGTTCTGCAATGACTTTCTCTTGTACTGCGCGAAGCTCTTTCAAGAAACCTTCGTGCACTCGACCTTCCAGTGTCACTCCCTGGCTTTTTCCGATATGCGATCCATCCAGATCAAACGAAACGGATCTGGCTTCACCGTCCCGTCCCCAATCTTCAAGTGATTCAAGAAGCTGGCGGACAACCTTTGTGCCCTTCAAAGCAATAGCTGCCACGTTGCCGCTCTGGAAAAGATCAAAAAACTCCGCAAAATCAATTGCTCGAAACTCGTTCTTGGTTCCCATGTATGAAACAACATTGCAATCCTCAAACGAGGTAACACATGCGAACGACGTCGGGCCACCAAAAATTGATTTTGGCCCCTTTAACAGCATTCCGAGCGGACAATCTGGACTTGTGCTCGATTCCGTCGAGTGGTCTGTGATATATTCCAGCGATTGCTCTTTAGCTGCATCGTTCGCAGTGTTGTCATCACTTTTAACGCCTACCGCATACGTGTACCGACATATTTCCAATGCCAGGCGAGCAGTGCTACTTTCGAACGAAGGTGTCATCGTTGTCTTCCTGTAACAGTGTACGCCGGCAGGATGCATTCCAAACTACGGAATGTGGATACCGCTATCACTGGACACATATCGAGGCCTTTAGTCAACTGTGTGGCGTAGAATAAGTACTGCAAATCAGTTGCCAGGCCGGGCAGAACGGGCTGGTTCGCAACGGCGCTGAATCTCGCCATTCGCTGAGAAATGATTGGAGAAACATGCTCACGTTGAGCTGAAGGGCTGACGCGAACTGCTACTCTTTCACCTTGCGATTCTTCTCTGCATGCGGATGCGCTTGGTCGTAGGTGTCCCTCAGTCGTCGAGTGCTGACATGCGTGTAAATCTGAGTCGTTGTCAGGCTCTTGTGGCCTAATAACTCCTGAACACTGCGCAAGTCGGCGCCGCCGTCGAGAAGGTGAGTTGCAAATGTGTGCCTGAGAGTGTGTGGCGTCGTTATCTGGTCGAGTCCTGTCAGGGCGAGGTACTTTTCCAGCATCCTGCCGACACTACGCGTTGTCAGCCTGGTGCCGAAGCGGTTCAGGAACATCGCGTTCTTATCGGCGGGCTTGGCATCGGGGGCCGGTTCACGTACTTCCAGCCAGTCGCTGAGTGCTTTCGAGGCGTGGCGACCGATCGGGGCCAGGCGTTCCTTTTTCCCCTTTCCGAACACTCGCACGATATTGGTGTCGCGATCCCAGTTCTCAACGTTCATCCCGACCAGTTCCGCAACTCGCAGACCCGCAGAGTACATGGTTTCCAGCAGAGCACGGTCTCGAATGCCCTCGATCTCGTTTACAGGAGGCGCTTCCAGCAACTTCGTAATCTGCTCGATCGTCAGGAAGTGAGGCAGCTTGCGACCGACTCGAGGTGTTCGCAGGACTTTGGCGGGATTGGATGTCACCAACCCCTCACGCTGACAGTATCGAAAGAAGCTTCGCAGGCTGGCGAGGCGGCGGGCAATCGTCGTGCGTGCATAGTCGCACTCGTGCAGGTACGCGACATATCCTCGAAGCTGGGCAATCTGCAGGTCAGCCGGAGATGAGATTTCACCGACGCGATCCCTGACGTAGTCGAGAAGACTGCCGAAGTCCTCGGAATACGACTTGATCGTGAGCTCGGAAGAATTCCGCTCAATCTTCAAGTAACGCAGGAATCCATCGATCGCAGCAAACATGCTTACACTTCGGCAGCAGAACTAACGAGCCCGTGGCAAAAGGGGTCAGACCCTTTTGAGGGCAGTCGATTTGAATTGGAATTCACATGCCCGGAGAGGGTCTGACCCCTTTTGCCTCGGGCCGCTAAGCCGCTCGACGTTGTATTCGATTGGTGGGGGCTTCGCTGGCATCACTCGGCGCGATATCCAGTTCCGCATTCAGTTTTCGGACTCGTTGACTCAGGACCGCCGCATCATACCACGTAAAACTCAATTCCGGATCTGCCGCATAGCGACCGAGTGTCTGCAGAACCTGATCGAGGCTTCGATCATCGTAAAGAAACACGTACCGCTCTTCACCCTTCAGCAATGCCAGAACATTGATCCCGTGCTGCGACATAGTCCGGCCCCCTCCCTGGTGCGTTCGGATTGGTTTTTCAGGATCAACAGGCGCAGTCACGTGTACCCGATGTCCCTGTATTGGGATATCGGCCGATTGACCGCATTGTTGAAGTTTTCATTCGGATGTATTCAGGCGATGTGAAAATTGGCAGGTGACAGACGAATCGACGGAGCGCGAAAATGCATTTCGCCCACCGACACGCCGGGCACGTCGTCGTTATCGGCAAAGTCGCCGCAGTTTCTTGAGGTCGCCTGGTCCGTATATTTTTCCAGCGGTTTATGCCGGTCCGCCCAGTTCTCGAACCAGAACTCGCAGGAACGGTTCGACATCTGTGACCAGTCCAACGGTCTGGAACGTCCCACGGTCAGCCAGCTTGGTGACTGTCGCGGGATTGATATCGACACAAACAGTCTTGACCCGAGCGGGTAGCAGATTCCCCACGGCGATGCTGTGAAGTGTCGTTGCGATCATCAGACAGAACGTGATTTCTGGGACCAGTTCACGCATCTTTGTTTGAGCCACCAGCGAATCGGTAATCACATCGGGGAGCGGTCCGTCGTCACGAATGCTGCCCGCCAGCACATAAGGAACTTTGTGGCGGACGCACTCGTACATGATCCCGTCGGTCAATAATCCCTGTTCGACAGCCTGAACAATTCCGCCCAATCTGCGAATTCGATTGATCGTACGCAGATGATGCTCGTGGCCTTCTTCGGTTGATCCACCGCTTTCCATCGAGATTCCAAGGCTGGTTCCATAGAACGATTGTTCGATATCGTGTGTCGCCAGTGCGTTACCGGCAAACAGCACGTTGACATAACCTTCACGGACCAGCCAACTGAGCAGTTGTCGGCTGCCCGTATGAACCACAGCCGGCCCGGCGACAACGAGGATCTTTCCGGTTCCTTGAGCAGCCCGACGCATCAGTTCTGCAATTTCACGCACTGTGACGTTTTTCGGTTTCTCACTGGAAACCGTGCTGTTCATGAAGCCGAACGAGTGTCGGTGGTCCTCGCCGCGACCCACGGGGAAGACGCGAGTTCCCAATCGGCCAATAACGATGAGTTCTCCCTGTTTCACATCCGCCATGGCAACGCATCGCGCCGTCCTGTTGGTGCGGTCTACAGCCACTCCACAGTCCATTTCCTGCCGATCGACAGGGATCCACGCATGATTCAAGCGGATTTCCGTCGGCTCGTTCGTCGTCGCATAAAAGCCTTCGGGGAACGCACCGTCCATGTCGGCCGGTTCCAGGCGGCAGTCCTGATGCTGCACAGGAACAGCCCCATGCTGGCCGATGGCCGTCAGGATCTTTTCCAGGCAGGGCAGGGTAGGCGCGGTCACGGTCAGCCGGACATAGCTGGGATCGTGACGGTTGTGCCCGATTCGAATATCGTGACTCTGGTACTCGCCCCCCAGTCCCGTAATTTCGTCGAGGACCTTGGGGAGCAGCAGGCTGTCGATGATATGGCCGGACAATTCCACATCTTCGCAGAATGTGGCTTTAGCTCCGGAAGAATTCGGCGTGACAGGATTCATGATTGGCCCTCGCTTCTGGTGACAACAGAATCATTGCATGCGCGGCGCCGAAGGCAACAGATTTCCAGGACGGCAAGTCGTCAAGTTCAACCCATCAGCCGGTACGCACTGCGTCCGGTTATCTTTCGCTTAACAGGCATGCAAAGTCAAACCGAAGCAAAGTTTCGAGTGGCAATTCTGAAATGCAGGTTTACCACAGGGGACACAGAGGAGGCACAGAGGAAAACTGCCAATTCAGTTGATCACGGCCTTCGACACTTCGACGATTCATGGGGTCCACAACGTCACACGGCAATCATACGGCACGCGTTAGCGGGTTATCTTTCAATTTTCGACAGACAACATCCGGAAAAATCAGGATAATGGTCCCCACAACGAAACGTGACCAAAAGGACTGCCAAGTTTTCCTCTGTACCTTCTCAGTGCCCTCTGTGGTAAACCCTGCATTCCAAGACTTCCAGGCGAGCGTCCAGCGGCTGATGGGTCAACTCATGTTCAGCGCCAGGATGTGATCGAAGTTGTGAATGGCGGGAATCGGTCGTGAACCCGTTTCCTGCCGTTTGCCTGAATCTTTCCGACTCTGGGGTCGGTCTCGTGCGATTCTCGACACATGCCGTTACCATGCCACCAGAGTTTATCCTTCGGATCGACCCGTGGCGTGGTGGAAGCGACGATGGGAGACACGAAAAGCCGCGCGAAAGTTTCAGTCGCACTCATTGGAGTGGGTTCGACGTGGGATCTGCATTACCGCGCCGCGATTCAGCGACTTTCTGCCAAGATCTCCGTCCGAGCGGTCTGTGATACCGTACTGTGTCGAGCTGCTTCCGTCGCCGATGAATTTGAAGCGGCACCGATCGATTCTCCCTGGCTGCTGACTCAACGGACCGATCTGCACGCCTGGTTGATTCTCGATCCTGGCTGGTTTTGCCAGTATCCGGCCGACCTGGCACTCCGAAACGAACGTCCTGCCTTATTTGCCAATACGTTCTCGGGTTCTCTGGCAAAGACTGCGGCCCTGTACCAGCGATCTCGCGAGTTTGGCGAAACACTGATGCCCGAATTCCCTCAACGGTTCACACCATCGACGACTCGCCTGCGAGAATTGATGGTGACAAAACTGGGTCGAGTTCAGCGGATTGAACTGGTGATCCCACTCCGCTTTGGCCAGACCCCTGCAGACTGGTTGGTGTCCAGTCAGTCGGAAGCAGTCGGAGTCTTCGATTGGTGTAGCTGGTTGCTGGGAGTCCCCATGGGCGGGATTTCGTACCACGAATCGGCATCGGGGCCTCAATTTGAACTGACCTTTTCAGCCCGCTCCCCCGAATTACAACCGCTGCATGCGACTCTGCGATTCAGCAGTACTGAACCGACGATGACTCGAGTCGTCGAATGTGAGCGAGGTACAGCGACGACTAGCGGCCCGACGCAGATCTGCTGGAGGACTAGCGAGGAGGAAGGAGTGGAAACGTTTGGCCAGGAGCGGTCTCCGTACGAGATCATTCTGGATCAATTCTGTCGTCGTGCGTTGGGGGGGCTGGTTCCCGTTCCGACCGTTCAGGACGCGTTACAGGCGATCACCAGCACGCAACTGGCAATCGCCTGTGCGAAACCTCGGGCAGATTGAGTGAAGTTCCGGCGAAAAACGGACGAAATTGTGTGAGCTGTAACCTGTGGCTGTGGAGCGGGTTGAAGCGATTTCAAAATCAGGGTGCGGGCTGACTGGACAGTGATCCCGTCGGCTGCAATACTACCACCACTTCGGGCACGTCACCGACTGGCGGTTGTCACGCTCTGATTGTCGAAAGTCGGTTGTGTCGAAGTCATTAGGGCGTATAGCTCAGTTGGCTAGAGCGCAGCTCTGATAAAGCTGAGGTCCGTGGTTCGAATCCACGTACGCCCACTCCTCAGCCGCCGATCCCCTCGGCGGCTTTGTGATTTCGCAGGAAATTCGGTCAACGAACGCCCTGCAGGGGGGACGTAGCTCAATTGGGAGAGCGCTGGCTTTGCAAGCCTGAGGTTACGGGTTCGATCCCCGTCGTCTCCACTAAAAAAGCCTTGTTCGCAAACACTGCGGACAAGGCTTTTTTGCTTGTTTTCATGGGGTTTGCATCATTCACCCGAAGCGGCATCGGACCATCAGTGTCAGTTGATGCATGGACTGCAAGGGACCGCGTTTGCCCCGAATGGGCGATATTTGGTGCAACGGTTGGTGCAACGGAATTGACAGAATGTCTTGAGCCGTGCGAAGCGTCGCGGTTATCCGTTCCTGTCGCTCGAATCGAATCTCGGTCGGATATAGGCGACAGGTTCCAGCCCTCAAGCGATGGCAGCGAATCTAACGCGGCGTGAACGTCCAGCAGCTTCGGGTCGGTGTAGAGATTCATCGTCAGGTCAATTTTACTGTGACGCAAGGCGGCTTGAGCCGTTCGTGGAGCAACGCCCCCTTTTGATAGAAGGGTTCCGAACGAATGCCGTAAGGCGTGAACGTCAATTGTCCGCCCCCGTTCGTCCCGCTTCAGGATTCCAGCGGCTTTCAAATCGCGGTCGAGAATCCGTACCAACCCGGCGGGAACAGTGAACAACGGCCTCTTGCTGTCGATACTCCGCTTTGCATCACACAATCGCAGCGTTGGTGGCTTCGGTGTGTCGGACAGCCATTCCTTCAAGTCATTCGCCAAGTCAGTCCGTAGCGGGATTGTCGAGCCTTGGCGGTTCTTTTCGTCAGCCGCATCGAGTTCCAGGTACGGCATTGGACCGTCGAGATGCACTTGGCCAACCGTCAACGATGCCAATTCATTTTTTCGCAGCCCGGTCAGAACGAGCGTTTTTTAAATCAGGGCCCTTTCCCGCCCGAGTCGCTCCCGTTCGGCTATGAACTCAGGACTGTCCTTCAGTCGTTCCCGAGCCAATTCGACCGCCGCCTGCAGTCCGTTGAGTGTCAACGGTGCGTACGTCCATTGCGCCCAGATCGGAAGAGCACACGTC
>CAXBSB010000252.1:0-9672 GCA_963977965.1 uncultured Schlesneria sp.
GGAGTTCAGACGTGTGCTCTTCCGATCTGGTCACCGGCAAGCTACATGAGCCCACCGTACTTGCAGCCCAGGTGGAACGGATGCTGAACCATCCCAAGTCGAAAGCGTTGACAGAAAACTTCGTCGGGCAATGGCTGAAGCTGCGAGATCTCGATTTCACCGAGCCCGATCATTTGCTCTACCCTGAGTTTGACGATCTGCTCAAGTCGGCAATGCTTCAGGAATCGCATCGCTTCTTTGAAGAAGTATTAAAACACGATCTGAGCCTGACAAATTTCGTTGCATCTGACTTTTCGATGCTGAATGAACGGTTGGCTCGACACTACGGAATTCCGGGAGTAGAAGGGCACGCGATCCGTAAGGTCATGCTTCCACCGGACAGTCACCGTGGGGGAGTCTTGACCATGGCCAGTGTTCTGAAAGTGACTGCGAACGGGACAACGACATCACCTGTTGTTCGCGGCGCGTGGGTTCTGGATCGGATCCTGGGAACTCCGCCTCAGCCACCGCCGGACGGCGTTCCTGCCGTGGAACCCGACATCCGCGGTGCGACCACGATTCGCGATCAACTGGCAAAGCATCGTGATGTGGAAACCTGTGCCAGTTGCCACCGTCAGATCGATCCCCCCGGATTCGCTCTGGAGAGTTTCGACGTGATCGGCGGCTGGCGCGACAACTATCGCAGCCGCGGCCTGGGTGAACCTGTCACGATTGACGGCAGACGGATGCACTACGCTCGTGGACCAAAGGTCAATCCGTCGGACACGCTGCAGGATGGTCGCAGTTTCGCCAACATTGATGAATACAAACAGCTTTTGCTGGCGGACAAGGACCAGCTGGCTCGGTCCCTCGCGACAAAGTTGACGACATATGCCACCGGCCGGGCTCCGCAGTCCGTTGATCGAGACCAGATTGAAACCATTGTCGGACGCGTCCGCGAAAAGAGCTATGGGTTCCGACGGCTGATCCACGAAGTCGTGCAGTCACGGCTGTTTCTCGAGAAGTGACGTCCGTTTCCGTATTTCAAGTCCTGAATACGATTTACCACAGGCGACACAGAGTTACACTGAGGAAGATTGATTGGAGGTTCATCAATTGGTCACAAGGCTGAGTCAGCCGTTCGGCCCACGAAACGTAACCCGGTGGCGGCCAATAACCTTTGATTTCAGAACCCGCTGGGTTGATCGACTTATTAGAACGCATCTCAGTTAAGTGTAGCGGAATCCACAGTGTCTAAAGTGGCTTCTGGACTCCACGACCTTACTATCGTTCCCAGCTTGTCGCTACGGTAAACTGCGATCCGCGCTAGATAGTTGTCTCCGTGAAAGGTGCGTCAATTGGTAATGCAAAGAGTTTGAAACGCAGAGAGCGCTGAGGACGCCGAGGAAGAAAGAGAGAAACCCCAACCCAATCCCTTCTCCTGTGTTCTCTCAGCGCTCTCCGCGTCCTCTGCGTTTCTACTTCTTCTCGGTTTCGAGGTCAGGGGTTGGCACGCATCCAGCGCGGTACTCCCCCTTCATGCTCTCTGTGTGCTTCGTGGTCAACAGATTCTTGCGAAGGACGAGTGATCTACCACGAAGCACACGAAGGAAGACTTCGACCATCGTCGAGGTTCCCTGCGCGCCCTGGTCAGACGCTGCAGTATAATACCCACGAGACGCCACACTTAAATGGGATGCGATATAGCTGTACTGCTACGTGCATTCGTATTGTACGTTGATTGAGAAGCACACCGGACAGGCCATGAACTGGAAGTCGAAGTAGCCGATCGAGTCACCAAGCCCCGGAGAGTCAGGGGGAGAAATGTGGGCAAAATGCCTGATGGCTGCGCCAGCGTTACATTCAGGATTGGGGCACGCCCCGATGCGTGAACCCTGTATCCAGTACGGATCGCCACCGAGTTGGGATTGAAAAACGAAATCCTCTGGTGGAACTGCCAGCGAGTCGAAGTAGCTCTGAAGCTTCGCCGATTCATGATCGTCGAGCGACTCGTGGTAGCGCCGCTTTACCCACAGGGCGTCAATCTCTTGAGGTACTGGATACAACTGAATGTGCTGCCGTTCGATTTCGGCTCGAGCCTCATAATGTGGCGATTCATCGTCGTTGCACCATTCGAGGTCGCCGTGCGGGAAGCAGACGATCTGATCGTCCGCAAGGACTTGATATGACAACACGCTGCACAGTGAGCAAACGTAAAGCGGGAGGCGTTGAAGTGAGTGATACGCTTTTCGAATTGCCGATGGAATCTCAGGGGCGGTGAGATCGAGATCCCAAGTCAAGGTGACTTGGCGACCGCATTCAGGACAATCTGATCCCGAGTGCCGGGTTGGGCCGCCGAGGTAATGTGGCGTCGACAGTGTCGTGCGTTGAACGTAACAAGCCTCCGGGGTGAAGGCATCGGATTCTTCCATCGATTCGCTCATTTTTCACTCCAAAAGGGGAAAGAGTCTGGCTGCTAACTCGTCGGTTAACCGGCCCCGGCCAACCAACGTTGATTTCAGAAACCGCGCGGCCCGCGGTTCCAATCGAACAGATTGTTACGTGGATGTTGTTCTACTCCACATTTGACTCAACGCATTCCAGAATCCATGCCGCATCTTTACACAACGTGTGATCCTGTTGTCGGGCAACCATTCTGAGAAGATTTTCAAGTGGTGGCGTAAAAAGTGAATCGCGTGGTAGTTCGCCAAGTTCGTCAGCGACCTTGCGAAACGCGGCGATGAGTTGTGCAAGCCCATCTTCAGATCTCAGTGCACACAGTCCAAATGTATCGATCACTCTTTTGCCGTCACGAACATCGTAACCGAATTGCCCACTGATCGATTCCCAATATGCATTAGCAACAAGTAGGTCATCTGGAGAAGCGTCGAGCGACGCTCTCAGTTCCGCGACTCGGTCTTTCCATTCGTTGTAAGGAAGTCTTGTCAGGATTTAGAACCTCGTTGGAGGAATCATATCTGTTCATCAGACACCATTAAGCATGAATACATAAATTACCAGTACAGCGTTTCGCCTATCTTGGCAACTCGTCCGCCGATTACAAAGAGGTGAGAAATGGACGAGAGTGGCGGAACGTGTCTGAAGTTTGGGCGAATGAACGTAACAAGTCAACGTCTGTGTCCCTGGCAAGTGCGGAAACACTCAATACACCAGGTCGCGTTGGGCCACCTCGCCGAAGCATTCCGCGAAGGCTTCAAGTCGCACCCAGATATGAAACGAATGTCGTTAACGAAGTTGAGTCAGCGACCAGACGACCACATCAACGCCTCGTGAAAAATGGAGCAAGGGCGCGTCACTGCCAATCGCCAGGCCGTGCGGCTTGAACAATGCCTCGGCACTGACTTCACCATTGGCATGTTGTAAGGGCCAGGGGACGTGATGCACGTCTCCACGAAACAATCGGCCATCCTTCGACTGGGCGTAAAGGCAGTAGCGCTCTACAAGAAAGTGTTCCAAGGTTCCAGGCGTTGCTTCAAAGGGGGCGGATGTCGGACGGTAATTGGCCGTGACGTCGATTCTTTCGGAAGTCTTCTGGCGACTCGATTTGAATTCAAATCCTGCCGATGTTTCCCGGTGTGTGATGTCAGCGAGAAAGTAAGGGAGATGAAAGAACGTTCGAGCTCCCCAGACGGCGAGCGAGTTTGCTGCGTCGAGACTCAAGAACCAGACGCCCGGCTTTCCTTCGTACTCGACGTATATGCGCAGATTGAGTTCCGGGAAGGCAGAGACGCCGGGAAGATCAGGAAGCGGTCGACGCATGACTCCGGTCATGCGGAATGGAACGACGCCAATCCACGAAGTGCCGGCAAACTCCTGAATCCGCAAACCGTCGGGAACCAGTCTCTGCAGTTCGGCTGTGGGGATCGGCCAGTGAGCGAACAGCAGATCCTTCCAGTTCTGACGCCAGGTCCATGCAGCATTCGGGACCGGCCAAGGGCGGTGATCAAGTCTCGAGAACGCGATATGCATGTGATGGCCCTTGTTTCAAACGGACTGGAGCGATTCACGCGCCGTCTGTGGGATCACTCATGGCGGATCGTATCCACCCGGATGCCACGGGTGACACCGGCAGATCCGGAACACTCCCTTCGTCGAACCTCGAATAGCACCATACTTCTTCACGGCCTGAATGAAATAGTTGCTACACGAGGGTTCAAAGCGGCAATGCTTTCCAAGAAGCGGACCGATGAACAATTGATAGAACCGCACTCCAGCGATCAGGATTAACCCGGGAATCTGCCAGAGGAATCGTACCAGCCTCATGGCCGCGACTCCGTCGGTGGCTGATTTAACCGACGCGACAGTCTTCGAACCAGTCCGATCAATGACTGTCGAAATGCCGCTAGTGAGGCTCGCTCGGCATTCAGCGGAATCGCGATCAAGTCCAGTCCCGAAGGAAAAGCGTGACGTTCCAGTCGAAATGCTTCGCGCAGCCAGCGTTTCAACCGATTTCGCTCGACCGCGCCGCCGTGTTTCTTCGAGACACTCAAGCCGATTCGCGTTACATTCAGAGAGTTTTTAGCCAGGAACAACAGAAGGACTCCATCTGCCCCCTTATGTTTCTGGGCGTAAACGTTTTCAAATTCGCGACTGGTCCGCAGGTGAGCGGCGGCGGGAAATGAAGTATCAGATGACATACAGTGTGTCCGCGACTGACAGGCGTGTGAGAATTCTGAGGTATCCTGTCAGGTCTCGTCAGAAGGAGAAGTATGCGGAGGCTGATGGGCATCGGGGAGCGATGACTGGGTGACGGTCGGTTTCGGCGGCTTCAGGAACCAGAAATCCCGCCCCGGCACATCGCATTCCGGCAGCGGCCTACGAAGCTGACGACGCAGTCGACCGGCCCACAAAATAATCAACGCGGCCAGTGCCAGTCCGGCGATGACAATCCCCACCAGTGCGGCCAATCCCGAGTAAGCTTTGATCTGCTTTTCCGTCGCTCGTACCGGGATTTTCGCGGGCGATTGTTCCTGTTCCGGTTCCCCTTCTGCAGGCTCATGTGCTGCGGGTTCAGTCTTCACGGGATCTGCCGCGACGACGCTCGCCGGTTGTTGCAGCAGTTTTTCGCCACTCAAGCCAATCAGTGCCGCGATCATCACAATCGCGACCAGAACCTGACGCAGGTTCAGCACGGTCTGGCTTCTGGATCGTGGCGAAGGAGCGTGCATGCGGTCCACACTTTCAAGCGGAATGAGTTGATCTGTTGGCTTACCAGAGTTGTGCACGAGGTGACGATTCGTGTTCGGCGAGTTTCTGGTAGAGCGATTTATCCTCTTCGCGAAGATCCTTGGGAACAACGATCTTGATCACGACAAATTGATCGCCCGTCTGGTTCGTCTGCGAATCAATCACGCCCTTGCCACGCAGTCTCAATTTCACGCCGCTGGATGTCCCCGGGGGAACTGTCAATACAACGTGTCCTTCCGTGAGCGTGGGAACCTCGATCTTCGAACCGAGTACCGCTTCCGATGGTGTGATGGGAACATCGACGAGCAGGTTCGCACCTTCACGCCGAAAATAGCGATGCGGTTCAATCTCGATTGTCAGATACAGATCACCCGCGGTGCCATTCCGGGCGGATGGTGCCCCCTGTCCTGACAGCCGAATGACCTGTCCCTCACTGACGCCAGCCGGGATCTTGACCGTCAGAGTTTCTGTCGTTCCGTTTCGATCGACAGAAACGTCCACTCGACCACCGGTCACAGCCGTCTCAAATGGAATCCTGACTGTGGCTTTGATATCTGCCCCGCGCGCGGGAGCTCGCTTGCGAGTTCTACCGCCGCCGCCAAACAGATCCCCCAGGTCGACACCCCCTTGGCCAAAGAGGTCTCCCAGATCGACTGCTCCGCCGCCGAATGGATTAAAGCCACCCCCACCAAACGGATTGCCTGAGGCACCCGCAGCGCTGGCTCGAGCCGCCTGTTCATAATTCGGGCCGAAGCGGTCGTACATTTCCCGCTTCTTGTCATCGCTCAGGACGTCGTATGCTTCCTGAACCTGCTTGAAACGCTCTGCTGCTGCCGGATTGTTGGGATTGGCATCCGGATGATGTTCGCGCGCGAGTTTCCGGTAGGCCTTTCGGATTTCGTCCTTGGAGGCCCCTTTTTTCAGTCCAAGAGTCTGATAGAAGTCGTGGTCTGGCATGGTTTCTTCGTACGGAATGTGCGTCTACAAAATCGATCAGTCGATTCTATGACGACTCACGTTGACCGACAAGCCGCCAACGCGGAAGGGGCCAGGGAGGGGCTGTCGTTCGTTGGAGGAAGCCGTCCATGCGGGGGGCCACGGTTTTGGAGTCCGCGATAAGGCCGTGCGCTTTCGGCGGAATGTCATCGTGCGGCCCCATATCGTACGGGGGGGATTTTTTGGCGATTCGCGTCACTCCACAAGCAAAGCCCCGGCCTTGTCGCGGACTATTAGACTCACTGAAAGGAACGAACTACCCTGCAGGCCTGATGAAAACCTTGATGGGATCGATTCCAGGGCCGAAGGGCCCTAGCTGAGTGAACCGCTGGCCCTTCCAGCCGAAAAAGACCAATTTAGAGAATCTGTACGTTGAGAATCGCCCACGCAGAATACGCTCAACAATCTACCAGAGTTCCTCCCTGCGAGGTGCGAAGTAACTACGTTGAAGACAAGCGATCGCCCTTGGTGATACAGAGAGCTCGCCTCGACATTTCTACGGTGCGCCCGTGCTGCTTAACCGTGGAATGCCAATAAAAAAACCCGATTGCGTTTGCAACCGGGTTTGAAAAATCACCATTCAACAATCAGGCGGCTCGTTGTTCGGACTCGAGAGTCTCGATTACGGGGCTGATCGATGCGGCTGGTGACCAGGCTTTCAGGTTCGAACCCGGTCCCCCGCGTGGCGGATATCCGTACTCGCGAAGTTTACCTGACAAAGTGCGGATACCGATTTGCAATGCCTTGGCGGTCTTTTCACGATTGCCGGCAAACCGATTGAAGGTTGCTTCGATCAGCTTTCGTTCCATTTCGGCCAGCGTCAGACCTGGCAGACCATCGGCTTCTTCTTCAGTGACGTCACGTGGCGTCAGCCATGGTTCGATCATTGATGACGTCAGTTTGCTGCCCCAGTCGAGAGCACAGGCACGTTCAATGACGTTTTCCAGTTCACAGACGTTGCCTGGCCAATCGTGTCGTTGCAACAGGTGCAGAGCATCCAGTGTCAGCGAACGTGGTGGTTTGCCTTCACGGCCTGCAACGCGTCGCAGGTAGTGTTCGGTCAGCGGAGCGATGTCGTCTTTGCGTGACCGAAGCGTTGGCAGTTCGAGACAGGTTTGTGATGCTTCTTCGTACAGATCTCGTCGGAACAGTCCCTTGTCGACCTGCGATCGCAGTTCAAGGTTTGCACCGAAGATGAACCGGACGTCAAACCGAATCCGCTCGCCCGTTTGAGGGTGAACGAATGACTGTTCGCGAATCAGCGACGTAATCTGTTTCTGGACGGGAAGAGCCACAAACTGGACCTGTTCCAGCAGCAAGGTTCCGCCGTCGGCCATTTCCAGTCGTCCGGGATGACGAATCGTCTGTCCCATCGGAGCCGCTTCGCACTGACCGAAAAGGTCCTGTTCCAGCGTTTCAGCAGACAGAACACTGCAGTCGATCTTCACGAACGGTCGGTGAGCCCGTCGTCCCGAATCATGTATCGCCTGAGCAACCAGGTCCGTTCCGGAACCAGGTTCACCCGACAGCAGAACGCAACCATTGTGGTCAGCGATGTTCTGAACCTGCTGACGCAGCGAATGCATGGCCGGGCTGTGTCCAACCATGTCTCGCAGGTTGCGATTGCTCAACTGACGTCGGAGTCGTCGGTTTTCCGCCATCAGCTTGGACCGTTGAACCGCGGCTGCCAGTGTCAGGGCAAACGTGGATGGCGTGTACGGCTGGGTCAGCAATTCAATGCCGTTCGCCGCAGGCAGGATCTGAGGGGTATCGTCCGAAGGTGCGGCCACCAGACAAACGAGTTGAGTCGACCAGCCCTTTTGCTGAATCAGTCCGGCCAGTGCACCAGCCGTTTCACCGGGAGCCAGCGGGCCGACCAGGCAGGCTTCGCAGGCTTGCAGGCTGAGAGTCTGAGCTGCCGCATCGTAGGAATTGACCACTCGCGTGGTCAAACCGGCAGAGCGGACGTCATTTTCCAGACGCCAGGCAATATCGGGATCGCAGGTGACGATCAGGACATTTGTGGCTGTTTCAGCAGCAGGTGCGGAAACTCGTTGTGGAAACGGGATCACATCGGGACGGGAGTTCGTCATTCGGTCACCATGGATGCGGAAGGAACGATGTGCCGATAACAGCGCGTACTTTGGACGGCCCGCTGAAGCGATGTCATCGGTGGAAAAGCGGCCGAAGCCACACGAACGGATTTGAAAAATGGGAGACAGGCCTCACTTCACCACGGGCGTGAAGAGAGTTCGCCGAAGAACAGTCCCCGCTCATTCGCTCGTCACCAAGGGTGGTGAGAAGGAGTGACGCGAGGCGTTCGGACGGCTCGAATCGCAATCGAAATGTTGTATGGGAGATGGACGAGGCGGTGTTTATTCGCAACCGGCAGAATGTGTCAATTCATTTTGTTGAATGCAAAAAAGAATTGTAAAAGGCGACAATTCCAGACATTTTTTAAAGGAGTGACGAATCGCTGGCACGCGATTTCATGGTGATTCGCGGAATTTAGGTCGACTCAGGCGGGTTTCGCCGATACGACGGACGACAACGCCGCATTCAGGCGGATTTGGCTGGTACTTTTACCGAACCAACCAGCATCGCTGCGACAAGAGCCAGCCCTGCACCCGTGCCAAATGCCGCGAAGGGGCCAAATTGCTGGTAGATCGCTCCGAACAGCAGGCTCGCCGGTAACGTGCTGATCCCGATTGAGAAGTTAAACCAGCCGAAAGCGAGGCCCTTGCGTTCGGGACCAGCCAGCAGCGCGACCAACGTTTTCTCTGCGGGTTCTGTTAAGCCGTAGAACAGCGAATAACCAAGGAAAAGGACGCAGACCTGCCAGGCATTCGTCGCCATAGCAAATCCCAGATAGACGGCAGCGTAAAGCCCCCAGCCCGTCAGAATGAACCACGTCGGCCCAAACCGGTCGACTCCCTTTCCACACCAGACGTTGCTGGCACTTTTCATCAGATGAAACAGACACCAGAGAACTGGCAGCATCATGCGTGGCACCCCCAGTTCCTCCGCACGCAGCAGCAGAAATGCATCGCTGGAGTTTCCCAGAGAGAAGATCAGCAGGGCCAGCAGGAATCTCCGGAAGTTCGAATCGAACTGGCCTAATCCACGAAACGAAAACAGACGTGTTTCACTCTCACGCGGTGAATCAGGGCTGTGTCCACTGCTTTCTGTACTGGCGACCACAGGATCCTTTGGGGGTTCTTGCAATCCGAACACAACAAGGACCGTGACCGCCAGGCCTGGTATCAATGCCAGAAGGAATAGAGTCCGGATCTGGTCAGGCCAGAACCAGAGAAACGCGGTCGCCAGGATTGGACCGATTGCAGCCCCCAGGTGATCCATCGCACGATGAAACCCAAAGGCCCGGCCACGCAGTTCCGGGGCACACGACTCGGCAATCAAGGCATCGCGAGGCGACGTCCGGATCCCCTTACCGATCCGGTCACCGACGCGAATCAGAGCCAATTGCCA
>CAXBSB010000253.1:0-9515 GCA_963977965.1 uncultured Schlesneria sp.
CGACATCGGGCCGCAGTCTGCTGATCCGACTCTTGATATTCAGAAGCTTTTCGGCGCCGCAGTCACTCCCGAACCCGCTTTCGGTGACAACAAAATCGGCAAGTTGAATCGCTGTCAGATCTGCAAGGACCGAACTGTTGCCATGAGCGATATTGGCAAACGGCCCCGCATGAACGATCGCCGGAGTTCCCTCACACGTCTGAACCAGATTGGGACGGATTGCGTCACGCAGCAATGCCAACATCGCCCCTGTGACACCGATGTCGTTTGCACTGACTGGCTCGCCCGTTTGCGATTCTGCCACGATGATCCGACCGAGTCGCTGGCGTAGATCCGTCAGGCTGTCCGCGAGTGCCAGAATGGCCATGATTTCTGAGGCGGCCGTCAGGTCAAAGCCCGTTTCGCGTAATGGAGCCTGCGGAACATTGTCGAGCCCTGAAACGATATGAGCGAGCCCCTTATCGTTGAGATCGATGACTCGCCGCCATGTCATTGTCGACGGATTCACTAATGGAGTTCGTCCTCGACTGACGTGGTTGTCCAGCATCGCCGCGAGCAGATTATGCGCTGATGTGACGGCATGGATGTCGCCCGTGAAATGCAGGTTGATTTCATCGGTTGGAACAAGCGACGCGGCTCCGCCTCCAGCTCCGCCCCCTTTCACTCCAAACACGGGCCCCTGTGATGGCTGTCTGAGCGTCACAATGCTCTTGGCACCATCGCGGCTCAGTGCCATCGCCAACCCGATCGCGATGACCGTTTTACCTTCCCCGAGGGGCGTCGGGTTAATGGCGGTGACGCCGACATACTTACCCGGCTGTCGTTCAGGAAGACGCTCAGATAACCCTGCGGCAAGTTTCCCCTTGTACCAGCCAATGGGTTCGACGTCGTCGGCCGATAACCCGAGTTGTGCCGCAATCTGATGAATTCGAAGCGGACTGCCCATCGCTTCCCTTCATAAGTACAGGGACTCAGACCTCGTTCGCGTGAGCTGATTTGTCATGAGCTGAGCGTAGGATCAACCACGACAGGACGACTCCTGTGAAGTAAACCATTCCGCCAGCCCACACGACATCAGAAACGAAGTGTCCCCCCTGAACAACGCGGGTCAAACCCATACCGCAGCCAAACAGGAAACCACCGATTAACCAGGCGACTTTCGCGCGAGGGCGATGTCGCCCAACAACAAACGCGGGCGCGATCAGGTAAAACGCGACAGCAGCGTGCCCCGAAGGAAACGACGAATTACGACTGGGCTCTGTCGCCCATGTGCCCACTGGTAGAAACTCTTTTTCACCGCCAAACACAGAACACTGAAGCGGCCGAGGTCGGCCCCAGAGATGTTTGAATCCCACGTTGACAATCAAACCCGGTCCGATCAACAACATCAGAAACAAAAACCATCCAGCTCGACGAATTTCCACGGACTGTCGCCATTCACGCCGAGGTAAAACCCACCGTCCAAAAACAGCAACGAGGGCACCCATCACACCAACGATAAACGATGGCAATGTTCCTTGCCGATAAATCGTCAGCCAGGGCTGAGCAAGCTCGTAAGTCCACAAATCCTGGGACTCGTCATAGAACAGACCAGCCACTCGCAGATCAAGATCTGACCAGCGGATGATCAGGCTGATCAGGATGAGTCCTATGACGGGACGCACCACCGGCCATCGACGCTGGAAGTAGCAATCCTGCTCTGCCTGAACCAGTCGGGCTTCGCACGCAGGATCAGCGAGACCATTCGAAGGCAGGTTTGACAACTCCAACGGTGTGATCATGCCGGTGGTCATTTTCTGCTCGGTCTAAGTGTTGATTCGTCCAGTTGAACCGCGATGGAATCCTGAGTGCGCCTTGCAGGCCAATCCGACAGAGTGCTTCCACGCCAGATTCGGAACTGACGTGACTTCGCCCGGCCAAGTGGCACGACGACTGTACCAAGATCTTCAATATCTGCGAATGCCATTGCGAGACGATTCGGGACGACAGCATCCCCTTCGGTCACAATCAATGCATCCATACCACGGGCGTTTCGCGGGCCGCCCCAGATGTCATGCTGGGAATCAATGACCTCCCCGACATTCCAGCGAAAAACGCGTGGCTGGCCGGGCAGGTAATAGGCAAACTCGCTGACAGGAGCTCGCGAGGTTGCGGCGATAAGCAATACTTCCTCAGTCGAGTTCAGCTTCTCAAGCTTTTCAGAGATGAGACGGGACGCAGCTTTCCAACCGCGCAGTCGTCCGGTCGGATCGAATCGCGTTCCTGCGAGTGCCGATGACGGCAATATGAACGGTGCAATAGACACCGCGAATGACATGACAACTCCGAGACCAACCGCAAGAGTGACAGCCACACGGCGGGAATCGAAGTATCGGGATAATGAGATTTCCCCGGATTTCCACGCGGCCATCATCACAACGCATGTTAAGTGCAGTGCCACGGGCCAGTTTGGTTGAACGCGCTGAAACAGACTGAGCATTGTGATCGCAACAAGCGGAAATCCACCAAAGCACATCAGAAAGCGTTCTCGATTACCAAGTTGCCGATACCGCATCATCAGAATGATCGTCACGATCCCCAGTTGTGCGCAGATCAGTGGAGACAGCACTCCGAACTGAGATACCAGAAACTCAGCACTCCAGGTCAGGTGCCGCAGCACCGAATGCGACTGTAATGGAAAGTGGTCACGTGTGTGCTCAAACGTGATCCATCCATGACGTGAATTCCAGATTGCAACTGGAATTAAAAACATCAAGCTGCCGATGACCCAAGCCCAGATCTGAAGCTTCGCAAACTTTGAACGCTGAGAAGGCGTCGTCGCCAGAAACAATGCCACGAGCGGATACAAGCCTAGTGTCGTCTGCTTGGACAAGAGCCCCGCTCCTGTGGCCAGAATCGCAGGAAGCACCCAACTCCAGGCATTCGATCTGTTTTCCAGCACCCGCCACAGGCAGTAGACAGACATCGTCCACGCGAACAGAAACGGAGCATCGATTGTCATCAGCAGACAGAGTGCCGTTGATCCTGGTGTCACCCCCGCGATCACCGCGGACCATAGGCCAGTACGGTGCCCATATATCCGACGTCCCAGTTCATACACACTCCAGAGTCCGAGTGTCCCGAGAATGGCGGCCGGCAGTCGGACAGCAAACTCTGACGTCCCCAGCAGCATTGTGGAGAATGCGATCAAACCCGCAACCATTGGAGGTTTGCTGTAGTAACTCCAGTCGAGTTGACGTGACCAATCCCAGTAATATGCTTCGTCCGGAATCAGTTCCATCGGGCAGATTGCCAGATAACAGATTCGCAGTACCAGCAACACCAGCAGGCCCGTCAGGAACATGGCCCGCTGTGAATCCAGAAATACGCGAGACGATTCGGAATTCGCCGGTGTCGTTGCGTATGTTTCGATTCCAGTAACCACGTTCGCCTTCGCAATTCCAAATAATGCCTGTCAGTCTTCAATGAGACTCACGTTCTGATGACACCTGACAGCCATGCCGAGACCGCGCCGCCGATGACGACGGGAATCCAGGCAGCCAGGTCAGCCGGAACAATTTGAGTCAGTCCAAGAAACTGACAGCCTTGCGTGATTCCAAAGAGCGAAGCAAGCACGAACCCGCACAGTGCCGAATCCGCGACGATTCCCGGGCTTTCACGTCGGACCATCAATGGAACGACAATCAGCACCGCAATGATATTCAGCAGCGGCTGCATCAACCTCGCATGGAAATGCAGGACGAGCCGATGTACCGATACCATACCAAATGCGGGACAGCGAATACGCTGCAACAGTTCCGTCGTTGATAACAGCGAATAGCTCGAACTTCGCTGACACAATTGGTCACTGGTGACGGACGACGCAACAAATACTTTCTGGCCACTCGATGGGAGCCGGACGATTTTCTGTCCACTTTCTGTCAGTCGCGTCCGCAGTTCCTCAGGCGACGGCTTGACATCTCGTAACAACCAACCAGCCGGGCGATCCCCTTTTGCCGGGAGAAACTTTGCAGTGGGGGCTTCGAGGATTGTGATTTCATTCACAAGCGAAGGCGCTGGCAGAACAAACGCCGCGTTTTCGATTGTTCGATTCGACAAGCGGATCGATTCACCGTCAATCGAAATTCTCGTGGAATGATCTGTAAATGATTCCACATCGTGACGTGTTGCATCTCCACCACCGCGAGTTTCATACGCGGCGTGGGCGATCCGGGGAACGACAAACTCCTGATTCAAAGCCAGCAGCATGTAGACCCCCGAGCTCGCAAGAATCAACGGAGTCAAAACACGGTACATTGGGATTCCGGCAGCCAGCAACGGATGCAATTCGCCACTTCGTTGAAGCAGGACCAGCAAAACCATCAAGGAAATGATTGTCAGAGCCGGACCCGCGCGATCGAGAAAAAAGACCGACTGGTACGCGTAACATTCGACAATTGACTGCATGAGTGCAGCGGTTCCGCGGTCGCCATTCCGGGTCAGAAATTCGTCCAGGTTTTCCAACAGGTCGATGATGATCACCAGACCAAACGTCGTGATGAAACACACCCCGAACGTGTGGAAAAAGCTGCGCAGAAGATAGCGATCAAACGTCATAAGGTTCCGCACCGCGGCGACTGCTAATCTGATGGCGACACGATTCCGTGTTCAACCCGCGACAGGACTCGTTTGCGGGGAGGGATTTAAGTTCAATTCGACAAGTCGGTCAAGATGGCTGTCCTGACGCGGCCAATTCTCAAATCAGATAATTCTGTCTACTTGTCTACTTTTTTGGACTTGACCGTTTTTTCAGGATCAATAAGCTCCCGCACACTGAGGATCGGCAGAAATTGACGGTTTCCAGATGGTGACCGCGGTTGTTCCAAGGAAGGAGCACTCATGAAACGCTGGTTGGCGAAGCTGACAATCGGGACTTACCTCACTGCATTGGCACTGGGTATTGTCTCGCATGCGATGAACTTCGGTACTGGGGCTCACCCAGTCATGTACTACCTTGTCTGGGACATGTTTTGTGGGTGGTCAGCCCACGAACTTCGGTACCACATCGTTGGCGAAGGCGAAAGCGGTCAGTATTACAAGCTGACTCCAGCCCCATGGTCAACATTTGCTCCTTACGGTGACCTGGAACGAGCACAGTATGACGCACTGGGGAATTCGTACATCAAGATTGCGATGAACACTTTGCGACATACGGAACATGAGCCAATTTCTCGGATTTACGTGATCGAAGAAGCGTGGCCGAAGAAGTACAACCTTCCCGACAACCTTTGGGCGGCACAGTTTGATGAACCCAAGGATGCACACAGCTACTTCCACTTGAAGTCCATCTACGACGGTGATGGGATGGCGCTTCAGATACTGCCCGACTACATCACGACTTTGCAGCGAATGGCAGTGACGAACAATCCGCGGCTGCGAGCTGATTCCCTACGAGGTCGCCCCTTTTTCGCCGTTGAACCAACTCTGCGCGGGACTTATCTGATGGAACCACAGTCGACGTTGCCACCAGAAAGCGCCAGCAGTGAACCTTCATGGAATCGCCCCAGCGCAAACTGACGGGGATTCCAACCGTATTCGTCAAGACGCATGTAGGTTGTTTTAATGATCGGCGAGGGACTGATGTTCCCGCCATGAGCCGACAACACATCCGGCAGGGAGGCCGAGGCATGACTGTTGAAACCGAACGATTCTCCAAGCGAGTCGAAAATTTCTTCTTCGCCCTCGAAGTTCCCTATGGACTGGCATTGCTGCGGATTGCATTCCCGCTGGTACTGATGGGAATGGTTCTGCCTCGCTGGCATGTCGCACGCGAACTCTATTCGACAGACGGTGCCCCTGCCCAATTGTCTGTTGGTTATGGCTACATGGATATGCTGCCGGAATTCTCGGGAACCATCGTTGTCGCTCTCTATGGCATCATGGTCTTCTCGATGGTCTGCAGTTCGATCGGATGGTGTACTCGACCATCCCTGATCATCTTCGCGATCCTGTTTACTTACTTCACCATGATGGACTACGTCAGTTCGATGACAAAATACACCGTCATCGCAACGCACGTATTGACAATTCTGGCACTGTCCCAATGCGGCTCGCTCTGGTCGGTTGACTCGTGGCTTGCAGGACGTAAAAAGCAGTCGTGGCCAGGCGAACCTTCTGTCGCCTACGAAAAGTTTCCCGCGTGGCCAAGACGCCTGATTCAGATCTTCATCGGGGTCGTCTATTTTGGTGCTGCGATTACCAAGATGCACACACCCCTGTTCTTCACGGGTGACATGCTTCAGTACTGGATGCAGACCCACATTAACTTTAAGCACCCGATTGGAGAATATGTCAGTCTCTATCCGATTCTGCTGGTCGCATTTGCTTACGTGACGATCGTCTGGGAAATCATGTTTGTCTTCCTGTGCTGGAAGAGTAGCTGGCGACTGGTGATCCTGCCCATCGGAATCTGTTTTCACTTTATGACGACGTTGACGCTCGGCCTGTTGATGTTTCCGATGGTCTGCTACTGCACGTATCTGACATTCATGGACGAAGAGGACTATCGCCTGATTGCGAAAGGATTCCGTCGCGCTTGTCGTCAATCATCCTGGCTGAAATCAGCAGTGGCTCAAATCACCACCGTTCGCGAACGAATCGGCAACCCGGTCGGATGGCAGACGAGTGCCGCGGCGGCATTCGTGTTCTCGCTAGCACTTTTCGCAGTTGGAACGGTCGAAGTCGAACACTGGCTTGACTTGTACGGTGAGCGCCGCCCGGAAGGGAAATACGCACTCACTCCCATTGAACCCGAAGAAATCGCAAAGTTGATGGCACCCACTGAGCCATTACGAGTGAAAGATCGATTCCTCGCCGTCGACACGGGGTCTATTCTGGTCGGCGATCGCCTGGCGAATCACCGGGCACAGTTCCGTCAGGGCGAAATGGTCATCGCTCAATGCAACCTGATTCCGCCTCACGAAGACATGTACGTCGAATTTAAGCTGCACGACAGCGAAAATCGTATTGTCAGCAGCCAGGGAAACATCGCCACTCGAGAGCAATTCCGTACAAACTTCAATTATGCATTGACTGAGTCGACTCCACCCGGTGAATACACACTCGTCGTCGAATCAGCCGGTCAACCCGTCCTTCGGAGAAAGTTTGTCGTTCATCCTAAGCACGGCAACGCGGCTGCCAATTAGCGCGCATCCAACGTAGGTGGTCGTCCCGCGGACATCGTGCCGCTGATTCAACTCCATGTCCAAACGCGACACGGAAATGCGAATCGCACAAGACTGTATTTAATGTGCTGCCTTTTCGAGGGCCACTGTGCTTTTCCAGTGGCCCTGTTTTCTGCGCCGATGGATTGTCAGACGACGTTTACCCGTTTCTCCAAGGCATCGCACAGCAGGTCGATTTCGGCTGTTGTGTTGTATAGGTGGCATGAGACTCTCAGGTACCGGTGGCCGTGACATTCGGTGACCAGTATTTCTATCTGATGCTGATCCCACAAATCCTGTTGCAGCGGATGAATGGCATTCGGTCGTGCTTTCTTGTTCGAATCTGGCGGAAGTGGTACGGCGATCATCGACGCGTACCAGTCGACGGAATCAGGGGTCGTTGCCGTTTGCCCCAGAATCTGCTCAAGCCGTCCCCGTGCGTACTGAGCCAACGCGTGCGTCTGCTGACGAAATTCCTCAACACCGGTTCGAACGAGAAAATCGATAGCTGCTGGAACCGCAAGAAATGGCGCTGGGTCGCGAGTTCCCAGCCAGTTCAAGTCGTCCTGCCATCGTGGAGGGCAGCCGCCCAGACTGCGTCCCCAACTGGTCAGATGAGGCTTCAAACTCTGCTGCCATTTTCGGCGGACATAGAGGAACCCCGACCCGATCGGTGCCGAAAGCCACTTGTGCAGACTCGCACAATAAAAGTCACACTCCAGCTTCTGCAGATTTAGCGGTCGCATGGCAATCGCATGAGGGCCATCAATGCAAACGGGAATCCCGCGAGACTTGGCAATCCTGCAGATCTCTTCAACAGGAAACACGATCGCCGTCGGTGATGTGACATGACTGATTACTATCAGTTTTGTACGCGGCGTGATTGCATCGACAATGGGCTGGACAATTTCAGAAACGTCCTGGAATCGGCGAGGCTGATTGTCATCGCCGGTTCCGAGCATCGGAGAAACGATTTTCGCCCCGACTCGATCACACACCGCTCGCCAGATCCGAAAGACAGCACCGTATTCGTGGTCATTCAGCAGGACCTCGTCACCGGCCTCAAGCATTATCGACTCGGCAACGACATTCATTCCGACAGTGGCGTTATCAACAAACACCAGGTCGCGTGCCTCGGCCCCAATCCACTTTCCCAATTCACCCGCCGCGACATCGAGTGCACCGTCAAGTTCCCTCAGGAAGAACCCCATTGGATCGGCGCTCAGTCGACGCGACCATTCTTCACGAGCCGCCTGAACGACACGCGGTGTCGGCCCGAATGACCCATGATTGAGGTACGTGACTCCATCAGGAATCGACCAGTCGTCCCGGCTGACCGACCTGCCAGTATTCTGCATGACTTCCTCGTCAGCGGTTTTTGAATTCAATACCGACCACACTCGAACGAATGTTTGCTACGGTGAAACCTTGAGCAACTGATCAACGGTGGGAGCATCAATAACTTTCGTTTCACCGGTGGGCCAAACGACGGTGACTTTGCTGACTTTCGTCTGGTTCCCCAGCCCGAACGTTGCAATGGATTCACTCTGCGACAGATACCCACGCGTCGGCATGATCAGACTTCGTACGACCCCATCCCCAGTTTCGACGTCGATCCGGGCACCGATTGCGGATCGGCATCCCTTCACTCCGCCAACATCGATGCGTAGCCAATGATGCCCCAGTTTCTGATCGTTGCGAATCAGACGCGGCTTGCCTCCCGTTGCTCCAAACAGGACATCCAGGTCACCATCACCGTCAATATCCGCGAACGCGGCTCCGCGACCCACCATCCGTTTCAGAAAATCCGCACCACATTTTTCAGACGAAACCGGGACAAACTCGGTTGGTGATTCCGGGCCGCAGTTCCAGAAGAAATGAGGTGGCTGCTCATAGAATTGGCTGGCCTGAACTTTATTGATTTCGTTTTCCAGATGGCCATTGGCAGCGACAATGTCAAAACGACCATCGAGGTCCACATCCAGGAATAATGTGCCGAAGGTCAGTTCCAGACGCGACTGAGGACCAATCCCCGTGGCGATCGCTTCGTCATTGAATTGCATCGCATCGCCGCGTGAAACATACAGGGCACTCATTTCATTTGCGAAGTTACCAATCGCAACTGCGATCTGATCACCTCCACGAATACGAGCCCAGTCAATCCCCATCGCGCCGCGCGCCTGCCCTTGCTGATCGAACGCCATACCGCGTTCTACCGCTTTTTCGACGAAGGTGCCGTTTTTCTGGTTATGCAGCAGAAAGTTTTGCACCGTGTCGTTGGCGACAGCGATGTCGATCCAGCCATCGTTGTCG
>CAXBSB010000254.1:0-9501 GCA_963977965.1 uncultured Schlesneria sp.
GGCTTCGTCTTTCAGTTCTACAACCTGCTGTCAGTCCTGACGGCGTATCGAAACGTCGAACTGCCGTTGCTGCTGTTGCCACTCTCTGCGAGTGAACGCAAGAAGCAGGTGATGACAGCATTGGACATCGTCGGATTGTCGGATCGCGTGAACCATCGCCCTGGTCAGTTGTCCGGTGGACAGCAACAGCGTGTCGGGATCGCGAGGGCGATTGTGACGGACCCTGCTCTTCTGGTCGCGGACGAACCGACCGGGGCACTGGATGCCAAGTCTGCCGACGACATTCTCGATCTGCTCGGCGAATTGCGCAAGTCACTCAAGAAGACCATCATCATCGTGACGCACGATCCGCGAGCCGCGGAACGAGCGGACCGTGAAGTTCATCTGGACAAGGGACAACTGGTGAGTGCTCGCTGACCCGCCCTTCACAGCACCACACTTTGCATCGCCGAAAACAACTGACTATTTCACGTGGGATTCATTCCTATGAAACTCTTGTTTCTGATTCTCGAAAACATCCGCCGCAATCTGATTCGAACCATCCTGACAGGAATGGGAACGATGATGATGGTGCTGGTGGTGACGCTTGTGTTCACTGTATTGTCGGCTCTTGATCGTGCGACAACAGAGAAACAGACGAATCTGAAGGCGATCGTGACCGAGAAGTGGCAGATTCCCAGCATGATGCCCTATTCGTATGCCAAGGCCTTAAGCGAAGGTGGCGCCGCTCCGGACGATCCCGAGGCAGCTCGCCCTGAAGATTCGATGTCCTGGGGCTTCTTCGTCGGTTCGACGGAAGAAAATCCCGCCAAGCGAAGCTTCGAAAACCTCTTTTTCGCATTCATCATGGAGCCTGAAAAAGCTCGTACGATGCTGGACGAAGTCGATATGCTCGATGATGAAGAGGCCGCACCATTACTGGCCGCGATTCAGAGAATGAAAGACGTTCCCAACGGAGTGATTGTCGGACAGGAACGGCTGGAGAAGATGAAGAAACGAGTCGGTGACCGCATCACCGTCTTCGGCCGCAACTATCGCGACATGGATCTGGAACTGGAGATCGTCGGGACATTTCCAAAGGAACCGGCCCGCTATGCTGACAGTTCGGTGATCAGTCGCGAATACTTCAATCGCCAGTTAGACGCTTACCAGCGGACACATAACAACAAGCCGCACCCGATGGCCGAAAAAACACTCGGGCTGGTCTGGCTGCGTCTGAAGAATCGCAAAGCGTTCAACAAAGTCTCGGAACAGATCCTGACGTCACCCTCGTTTACCAGTCCATCCGTCAAGATTGAAACCTCGTCCACGGGGATTGGTGGCTTTCTGGAAGCGTGGCGCGATGTGATCTGGGGGATGCGAACCTTGATGGCCCCTGCATGTATGCTGGTTCTGTCGCTGGTGATTTCCAACGCGATCAGCATCAGTGTTCGCGAGCGACAGATGGAATTTGCCGTCATGAAAGTTCTGGGTTTTCGACCGGGGCAGATTGAAATGATCGTCCTGGCAGAAGCCTTGATCATTGGCGTTTCGTTCGGATTCCTGAGTGCCGCGATCACCTATGGAATCGTCAACGGGTATATGGGCGGCCTTCCATTCCGAATCGCGTTTTTCCCGAAATTCTCTGTTCCGACAGATGCTTTGTGGTGGGGTCCCGCGATGGGAGCACTGACAGCACTGGCGGGAAGTTATGGACCAGCACGCAGTGCCCGGCACGTCAAAGTTTCGGACGTCTTTGCACGAGTCACGTGATCTGAAGCAGACTTCGGTTGGTCGTTCGTCAATTCGTTCAACGCATTCCACGAATGCTTTTTGTCAGAAATACAGCGATGCAAATCACTTTCCCAATCGCCGCAGCTCCCTGGCATCTGTCGACCGATTCTCCATTCCTGCTGGGGGTATTCGGAGGAACGGCACTGGTGCTGCTGATCCTGATCCTCATCGGCAAGGTACCGCTAAGCTACAACTTGCTGAATCTGCGAACTCGCTGGAACACCACGTTGATGACGGCGGGGGCATTTACCCTCGTCGTTGGACTGCAGACATTCCTGCTGGCGTTCGTCAACGGGATGTACGCCATGACGGATGCCACCGGTCAGCCAGGCAATGTTCTGATACTGTCCGAGGGCTCGACCGACGAAACTTTCAGTAATCTCGGATTCGCTGACGCAACGGACCTGGAAACTCAGGAAGGCGTTCTGAAAGTTGATGGCAAGGCACTCGTCAGTCGCGAAACGTACCTGAACATTGTGCAGCCGGTTCTTGATGCGCCAAAAGGAAGACCTTCGCGCCGGTTTTTGCAGGTCCGTGGCGTCGATGATCCACAGATGTCTGCCACGGTGCACGGAATGAAACTGGTTTCCGGTGGGGAATGGTTCACGGAAGCCGGTGTCCGCGAGATCAATAAAGAAGGCGAAACCGCAATTGAAGTCGTGTTGGGAGACGGCATCGCTCGCGACCTTGGTGCGGATCGAAAGCCCGAAGCTCTGACCGCTGCCAAAAATCGCAATCGCCTGGATGTCGGAGACACTTTTGATGTGGGCGGTCGGAAGTGGTTCGTGACTGGAATCATGGAGTCGACAGGTTCGCTTTACGATTCCGAGATCTGGACCAAGCAGTCACAGATTGGTGCCCTGTTTGGGAAGCCGACCTATACGACATTTGCTCTGCGAGCCGACCCGAACTTTCGTAAGGACCAGCGAGAATCGTTTCTCGAAGCGAAGCGAAAGAAAGCTCAGGAGACCTATGAAAAGGCACAGGCAGATCGAGCGGCAGATCCAAAGCTGCCTAAACCAACGCTGGAAATCATCAAGACCCCGACAAGCGACGATGCCTGGGGCGCCGAAATGCTGCGGGACTTTTTCGCGAATGAATACACCCGCGCCAGATTGAGCCCACAAGTTGAAACCACCTTCTTCTCGGCGATGACAGCCACGAATCAGCAGTTTCTGTACGGGACACTGGTCTTGTGTTTCATCATGTCGCTCGGCGGGGTGTTTGGTGTGATGAACACCATGTTCGCGGCGATCAGCCAGAGGACTCGAGACATCGGAGTTCTGCGGCTGCTCGGCTACAAGCGCTGGCAGATCCTGGTCTCGTTCATGTTTGAATCGGTCATGCTGGCGATCATCGGCGGCCTCGTGGGATGTGCCGTCGGGATGCTGTTCGATGGCTGGACGGCTAACAGTGTCGTCTCAGGAGGAGCGGGTGGCGGAAAATTCATTTCGCTGCGAATGACAGTCGATTTCAGCACACTCGCCCTGGGAATGCTGCTCTCCGTCGTCATGGGCTTCATCGGTGGCCTGATTCCATCGCTGTATGCGATGCGTTTGACAGCGCTCGAAGCACTGAGATAGTCGGTGCCTCGAGTGGTAGTGACCAACGCCAAAACGGCCGTGGGGTCCGAGGCGGGAGGGTGAGGCTCCCGCCGAACCGTCTTCAGACAAGGAAGTGTCATACTAGGTCGCGGCTCGGCCGGAGCCTCGCCCTCCCGTTTTGTCGATAAAACAGCAGTTTACGATCGGTGCGAAGAGTAAAGTCCGATTCGAATTGCACGGAAATGATGCCGTGCGGGACCCTGACTGGGTATTTCAGGCTGCCAGTAGAGTCGGCGGATGGGACCGATTAAAATCGACCATTACTGACTCGGCCCCATTGTCATCCCCGCGTGGAACAATCGATGATCAAGTTTCTTGTGCCCGTCGTTGCCGTAATCCTTGTTGCCAGAAGTTTCGTCATGGGGGCGGCAGGTCCGGCGGTTGAAAATCCAGAACTGGCCAATATCAAGAAGCAATATCAGGCCGACATGGAACCCGCCCGAAAGCGATACCGTGCTCGCCTTGAAACACTCCAGAAGGACCTGACGAGAAAGGGAGATCTGGAGGGAGCCCTCGCAGTGAAGGCCGAACTGGATGCGTTCGGGGGCGGCGAGAAAGTCAGCAATGAAACGCCTTCGGTGAAAACACCTGCGTTTTTCAAGGGGACGTGGACAGTCTTATACTCTCCCTCTGGGAACACCCGAAAATACGTGATCAGCGAAGACGGGCGAGTTGAACTCGTCGGCGAGAAACTGATCGGAAAGATCACAAAGAATGGAGACGATTTCCTGCTGGATTTGAACGACGGCAAGCTTGAGAGACTCGCGGTGAAAGAGGTCCTTTTTGTCGAGCATTACTACGACAAAGCTCGCTATACGATGGGAGAGCGTCCCGAACAAACAGCAACGGGCGACAAGGCCAAAGGGAAGTAAAGATCGCACGGCCTTCAAGTGTCAGTGATTTGTTGCTCCCCTTTCCTGCTCAGCCTGCCGACGTCTAAACATTATCAGTCTTCCGTCAATTCTTCGTAGAAGGACTCAACGTTTTTGATTCGAGCACCTGCCGGGGGATGGGACAGATACTGCCGCAACAGCCAGCCGGTTAGACCTCGGTAAATCTGCTCAGACTCCACAATCAGCGCGGTTTCATTGACGAGTTTCGAAAGTCGCTTTCCGACGCAAAGTTTTTTCAGCAGCGACTTGGTCGCTTCCAGGTTTCCGGAAGCAACGAGGCCTGCGTTATCACAGGTCAATTCGCGTCCCGCAACGTAACGCATCGGCTTGTAGATTTCGAACGTATGTCGCCAGCCATGATCGAGGACGGTATGGCAAAGCTCATGAGCCAGGAGCGCGCGCAGCTCATCAGGAGACTCAATGACGGCTTCCAGCAGTTCCGACAGGATGACAACGACTTTCTTTTTCGCGAACTTGATCGCGAACGCGTTCAGCTCACCACTGGGAATCAATATGATGCGATAGCGGTTGTCGATTCCAAATCGATCGCAGACATCGTTTGCCGCCCGCAGCACTGTCGGAAACTGGCGTTCTGAAACAGTGCAGCCAAACGCCTGCAACCGCCGTACGTTATACTCAGCCAGCAGTATCTGAACGACTTTACCCATGAGAGCGAAAATCAACACAGTTCCCAAGGTCGCGACGACAGCAATAATGAGAACGATCCAAATCAGTGTGTTGACCAGCAGCACCGAAAGCCGCTGCTTGCGTTCTTCGTCAGAGACACAATCTGCAAACGATTCGACCTGATCTTCAGCAAATAATTCACTCATTGGTTGATTGCCTCGACGTGAGAGGTGGACCGCACATCCTGATGAAACAAAAGACGAAATGCATAAAGTTGCAGAATTGTGACGCCCCGAATTCGCGAATTCAACAGCAGGCGTTTTTTGCGAATCCGATGAGTCGCGTTTGCCGGTCGTTTCTGATACGCGTGTTAACCTCTTCGTGAGCCGCGGGAATTGATCATCAATCACAAATCAGACTCGAATTCTGTTCATTTCTGGCTGCTGGCATCTGCTGTTTGAGGGAACGTTTGATCGACCATGCCATTGACTCAATTTGAAATCACCAGGTTGGCATGTGTAACCGTGGTGATGATCGGCATGACGATTGTGTGGATCCATCAGTCGTCACAACAGAAAGTCCCCCGAAACTTGACGACGGGCATTCAGATCGCCTTGCGGATCGTCTTGTTACAAATGGGATTTGCGTACATTCTCTGCCGGGTGCTCTCAGTTCCTGTGGATGCGTATCTCATCATCGCAGCCGTCGTTTTTTTCGTAGCAGCGGCAGTCACGTTGGACTCAGTCCCCGCAGATAGCGCTATCGGATTTGGAATCATCATGACGTTCATGATTCCGCTTTACATCCTGAAGCAATTTGTGCTGGGATTTCCCGACAGAGACCTCGTCATTTTGTCCCCGCCGTCATTGCCAATGGAACCTTCACTCGCCCCGCGAACAACTGATCTGGGGGTAGTCGTATCGACATTACGTCCGATGGGGACCATCGAATTGGCGGGCGAGCGTTTCAATGCTGCCTCCGAAACGGGCGAGCTGATCGATGTTGGCACGCCGATCCGCGTCACGGGACAACGTAGCAACACGTTTCTCGTTCGCCGAATAGATCCAGGAACGGAACGAGCTAGCCCGCATCCCGTTTAAGTGTGGGGTCCCGCGGGCATCACACTGCAGCGGCTAATGACCCATGTTTCGATGTGGCACGCTCGAACGCGTACCCGCTGATGAGACTATTGCGGTCAGGGGTTAGCTCGCATCCAGCGCAGCACTCCCCCCTTCGTGAGCTTCGTGGTCAACAATTCCTCGCGAAGGACGAGTGATCCACCACGAAGTACACGAAGTACACGAAGACCACGAAGGAGGACTTCGACGATCGAGTAGTCAAACTGCCACTGAGGTTCGCTACGCCCTGGCCAGACACCACACTGAAATGGGATGCGATCCAAAGCGGATTACTGAACAGTAAACGACGTATGGAAAATGTCGCTCGGATCGATGGCCGATTTGATCTGCTTGAGTTTCGCGTATTCCGCCTGTGAATCGTAGTACAGGTTCTGAACTTCCGTGCGACGCATATCGAGCTGTTCGCCGTCGGCGGTGCCAGGGTCTTCAAACGTCCCCCAGAGCATTCTGATGTCAGCGCCACCGCTGAACTCATTCAGCAATTCCTTCATCCGTTCCTGAAATTTCTCGGCTTCCTTCTCCGCCTCATCATCGTCCTCGCTATCGTCGTAGAACACATCGAAGACAAGTTGAACGAGGGCGTCTCGACGCTGCATGTGCGATAAGTTCTTCTTTCCGTTTGCCACGAATTTGCCACCACCAATGACAGTTTGTACGACGACCTTCAAATTGTCGCTGTTGAAGACATCATCAACAAGATCGACGAAGGCGTCAGCAAAGGCCGGTGAAAACGGTTTCATCGTGATGTGGAGCGATTTTTTATAAGGTAGATCGAATTCACGACCGCTTGCAGGCAAACCAAACGTACCAATTTCGCGTACGCCTTTGTCTGCAATCTCAGAAAGGCCAGCCGGCCCTTCAATGGGGCTCGCTAATCCAGATGCAAGTTGATCGAATATAGAAACAGCATGGTCAACGGCATCTGTGACATTTAAGAGTCTACCGGCACCCTGCTCGTCCGTACTCATCATCTCAACCAAAAGAGCTCCTGGTCGCAATTGGTCAAAATCACCAGAAACGACCGACAGGAAGTAGTCGATCCCTTCAGGCAAGGTGCCTGCCGCCTGATCTTTAGCCCACTGGCGAAACTGATCAAAGGCAACGCGGAATCCCTCTTTGTCGTAAAGGTAAGTCCGCGAATAGCCCTCAGAATTGGGGAATTCCTTGTCGGAAACCAGGTCGAAGGTAATCTCCGTCAATACACCCCAACTACTCGGCCCCCCCCCAGGACAGCACGGAAGACATCATCTGTCAAAGTGGCCCCGCCTGCCTGAGGTCGCGTGAATGTATGCTCAGCATATGCATTAACGCCCGGAGACCGCGGATCTCGTGTCACCAGTTTGAAGGAACTCACCCAGTCCAGCGTTGCCCCCAGGCTTCGAAGCTGGTGTCCGATTCCGCCCGTCTGCACATGACCGCCAAGCCTGACAAGCGGGCATTCGCCGTGAGGAATTGCGACTCGACGAGCACGCAACATTTTTGAGACGTCTTTCAGTGCAACCCCGGGCCCGACCGTGACCTGAGTTGGCGTCCCTGTCGCAGGCGAGAAAACGACCTTGTTGAAGAGCTTCATATCCAGAAGCAGCGTCTTTTTTCCGCCAGACGACAACCCGCAATACTGGTGGCCTCCCGAGCGAGTCACAATCTTGAGATTGTTGTCCGCTGCATATTTGACAGCAAGTGCCACATCCGCCGCGTCCAGTGGCATTGCTACGTACAGCGGAGTCATTCGAGCGGCGACAACCTGAGGAGTGTACGATGAAACTGCGTACTGCTGGATCTGCTTCTGATACTGCTGGCCCGCGGCCGCATCGTAGATCTCTCCTTTAAATCCCGGAATGATAGCGCTGCCAGGCCTGTTCGTGGATGTCAGGCTGAAGCCCGTTGTCGGCGCGAATGAGGGCAGAACGGAAACCCCACGCGCAATGGCACGAGCCGCCCCCCGGCGAACCAGTGCACGACTGGGAATCGCGGCCTTGGGAGAAACTTTGTCTGCTGGAATGGCCTCTGTCAGGCGTCGCAGGGCTTCCTCGGCAATCTTTGAAGTGGCATGAACATCGAACATTTCCGCACGTGTGACGACGTTACCGTCGGCCGCAAGTTGAAGTTCAAACCACGCTCGAACACCCGACGCTCTCTTCTTGCCCGTACGACTGCTAACCCCGATTGCGAAATTGACCGCATCGAGGAATTCCTTCCGGAATTTTGCAAACGGGCGCGGGGCGATGTTGCTGCCAAACCGCTTCAGAGTTTCACCTTCAGTAGCCACGTTCGCGCCGGTCGACATCCATGCATCAATGCTTGCCCCGGCTGTCACTGCGGACTTAGACTTGAGGAAATGAATTCCGGAGCCATCCAAGGCTGATTGAACAAACGAATCGGCTGCCACACGATCTTCGCCGCCCTGCCCTGTAGTCCGGACAATCACGAGTTTCATGGCGTAAGCCGCTGACGTGACGCGCACACTGAGGTCAACATGAGCCGGAAGCGAATCGGTATTCCCGAATAATTGATCACACAATTTGGCAAACGACTTCGGTTCGTAAACGGCCATCCATGATTTCATCCAGCGTCCCGTCTCATCTGCTTTCGTTGCAGATGCGTCGAACACCAGATTCGCAATAACGGCTGGCTTTTCTCCGGCCAGCAGATCACGAAGTGCCTGACGTTGGATTGTTCGTGTCTTGCCAGCACCGGTTCCTTCGGTTGGTACAACTTCGGCGGCAACCACAGCATCACGCAGCGCACCGCCAGCCGCGCTGCGAAGGAACGGAGACGTATTCATGCTGAGGACTGCCGACACAATGCTCTGCGTCGGGTTGTCACCCAGTGGAAGGAACAAATTCGTTTTGGCGAGTTCCCGGGCAACGTCACCGGTCGTCGCAGCCGCACCAACGGTAACCCGGCTTCCCTCAACGATGATGTTCCGAAAAGCCTCCATACTCACGACGGCATCCGTCGATTTACGGGTCGCCGTAGTTTTTCCAATGTCGCTGGCCGAAACACTATTGCCGCTTCGAACGAACACGGGCAGACCTGCCGCGCGAGCTAAACGGAGTGCCTGCTCAATTTCGCTCGTTGATTCGGGAATGAGGACCGTAGGCTTTCCGCGAAACTCTGCCTGTGAGGCATGCGTTGACGTGATTCGTCCCTGAAACAGCGATTCGAGCTTACGGGCAGCAGCCAAAGACAGAGATGGCATGGGGTCGCTCCAACAGAAGTGTGACGATGCGAATCGTCGGTGATTCTATCGCTGCCCAGAGATTTTGCCGACCACGGCGCTCTGGAATTACACAGAGAATCAAAAATAAACACACCACACTGAGAATCAACCACAAAGATCTAGAGCGAAACTCAGTTAAGTGTAACGGTACCCAAAGTGTCTAAAGGTAATGCACAGAGTTTGAAACGCAGAGAGCGCTGAGGACGCCGAGGAAGAAAGAGAGAAACCCCAACCCAATTCCT
>CAXBSB010000255.1:0-9478 GCA_963977965.1 uncultured Schlesneria sp.
GGATGAAACATGATCAACAGGACTGACAAGTCTTCCTCAGTGTCTTCTCTGTGCCCCCTGTGGTAAACCTGCATTCCGAGACTGCCAAACGCATCGTCACTTCAGTCTTTCATTGGATGTCTGTCGAGAAGCAAAAGATAACAGGCCGTAGTGCGTACGGCTGATGGTCTAATACTCTCCAACGCGTATGCCCTGCGCTGGTTCCTACTACTGCTGGCCGCACTTCCGTGTCGCGACAGAAGATGGTCGAGTCGAGACAGTGCAGTTTGATGCCCACCGGACGTCCATTTTAAATTGGACGCTTTACCCACGGCGGCCCGTCGCCCCTACAAGCATTAAATCCCATACAATCGTTAGAATCGTTGAAATCGTCGCGGGTTGTCCCAAATCGGTTCTGTGTGCCCGGCATTTTCTTTTCTCACCGGGCGAATCGCGCGAGACTTTGCTGTCCGCTTGTAGCAGCTATGCCTGAGTTTTCGGTCGTAGCAGGTTCTACGATGGAAAAGACGGGGCGTGTCGTCGCCATCCTGCTGAAAATGGAGACTTTAAGCAACGTCTTCCTTCCTTTCTGGAAACCTGTGTTATGTTTGCAACACGGTGTGTGTTGATTGAAGAAGACACCCCGTAGTTGCGCGGTCGGGCAAACTGTGACGCTTGCTGAACCGAACGAATTTCGGTCGCAGGCGGTAACGGATTTCAGGCTGATCACGTTGGAAGATCTGGTGGAACCGGACTGGGCAAGTTCGGACAAAACAGGGAATCGAAATGTTTGAGTGGACATTACAACACGTCGCATTCATCGTTGGCGTCACTGTGCTGACGAGTATCGCGGTCTATACCGACTGGCGGAACTTTCGCATTCCCAACAAGCTGACGTTCCCGTTCTTTATCCTCGGCTGGATCTATCAGGTCAGCTTCTGGGGTCTGCCAGGTCTTGGGGATGGCTTCCTGGGATTTGTCGTCGGATTTGGGACATATTTGATCCTGTGGTTTGTCGCCGGGGGTGGTGCAGGTGACACGAAGCTCATCGGGGCACTCAGTGTCTGGATGGGACTGCGGCTGACAATCTGGCTGATGATTCTCAGCACGTTCATCGTCGTGATCGATTCGATCGTGATCAGCATGTACAAGGTCCTGAGATACGGCACCAAGAAATGGAAGAAAGAACATCTTGCGACTGGCAAGGTGGATGCCAAGGGGAAACCGGTTTTCAAGAAGGAAACTCTTGAGGAAAAGCGGGCTCGCCGGATGCTGCCATTTGCAATCCCAGTCGCCACTGCGACCTGGTTGCTGATGCTGCTGAATGGTTCTGGCGTGATTAAAGAGGGCCAGTTGGGACCTCAACGTGCCGCCAAGCAAGAACAGGCTCAGGTGGACTGATGAAGAGACATCTGTCATCCAGAAAACGACGGCCTGTCGCAAGGCGACGTGGCGTGCTCAGCATGGAACTGGTGCTGACGCTACCGATCCTGTTCATCCTGCTGATGGGGCTGTTTGAATTCACGATGTTGTTTTACTCACGCAGCCTCATCGTTGAGGCGACGCGGGTTGGAGCCAGAAAGGCCAGTCTGCCCGGTGCAACCGAGCAGTCTGTTCAGGACGATGTGCTGCAGGTACTGAGTCCGCGATTGCAGACAGGAATTCAGGTCGGAGTTGATCTGGGAACGCACAGTGGTGATGTCGTGGTTGTCTCTGTTCAGACGCCGATGACCTCCGCTTGTCCCGATCTGCTCTGGCCGATCGGAGTCAGTTTGAACGGACGGAGTCTGTACTCAGAAACACGAATGATTCGGGAATAACAAGGCAGACGAGCCGCCAGGGTTCGTCGCAATTGGCAGCAGGTACGTCGCCTGCAACAGAGCGTTCAAGGTTCCAAGTATACAGGGCATGAGTATCAGGGTTGGCAGCGGTCTGGCGGAAGCCACTTGCTGTTGCAGGACCTCGAAAATCGACCAGGGGGATTTCAAGTGAAGCGATTAACACCTGCCGCGTTGACGATGGCAATGTTCGGTATCCTGGGTCTGCTGGTCGTCGGCTACGTGGCCAAGAACCTGCTGGCCACCACGGAAAAGAAGGTCGTGACTGCAATGCGCGACATTCCGATGGTCATCACAGACATCTCGCCCGGTACGATCCTGACCGACAAGCATCTGGGGCTTGGCAAGATTCCCGTCGATAAGCTGTCTCGCGAAATGCTGCTGACGAATCGAGTCATCGTCGGTCGCGTCGCCAAGACGCCACTGAAAGCCGCTGAGCCGATCAAGGCAAATCAGCTCTATCAACCTGGTGAACTTCCACCATTCGAACTCTCTGGCAAGGGAATGCGAGCCGTCACGGTTCAAGTCACCGATCAGGCCTCAATGGTCGACGGGATGATGAAGCCAGGTGACCATGCAGACGTCCTGTTCACCGCGATGGGTGGTGCTGGTGGTGTCGATACCTTCCAGGGTGGCGTCACGATGCGACTGTTCGAAGGTGTGCGAATCTTGGCAATCAATCGCAGCTTCACTCAGGGAAGTGCCGATCGAGGCAACAACACATTTACGCTGGAATTGACGGAAGGTCAGGCCAACGTGATTACGCTGGCTCGTGATAAAGGCAAGATCAGCCTGATCTACAATCCCAACGGCAAAGGGAACGGTGGTGTTGCACTGAACAATGCGGAACGCGTCACCTTCTACGAAATCCTGGGACTCACTCGCCCCAACAAACCCAAAGAGCCAATTCTGACAGAAATCTACCGTGGTGCCGGTCGGTCGACGGCTTACTGGGATGATCGAGGTCGATTTGTCGGAACACGCGTTGGCCCAATGCAGACATCGAATGATCGTGATTTCGTGTTGCCTCCAGTCCTTGGCCCATACCCCGGTAACCGCACGAATGATCAGGCCCCGGCCCCGGCCCCGACCACAACACCTGCACCAACAACATCGGCTCCAGTGCCGCAAGATAATCCCGATCAGCCTCGATCAGTTCCTACGGCATCGCTGCCACAAGAACTGCCAAACTGAAATGGATGACAACTGAAATGCAATAAGCCCGCTGGCAGACGCAAGCGGGTTTCTTGCCACAGTGACCGACGTCGAAAAACATAGTGAATTGTCAAAGAAAAGCACGGGTTGATGATCGGGAGGGCGAAGCTCCTGCTGAGCCGCTCAGGCAGTTGGCGCAGATCGACTTCGCGGCTCGGCGGGAGCCTCGCCCTCCCATCAAATCGAACCTTCGTTTTAGCTTTGACAAACTAGTAGCCTTCCCCGATTTGCTCTCGGCTCGGCCCGATGGCAACAGGCTTTTGAAATCCGGAATCGTCCGCACCCATGAAACCGATTCGACTTTCCTCGCAGCACGATGTCCGACGCCACTCCCGGCGTCGCGGCTTCACCACGCCTGCCGTGGCGGTCGCTTTACTGGTTGTCATGGCTGGGCTGGCTCTGATTCTTGATCGACTCTGGCTCGATGCCGCGGATCTCGAACTGACGACAGCGGCTGAAGCTGCAGCGCTCGTTGCCGCAGGTGAACTGGCGAATGACGAACTGCTGAAGCCCTCGGCCGATCCTGAACATCGTCTGAATATGGCTCGAAACTCGGCGACCTGGATCGCCAGCCAGAATCTTGTTGCAGGTGATCCCGTTCAGATCGACAGCAGTCCTGAGGGAGACATCCGGCTAGGACGACTTGTCCTGAAAGAGGATGAAAACAAGGTTCGCTTCGAAGAAACCGCTTCCAATCCGGCAACTGCCGTTGTGACCAGCCTGCGAACACGACGAACGAGCAACCCCGTTGGATTGTTCATCGCTGGCGTGACTGGTCATGCCTCAGGCGATGTGGCAACTCGTGTGGAAGCGAGTGTCGATAATCGCGTGGTCGGACTGCGTCCGCTGGCTGGCGTTCCGATCCCTGCCTTGCCGATTGCCATCTGGTTGAACGATCCCAGCGGTCAGCGTCCTGATACCTGGCGAAATCAGATTGAAGCTCGCAAGGGACAGGATGAATTCGGTTACGATTGTCTCAATCACACCGTGACCAGCGGTGCTGACGGGATTCCTGAAATGACTGTACGCAGTCAGGCCGGGGGTAGCGGACTGAACTTCAACGCCGTTGTCGTCGATGTCGGTGCGGGTCTCAGCGACAAAGCTCTGGCCGCACAGTTTGCTCATGGTTTCACAACCGAGGACCTGGCCACTTCGGGTGGCGAACTTTCGATCTTCGATAACTCGCCCCAGAACATGCCTGCATCAGGTGAAGTTCGTCACGGTGATCGCGTCGCGATGGAATCGATTCTCGGTGAACCTCGAATCTGCCTGCTGTATTCAACAGTGACGCCGGGGGTTACTGGTGAGATCACCAAGGCGACCTGCGTTCGGATGGTGGCGATTCGAATTCTGTCGGTCAAGGATTTGTCAGACGGTTCCTGCGAATTTGTCGTACAGCCCTGCGTCATCAAGACACGGACAGCCATCATCGATGCGCCGTACCCGTATTCCACAGACGGAGTTGTCCCGGTCAGTCCTTACCTGACAAGTTCGTCGGCACCCGCGACTGCGGGTGCGACTACTGTGGCATCTGGACAAACCCCGATCACGAATTCCGGCCATCCCTACATTTACAAGTTACACCTGACACATTGATTTTTACGTGAGGCCGAGCCCGGTACTCGACCTCCGCAGATTACTCAACGATTCACCCAGAACTCCATTCCGCGGAACACACAATGATCGCTGAAACAACTGCTCCACCTGCTCTTGATCCGCGACAGGCCTTCCAGTTGCTGAAGACTCGTATTCACCGACAGATGGTGGATGCGATCGACCTTTCCAAGGCAGGTCAACTTCCCGAGCGTGACCTTCGTACAAAGCTTCGCGGCCTGGCGGCTCACCTGTGTGCTCAGCAGACCGTGAATCTTCCTGCCGACGATCGCGAGGCGATGGTTCGCGAGATCATGGACGAAATCTATGGCTTCGGTCCGATCGAGCCGCTGATGAACGATCCTGATGTGAGCGACGTTTTGATCAACGGACCAGACAGTGTCTTCATCGAACGAAACGGTCTGCTCGAACGAACCGATATCCGGTTCGCAAATGATGAGCATCTGATTCACTTCATCCAGCGACTGGTCGGTCGAGCCGGACGACGCATCGACGAAGTGTCGCCGATGGTTGACGCCAAGCTTCCTGACGGCTCACGTTTGAACGCCGTGATTCCGCCGTTGGCCCTGCGAGGACCGACGGTTTCGATTCGTCGTTTCAAATCCAAGGGTGTGACGTTTGAAGACATGGTGCGGACCGGTTCGCTGACTCCGGAAATGGCCGACTTCATGGTCGCCTGTGTCCGGGGCCGAATGAACATCGTCGTCAGCGGTGGTACGGGGGCCGGTAAGACGACCATGCTGAACAACATCAGCCGTTTCATTCCTGACTCGGAACGCGTTGTCACGATCGAACAAACGGCCGAACTACAGCTTCAGCAGCGTGACGTGGTGGCCCTGGAAACTCGACCACCGAACGTTGAAGGACGCGGCGAAATCTCGCAGCGTGACCTGCTGAAAAACAGCCTGCGAATGCGACCCGATCGAATCATCGTCGGCGAAGCTCGTGGTGGCGAAGTGCTCGATATGCTGCAAGCCATGAATACCGGCCACGATGGTTCGATGAGTACCGTCCACGCAAACGATACCCGTGATGCTCTGGACCGTATGGAGTTGATGATCGCGTTGTCCGGGGTTGAACTGCCGATGATTGTTGCCCGGCAATACATCGCTTCGGCTGTCCAGATCCTGATCCATATGACACGTCTGTCAACCGGTGAACGTAAAGTGATGCGTATCTCGGAACTGTGCGGTTGCCAGGATGGGTCGTATCAGATCGAAGACATCTTCGTTTACCGCATGTCCGGTGTGGATGCCGGTGGCCGGGCTCGCGGAGCCTTCTATGCAACCGGTTATGAACCGCAGGCATTGAAGCGTCTTGCAAGCCGTGGTTGCGATATCCCGTCGCTGATGTTTGCCGCGCGCGAACTGAATTCGACTCGCGAATATCGGCCACGCTGATTTTTCGAGTCCCGTTTGAACTGATTTCGATTGTTATTTCCCGCGAGTGGATCGCTTCGGCGATCCCGGCGAATTGAGTCCTTGATTGTCATTGTTTCGGAAGGAGAGTTCCGATGGCTGCAACCGCAGGTTGGCAACCACCGCAGACACAACCCGATTTTGCGGACATCCTGAAAGAACAGGAAACGTTCGGTACGGGCCGCGGTGAAGATGCGGCGGACCAGATTAATACCTGGTTCGACGAACTGATGCTGCAGTCTGGCCTGGGCATCAGCCCTTCGATGATGGTCGCCCTGTGTGCCTGCAGCGCCATGACATTCGGAGGGGCGATTTTCGTCTGGCAGGAAAACCTGTTGACGACTGCCGTGGCTGGTCTCGTCGGATTCATGCTTCCTGTGATCTTCACGATCATGGCCCGGACTCGTCGTCAGGACAAAATGACCAGTCAGATCCCGGCGATGCTGGAGGAACTGGCTCGTGCCGCCAAGACCGGCCGTAGCGTCGAACAAAGCATGGCCATGGTTGCTGCCGATACGCCTGATCCACTGGGAGCGGAATTGAAGCTCGCGACCGGTCGCGTGGAAATGGGGATTCCCTTAAAGGATGCCCTACGAGATCTTCCACGCCGCACCGGACTGATGACATTGGGTTTGATGTGTATGACGCTGGTTGTGCAGCAGCAGACCGGGGGTGACCTCGTCACTGTGCTGGAACGACTCTCTCGAACGGTTCGCGATCGACTGCTGTTCATGGGCCGCCTGCGAGCCGCCACGGCAGCCAGCCGAGCGACCGCAATCCTGATGATCGTGCTGCCACCCGCAGTTCTCGCTTTCTTCGTTTATCGCAAACCAACCTACATGGACGAACTGTTGTCGTCCGCCTGGGGACGTAATTCAACGATCCTGGCCATCTGCCTGGAAATCGTGGGAGCCTTGTGGGTCCTGCGAATTCTGAAGGACAGCGAGCGATCGTAATAGAGACTTTCGGCAGTGCTTGAGATTGCCACAACGAGATTTGACAAGACCACAATCCGATTCTGGATCAACACAGATGCCCGGTTTCCCGCGAAGCCCGGCACATTTGAATAATGGCGGGAGTTTCCAATGAACCCAACATTCCTGATCGCTTTCTACAGTGCCTGCGGTGTCCTGATCGCAGGGTTGCTGGTCCGCATCTGGTTCAAGAACCGAGCGGCCAAGCGAGCCAGTCTGCCCGCCCCTTCGGTTCCGCAACCTCGCCCGAAAGTCACGGAATCTGTGCCGACCGTGACCCCGGCCACGTCGACACTGATCCCGCCGCCACCGCCACCTGTTCCGGCTGCTTCCGAACTGGTTGGTGCCGGGTTTGAACGATCGATTCATAGTGAACAGCACATTGCGCCGTCATCATCAACGATCCTGCGAGCTTCGGCCATTCCGACTTGGGAAGACCGCAGCCTGTTCGAGCACAAGAGCGTACTGAATCGGCCAAACAATCAGCCGATGCCGCGAGTTCTGGCGGCCGATATCCCCGGTGCTGACGATTCCGATCGAACCTTCGGCGCCATGAATTCGACTCTGGCGTCTCTGCTGCCGGATACGCCCGAGCGAGAAGAAATCGCTCGCAAGGAATTGAACGCAGCCGGGTACTACAATCCCCATGCTCTCGAAAACCTGGCCGCATTGCGTTACGCGCTGATGATGCTATCGGTCCTGGTGTTTGGAGGATTGTTGCTGATCGTGCCGACACGTCTTGAACCCGTGATCATCGCGTGTCTGGTGATTGCCCCAATGCTCGGCTGGGCGTTGCCCATGCTGTACGTTCGTCGTAAGGCGGCGGACCGCATCCAGGAAATCGGTCGAGCGATGCCAGACCTGCTCGACATGTTGAACATGTGCGTGAGCCAGGGCCTGACCGTTCCCGAAGCCTTGAAACGGATCATGCGAGACTTCCGCAATGTTTATCCCGCGCTGACTCAAGAACTGAGTATCGTGATTGAACAGGCTCGTATCAACGACCTGCACACTGCTCTCGAAAGCTTCAGCCGCCGCATCGACCTTCCAGAAGTCCACTCGTTCACATCGTTGCTGATTCAGACAGAGCGAATGGGGACAAGCATCTCGGAAGCATTGACGACTTACAGCGATACGATGCGAGAAAGCTTGAAGCAACGCGTCGATGAAAAAGGAAACCGCGCGACATTCCGACTGCTGTTTCCGACCGTCCTTTGCCTGATGCCAGCCGTGTACCTGTTCCTGCTGGGACCTGCCGTGAATGAAATGTCGAAGTTCTTCAATGAAGGGGGACGAAACTCGGTTGATACCGGGGCTCGAGCCATCCAGCGATTGAACGCTCAGCGTGGTATCAACCGGCAGAATTAATTCGGTTTCGATTTTCCTCGGACTGACACGGTCAGCGTCGGCACAGCAACAAACTGGACTGGACCAAATTTGCTTGTCCACATTCCATTGGCTGCTGAGCCGACGTCTGAATGCTCCGATTACGGAGTAAAGATATCCGTGATGATGTAATCATCTGTGATTCCGCCGGCAGCGGCGTGTTCCTGCTGTTTTCCCGCTTTGGGCAGGCCATACATTGTTTCAATCGTGCGCAACAGATTGACGTGCGTCACGCCCTTGCCTTCGGCATAGTCTCCCGGCTTGATTCGGGCTCCGGCAACGATCGTAGCGATGCGGTTCTGCTTGTTCTTGCCGAGTTGACCTGTCGGTACTGCAAACGGATCTGTCAGGCCGAAGAACGATGATTTGGCACCTGTTTCAGGATCTTTCGGTTTGTCGTCATTCTCGTCCCATGTCAGGATCAGCAGGCTGTTGTGAGTCTTCGCCCATTGATAGTACGGGTCCAGATGCTGCTTCAACCATGCATCGCCATGCGGGATGCTGTCTGCGGGAAGACCGTCGTGCATGTCGTTCTTCAGGCCCGCGACCACAATCGATACTGTCGGCAGGGTGTTGAACTTGGTTGGGTCAGTCGGGAATTGCTTCAACGTCAGATTTGACGAAGTGAGTGGGTCGTTATTGGGGACATTACTGAAGCTGACCCAAGGATTATGCTTACGTGCGTAATTCTTTTGTCCCATGGCATCCGGGCCGAATTCATCACGCGAACCAATTTTCGGAAGATCTTCCGAGTAACCTTTGAACGACAGTCCCTTTTGAATGAGTGAGGCACCCAGGTTTGGAGTGCTGAACGGGCCCAAGTTATCCATATCTTTGGGAACTTGATCGAAGAACCCGACGTTTTGATTGCTTCCTGAGAATAACCAGAAGTAGTTTCCCTGGCTGTTGTGCTCCTCGCCGAACATCTGAGTCAGATTGGCCCCTTCTTTTTTCAACGTTTCGTTGATGTATTTTGCGGTTCATCCGAAGTTTTGGGGGGAAGGGTTGCAAAAGCGGACATGACAGTCACCAATGGAGTTGTGCTAGCAACACG
>CAXBSB010000256.1:0-9439 GCA_963977965.1 uncultured Schlesneria sp.
CATTCGAATGCCTATTACCGTAATGTGCCCCAAGAAGGATGCCCTGCGATCCGCCGCTTGCGTAAATAGTAGCAAGGTTTATGTACGTGAAGCACCCATTGCATTGTGGATGATTCGTAAACGAGCGGTCCATTACACTAGATAGCTAGTCAGATTCCGTTGAGATGCCAAGTCTCGCATCGCCGCATTTTCAGCAGTTTTTCCGCGAATGGATTTCACGCAATAATGGCTCACACGCATCTGTAAGGGCTGCTGCTTTCGCTTTGCGACAATCACGGTAAGTTAGTGTTGTCATATACGTCGGGAGTTGTGCGGAATGCAAATAGATGGGGTAGATTAAGTCGACGTTTTCATTGCGTCCACGCGCCCAGGCAATGTTAAACTCTTCTTGGCACACCTTGGAATCGACGTATGCTTGTGAATACAACGCGATCATGCGATAGCAACTGTCAATCGCTTGAAATATTTGGTGTTGCCACGCCGCCCCCGGTTGTAGGCGCTGGGTGTCCATGAAGACGCGAAGTTTATTTTCCGAAAAATATTGGTACAGTGTATTTGCAGCTTTAGCATCCGAACGGCAATAGCTGATAAAGACATCGTACTGATATCCCTGTGCGGAATGCACGGACGGTACGGGTGCGGGTCGCGGCATCAATCGCTTCTTGAGTTTTGAAAAGACTTTCGCAGCATGAACTCCGCTTCTTTGCGAATACGCGAATATCTTCAATGTGTCAAGGGGCATGCCAATCCCCATCCATTGTGCAGCGGCCTCGATAATCGGGGGGAGCATTTCTTCTATATCGTACCCTTGATCTCCTGCGGCAACGATCGGCATAGCTGCTGTGCGGATGTGGGGTTCACCCGCCAAGAACGGAGACAGGGCTCGAAAAATGTCGCCGACCACATCGGAAGGATTGCCGCGAAACAGAGGCTCGAAACAGAGAATCCGGCCATATTCGAGTCCCGGCGGTTGTTTCGAAAGTGGTTGTGATATCCAGCAGGAAAACGAATGTCTGAGATCGTACGCTTTGTTTTCTGCGAGCTTGGCGACGGAAAGTCCTTTGGCAGACAAGGCTCCAATCAGGGACGTTGGCGTTGGACAATAATCATCGGGAAACGCAGATACGACCAAAACATCGACTCTGTCTTGATGATCCAGGTCGGTCAAGTCGCCATGGTGTAACTCGATTCGACGGACAATTCCGTTGCACGGAACTTTAATGATGTCTACCAGTGACATTCGTTCCTCGTACCCGCAACGAGCGGAAGTAGCATTCAGTTAAGTTCGAGTTGCTCTTGACGGCTTCAGTTACCGGGATTGTGTTGGTAGCCGAATGATTTTACCGAGGCTGCGATCAGTACGCAATAAGTACATAAGTGTCAAAGTGTGGAGAAGAGTTCTGTCAAAACCAATTCAGCCAATGTGCGTCGCCTTGTTGGTCATCGAGACTGAATTAGTGGCAAACTCGCTGTGAAAGCTTCACACGATCTCCTGAATCACTTTGCCTTCGATAAACGTCAACCGTTCATCGCGGCCCAGATGAGGGAACGTGAGTTGATGTTGATCCAGACCCAACTGGTGCAGGATTGTTGCGTGGATGTCTCGGAAGTGGCTGGGGCGTTCAATGGCCCGCAGTCCGATTGCGTCTGTTGCCCCGACCACCTGGCCCCCTTTTATCCCTCCACCCGCCATCCACATGCTGAAACCCAGGTTATGATGGTCTCGTCCCTTGCCTGATTCGGCTTCGGGAGACCGTCCGAATTCACCTCCCCATAACACCAGCGTGCTGTCGAGAAGTCCGCGACGTTTCAGGTCTTTCAGCAATCCCGCGATTGGCTGGTCCGTCTCAGCCGCCTTTCTCAGGTGATTCTCCTCGATGTCGCCGTGAGCGTCCCATTGCAGGTTTCCGGCACCGCCTCCTGAGACGACGCATGTAAATCGGACGCCGCTTTCGATCAGCTTGCGAGCCAGCAGGCAGCGACGACCGTAATCGTGTGTTGGCTCCTTTCCGATCCCGTATAGATCGAGTGTTTCCTGCGATTCTTTCGAAAGATCCAGGACTTCGGGGGCCTCGGACTGCATCCGGAATGCGACATCGTAGGCGTTGATCCGGGCATGAAATTCCGCATCGCCGGGATCGAGTGTTTCCTGGTTCAAGTCGCGAATGAACTGCAATGTCCGGCGACGTTTACTCGGTTCAACCCCGGCAGGGAGTTCCAGATTCAGGACAGGACGATGGCCCGGGCGAAACATCGTGGGCTGATACATCGCCGGCAGAAAGCCCTGCATGTACATCGGTTGGCCCGCTTCCAGCGCCCCTTTTGGATCGGGCATCACGACGTAGGCTGGCAGTGATTGCGTTTCTGCTCCCAACCCGTAAAGCATCCAGGAACCCATACTCGGAAAACCGGGAACGGTCCGGCCCGAAAAGAGTTCGTATTGAGCTGCCGAGTGAACAACCATGTCTCCCTGACAACCTCGCAGCACGGCGATATCGTCGATACACGTGGCAATGTTTGGAAACAGGTCGGAAACTTCGATGCCGCTTTCGCCATACTTGCGAAATGTCCGACGGGTTCCGAGCAGGCGAGCATCGCGCTGGATGAACTGATACTTTGCTTCACCAAATTCCGCAGGTCGCACCTGGCCACTCAATTTATTGAGCAGCGGCTTTGGATCAAAGGTTTCGATATGACTTGGTCCACCCGCCATGAACAGAAAGATGACCGACTTTGCCTTGGCTGGCAGGTGTGATGCTCGCGCCGCCAGAGGGTTTTCCGCTGCACGGACCTGTTCGTCGTGCAGTAACGATGCCAGTGCCAGGCCACCAAACCCGCAACAGGCATCGCGAATAAATTCGCGGCGCGTGTGAGTGACCTTGTGGTGGGCTGGCATAGGACTTTCTTTCGTCGCGAGATAATCGTTATTCGAGGACATGTTCGGGTCGGGTTTGCCCTCAGGGAACATACAGAAACTCATTCAAGTTGAAGATCGCCAGGGCAAATTCGCGAAGAGATTGATCGCGGAGGAATTCGAGGGATCGTTGTCGCTCGCTGATTGATGGCATTCGCCCCAGTGCCGTTTGAAAGGCCATCTCCACAATGCGTGAAGGATCGTCCCCGGCTGTGTGAGCCAATCGTGATGCGAATGATTCGGCGATGTTGTTCGACAAGTCGCCGTTTAACAGTTCCAGCGCCTGAGGAGCATGCGTACTGGAATCACGTCTGGCACAACTGTTCTGCAGGGTTGGCGCATCCAGATTCTCCATGAAGGGGAGTCGCAGATTTCGTTTGGCCATCAGGTAAATGGATCGTCGATCATGTTCGCAGACGTTTTTCGTCACCTGCCATTGAGATGGCTTGTAAAGCAATGCCACCAGTTCCTTGTCGACGGGAACGACGACACTAGGGCCACCCTGCTTCACACTCAATCGGCCTGAAACCGCCAGCATTGCATCACGGACTTCTTCTGCCGACAGCCGGCGACGCGGGAATCGTGACAAGAGCCGATTTTCGGGATCGATTGAATCGCTGGCCGGATTCTGGCGACGACTGGATTGCCGATAGGTACTGCTTTCAACCAGCAGCCGATGAATCGGCTTCCAGTGCTGGCCGCCCTGGAGAAATTGAGCCGTCAGCCATTCCAGCAGTTCAGGGTGACTCGGCCGGTCTCCCTTTAAACCGAAGTCATTGGCGGTCTTCACCAGTCCATTGCCAAAGTGCTGCTGCCAGATGCGATTGACGAGGACTCGCTGAACCAGTGGTCGATCCGTCCGATTCAGCCAGTTGGCCAGTTGTGTCCGTGGGTCTGTCGTTGCTGACGTCAGTTCTGGAAGATCGTTGGGAACGAGGACGCTCAGAGGCCGCGGGCCGACCAATTCTCCTTTGTGTTCCCAGACGCCGCGCCGTAGAACGTGGATTGCAGTCCGCTTTTGAAAATCGTTCCGGGTCGATGGGATTGTTGCCAGCGGGGCGGGTAACTGATCTTCGAGAGCCTCAATCTTTTCTGTCAGTCGATCCTTTTCAGGTCCTGTCAAAAGTCGAGCCTGCTTTTGAAGAGCTGTGATCTGATCCTTGATTCGTTGAGTTTCCGCTTGCCATGTTTTTTGAGTCTCTTCGCTTGCCAGTTGAATATTGTGCTCGTCAGTACCGGCCAGGTACGCCTGCAGGCGGTAGTAGTCCTTCTGAGTGATCGGTTCGAGCTTATGGTTGTGGCAGCGGGCACATCCCACTGTCAGTCCCAGGAACGCTGTCCCCACGATGTCGGTTCGTTCCGTCAGAACTTCATTACGGCTGAGTGCGATTTCCGGGTTGCCCGCATTGCGACGAACAGGGCCCAATCGATGAAAGATCGAAGCGGTCAGGCATTCGGTATTCTCTGGGGCAATCTCGTCACCGGCGAGTTGTTCGATCAGGAATTGATCGAATGGTTTGTCGCGATTGAGCGATTCAATCACATAATCTCGAAACCGCCAGGCATCGGGAATCGTTCGATCGTATTCGTACCCTTCCGTTTCGGCGAATCGGACGACATCGAGCCAGTGTTGAGCCCAGCGCTCTCCGTAACTGACACTTGCCAGCAGTCGATCGACAACTCGCTCATAGGCATCCGGCGACGGGTCGTTGACAAATTCAGCGATATCCGCGGGGTCTGGAGGAAGGCCAGTCAAATCGAATGTCACACGTCGAATCAGATCGCCTCGACTGGCTGGATCGGCTGGCGACAAACGATGCTCATTCAGCTTGGCGAGGATAAACAGATCAACCGGAGAACGAGCCCAGCCGACTGGTTGAACGTCGGGCAACTTTCCTGGATGAAGCGGTTGAAAAGCCCAGTGAGACCGAGCGGCCTCAATTCCCACTGGGTCGATAATCGGGGCTTCGTCGTTACGAGGGTCGGCGGCTCCTTTTTCAATCCAGCGTTCGAAGTCGGCGATCGTAGCGTCGGGAAGTTTTGGCTTTCCCTGAGGCATCTTCAGTCCGTTTTCGTGTCTTAACGCCTGGATCAGCAGGCTGTCTCGGACCTTACCAGGAACGACTGCCGGACCAGACTCGCCGCCGCGCGTCGCGGCAACTCGGGAATCGAGCAGCAGCCCGCCTTGCACATCTTTGGCGGTTCTGGAATGACAGCCAAAACACTCAGACTTCAAGACGGGCTCGATCTTGTCGCGAAAGAACTGGATTTGATCGGGGTCAGCGGCGAGAAGTGTATGACAGGTCAGCGCGAGCAGCATGGTGATGCTTGCGCCGAACAACGTTGGTCGCACGAGTGACCTGATCTGAGGCATGAATCTGTTTCCGGGATTCCGATCGCTTGTTTCAGTCCATCACTTTACGCGATTTTGGACCCTTTCGGTATCACATAATAGTGATTGTTGATTGAAAACACGTGGGGAGTTGTCGAGACTTCTCTGTTTGATGCCGGGATCTACTTCTGCGCCCGTAATACGATTGCATTCCTGAAGGAGCCGCTCCATGACGACGACCACCGTGTTGAAATTCTCTTTTGTGGCCCTGTTTGCGGCCGCGCTGTCGGGTCTTGGGGAAGCGGCGGATGTTCCATTCACCCGAACGGAAGATGTGATTTACGGCCGCAAGTACGGAACGGCTCTGACTCTGGATGTGTTTACCCCGAATGAAAAGGCAAATGGTGCTGCGATCATCTGGGTGGTGAGCGGTGGCTGGTTTTCTGCTCACGAAGCAATTAACCCGGGACCGATTCGCGAATACCTCAATCGCGGTTACACCGTGTTTGCGGTCGTTCATGGCAGCAATCCGAAGTACACGATTCCCGAAGTTCTGGAGGACATGCATCGTTCGGTCCGGTTCATTCGCAGCAAGGCCGAGACGTACAAGATCGATCCAGACCGAATTGGCATTACGGGGGGATCGGCAGGCGGACACCTTTCATTGATGCAGGGAACCGCTGGCACTGCTGGGAAAGCCGACGCCAAGGATCCTGTCGAAAAGTTTTCGAGTCGCGTTCAGGCGGTGGCCTGTTTCTATCCTCCGACCGATTTCCTGAACTATGGCAAGCCGGGCGAGAATGCGATGGGGCGTGGAATCCTGGCAGCTTTTCGGGCCCCGTTCGATTTCCGGGAACTCGACCCGAAAGTGCGGGCGTTTGTTTCCATCACCGATGAACAACGGATCGAGTCCATCGGCAAGTTGATCTCGCCCGTCAATCATGTCACTGAAGATGATCCCCCATCGCTGATTATTCACGGCGACGCTGACAAACTCGTACCAATTCAACAGGCCGAAATCATCATTGAAAAAATGAAGCAGGCTAAGGTTCCCTGTGAACTGATCGTGAAACCCGGTGCCGCTCACGGCTGGGGAGGAATGGAAAAGGACTACGTGACGTTCGCTGACTGGTTCGACAAGCATCTTCAGAAGAAGTAACTGGCCTGCTGGCAGGTGCTACACAATTGATTCGAGTGCAACTGGCGAGGGGAAATACTCGCCAGTTTTCATTGCGCATACCGGTGTCATCGCTTCCGAGTGATCGCAGTTTCCTCGTATCTCGGGGTGCATATGTAGGGGAGTCGTAGATTGTCGATCGCATTTGTCCTTGGGCGATTTGTCACTCGCAGATTCTCTGAATCTTTCTTTGCCGGCCCAACCGGGCCAACAATTCACCCAGCCAGGGCCTCTTCGGGCCTGGAATCGATTCCACCAAAGATTTCATGAGGCCTGAATGGCCGTTCCATCCTTTCGATGAGATTCAAAACCGAATGCTCGGCCCTTCAGGCCTCCGGTTCTGCTTTGAGATCGTTTCCCAGGGCCGAAGAGGCCCTGGCTGGGTGAACTGTTGGCCCTTCGGGCCGAAAAGCGATCATGGGTACTTTCTGCACCCGCACCATCCGTTTTGGACTGCGAACAGCAGCAATTGCCGAGATTGTCCGATCGATATTGCATAAATCCCTCTTGACGCAGTTTCTGCCGATTCCTAAAACCCGCGCTGATGTCGTGGGCGGCTGCCCAACTTGGGTATTGTCGCGGTTCGGTTCAGAAATCCGGTTCGGAGAAACACAGTCATGAGTGCAGGGACGCACCCCACGGCGAATAACGCCGCCAAACCAAAACAACGAATGCTCTGGATCTTCGGTGGAGCCGCGACAGCGGTCGTCGCAGGCGGAATCCTGATGCAGTATTTCCGTGCTCCGGCCGGTCAAGCGGCCACGAATGCTCCCGCTGGACAGGCTCGTGTGAGTAATCCTCAGCGGGCGATGGCGAAAGTTGGCAATGAAGTCATCACGTTTGAAGCAGTCGCAGACGAATGTGTTGCCCGGTACGGACGTGAAGTTCTGGACGACCTGATTCACCGTACGATCATCACCAAAGCCTGCGAAGAACAGAATATCACTGTTTCAGAATTGGAAGTGACGCAGGAAATCCAGCGGATCGCCGGTCGATTCAAGCTGCAGCCAGAAGATTACGTCAAGATGCTGCAGACGGAACGAAACATCACTGAGGCACAGTATCGCCGAAGCGTGATCTGGCCGATGCTGGCACTGCGAAAGCTGGCTGGTGAGAAAGTTGAAATCACCGAAGAAGAAATGCAGAAGGCATTTGTTCGCAATTACGGTCCACGCGTCAAGGCTCGTGTGATTGTGCTGAATGGTAACATTCGTCAGCACGACGCGCTCTGGAAGCAAGCGCAGAGCGACCCGGAAAACTTCGACAAACTGGCTCAAGAACATTCGGTTGATCCGAACAGCCGGGCTCTCGGCGGAATGGTTCCTCCCATTCCCAAGTACTCCACGAATGATGCTGTCGAAAAAGAAGCATTCAAGTTGAAAGAAGGGCAAGTCTCGCCACTGATTCAGATTGCCGAAAATCGTCTGGTGATCCTGAAGTGCGAAGGTCGAACCGAACCGGTCGTCACTGACATCGAAGAAGTGCGTGACACGCTCTACGACGAACTCAAGGAAGCCAAGACCCAGCAGTCGATCGCCAAGGTCTTTGAAGACATCAAGGCCAAGACCCCGGTCGATAACATCTATGCGAATGGCCCGGCTATGCGTGGGCCGGTACAGGCCAGTGCTCAGGGAGCCGCCGCGAATGCTGTTCAGCCAGCCAGTGCCCAGCAGGGACGTCCTGCGACCCGTCCTGCAGCAGCAACCACCACGGCACCTGCCCGGACAACACGAAACTGATGTTTTCTGACGGTCTGCAGATTCTGCAGATCCCAATCGCAGATCTCCCACGGCACGTCGCTCCTCGAACCAGCGACGTGCCGTGCTGCTTTCTTTGACGAGGCATTTCGGAGGTTCGGGCGAAATGCGAAGGGCGGGGAGCCTGGGGTCTGCCGTTTCAACAGAGAGGTTCCGCAAACCTGTTGCGTCACACGACTCCCTCCTTATCACCTCCTTAATCGCAGGGGCGGGACAGCCAGAAAGACGAATCCAGACGGCCAGTTGCCCGAAATTCTGAAAACAGGGATTGCTGTAGATCGAGATTTCACCGAACTTTCGACGATATTCGTGGTCTGATAGGATACAGGCGTCCCCGAATCACTCCGGAAAAAGACCGGAAAGTCCCCTTACGACGAGCTAACGAGACACGCACATGCGTAACGAATCCGAAATTCCATTTGCCGACAATCCGTTTTCGATCCCCGTTGCGGACCGTTTGAAACGATTGCCCCCCTATTTGTTCGGCAAGATCAACAAGCTTAAGTACCAGCAACGCGTTGCGGGGATCGATGTCATCGATCTGGGGATGGGAAATCCCACTGACGCACCCGATACGCAGATCACCGACAAACTGAAAGAGGCGATCCTCGATCCGAAGAATCACCGCTATTCCGTTGCCAACGGGATCGCCAGCCTGCGACGTGAAGTCGCCAAGCGATACGATCGCAAGTACGGCGTGAAGCTGAATGGTGACGACGAAGTGATCGCCTGCCTGGGGTCAAAGGAAGCATTCAGTCATATGTGCCTGGCCTTGATGGGACCTGGCGATACGGCGATTGTTCCAGCCCCGACATTTCCGATTCATGCCTATTCGGTCATGCTCGCTTCCGGAAATGTGATCGCACTGGATGTTCGCGATCCTTCTGAATTCCTGCGGAATGTTGCTTACACCTGTGAGCATCTCTATCCGAAGCCGAAGCTGGTTGTCGCAAACTTCCCGCACAATCCCTCAGGAACGTGCATCGAGCAGAAGTTCTTCGACGAACTCGTCGTCCTGGCGAAGCGATACAAGTTCCTGGTCATCAGCGATTTTGCCTATGCGGACATCTGCTTCGACGGATATCAAGCCCCCAGCTTCCTGGCCTCCCCCGGCGCGATCGACGTCGGAGTGGAAATGACCACGATGAGCAAAGGGTTCAGCATGGCCGGCTGGCGTATCGGTTTCTGCTCTGGAAACCGGGAAATGGTCCGAGCCCTGGCAACCATCAAGGGCTATTACGACTACGGGATCTTCCAGG
>CAXBSB010000257.1:0-9350 GCA_963977965.1 uncultured Schlesneria sp.
CGTGACTGGAGTTCAGACGTGTGCTCTTCCGATCTACTCTCGTAACCGGACGCTAGCGCGCGCTAGCGCGTGTCGGCTGGCTTCCCGTGTGCTTCAACGCGTCTGAGCATCCCCCAGACGTATCTCGGTCTCGTTTCTAGCGTCCCCACCGTCCCCGAAATCCCGTTTTCTACCTGTTTCACACTGCTGACATGAGCCGACTGGAAATCGTGAACCAGATTTGATTGCGCGAGCACTGGCATCGTGCGGCGGTCGGAGACTAGAATCCGCGCCATGCCCTCACAACTGACATTGCTGTTTGGGGACGCCGGGACAGGAAAAACTGAGCGTCTGCTAAAGGAGTACCGCGCGGCGTTACGGAGTGGACGCGAACGGAAGCGCCCGGGGACCGTTTTGTGGCTGGCTCCCACGCGCCGCGTTCAACAAGTCATCGTCGAACGATTGCTGAACAGCGATGAACCAGTTCAACTGGCTCCGCGAGTCTTAACATTCGATGTCTTCGCAGAACAGGTTCTGGCAGCGGGAGGAAAACCCGCCACTCCGATTTCCCCAGTAATGAAGCGTCTGCTGCTGCGGCGAATTGTCGCGGATCTCAGCAGTCGCGGTCAGCTTGCCAACTTCTCATCGGTCACGCAAACGACTGGTTTTCTAGACGTCGTGTCGTCCTTCATTTCGGAATTGAAGCGGGAAGAAATCTGGCCAGATGAGTTTCTGGAAGCCTGCTCGCATCGACCACCCAAGCGAGCCAAACGGGATCGCGAACTCGGTTTGATCTATTCGAAGTACCAACTCCACCTGTCTCGTCAGAACTGGTACGACAACGAAGGGCGATTCTGGCTGGCTCGAACCGCACTGGCTGACGGAGTCCGAGGACCGTTTTCGACGGTTGAATTCCTGGCGGTCGATGGTTTTGCGGACTTCACTCAGACGCAGTACGAAATCCTTGGGCACCTGATGTCATGGATTCCACGGGCAACCGTGACGCTTCCCTACGAAGATCCACCAACGCGCCCTGAACTCTTCGACAAACCACGAACGACGATTGACCGTTTGCGCAAATGCCTTCCACCCGGCACACGATTTCAGACCGAGAACATGGTCGCAGACCGATCGAACTGGCCTGCCGGAATGCGCGTGGTCGCTCAGTCGCTCTTTTCGAACCCGCGAGCGGTTACTCCATACACGAACGCCGCAGGACTGGAACTGGTTGCAGCCACAGGACCGCTTGGAGAATGTCAGGCGGTCGCACTGCGAATCAAACGGCTGTTGATCGACGGGATTTCGCCGTCGCAAATCGTAGTGGCAGTTCGCTCGGTCATGGAAACCGGCCCCGCCTGGCGCGACTATTTTGAACAGGCAGGGATCCCAACATGGTGTGAAGCAGGCGTGCCACTGGCCAGCAGTCCAATCGTCAAGGCTCTGTTCTCCGTGTTGCAACTGGAACTGGACGACTGGCCATTTTCCAGACTGACTCAAGTTCTTGGTTCAAATTACTTCCAGCCTAACTGGCCGGAACTATCGCGAGGACGCGCGTCTCGACTGGTCGGTGCTGCACTGCGGCGACTGAAGCTTCACGCAGGTCGGGAACTCATGATGCGAGTGCTGGCGCGTGTCGGCGCCGGCGCGATTATCGATGAAGAAACCGGGGAAGAGATTACCGGTGACACTCAGGCCACCGTCGCGGCACTCGCCAAACGGGCCGAAGCGATTCTGAAGCGACTTTCGCTGATCATGGATCGCCTGCGAAAAAAATGTTCGCTCACCGACTGGGGTGATGTGATTGCTTCGCTCGGTCGCGACCTCGGCTGGCAGACGGGTGATGCCGTCCCGGCAGGAGCCAGCCTGTCCAACGATGCCCGCGACTGGGATCTTCTGCAGGGGATTGTCCGGACAGCGGGTGAAGCGGAGCGAAAGCTGGTTTTGTCGGCCGATACTAAAAGCGTCAAGCAATTACGCCTCGATCTGGCGGGATTCACGGCAGAGTTGCGAGACCTGCTGGGAGGCGAGCAGATCAAGGCAGAAAGTGATCCGGGGGGCTGTGTCCGGATCATGGATGTGGAACAGGCGCGGCATCTCGATGTTCCCTACCTGTTCGTCGTCGGTCTTGCCGAAAGCAGCTTTCCGCTAAATCGCGGAGACGATTGTCTGTTCGGAGAAGTCGAACGTCAGGAGTTTGCACGCCGAGGGCTGCCTCTGCAACATCGCGAACAGCATCAACGTGACGAAATGTTTCTGTTTTACAGCGTCGTCACCCGCGCGCGGACACATTTGACACTGACGTACCCCGCGGTCAATTCCAAGGGGCAACCGGTATTTGCCAGCCCCTATCTGGTCGCGTTGCGTTCGTTGTTTGATGAGCATGCATTGACGGTTTATCACGAAGGGCAGCTTGATCCCGTCCCGTCCCGCCAGCGGGCGATGACCGAATCGGATCTCAGACTGCTGGCAATCAGCGAAGGGCGATCAGGCGTTCCGGGCCTGTTTTCAAAACTGGCCGAGCGACGCGAGTGGCTGGCGACCGGGCACAACATCCTCGCTTCAATCGATGTGAACACCGCCAGGTTTCATGAACGTGGGTTTACTCGCTATGAAGGACGATTGGAGGCTCCTCAGAATCTGTCGGCACTCTGGCAGCGATTCGGGACTCGACATCAATTCAGCGCGACTGAACTGGAAGCTTATGCGACGTGCCCGTTCAGGTTCTGGGTCAACAGCGTCCTGAAAGTCGATGATCTGGTCACACCCGAAGAAGGGACGGACTACGCAGCGCGCGGAAGTCTGGTACACGTCGTCCTCGCTCAAATGTTACGTGAAGGCCTGGATCTGCCAGAAGAACGATTGGCGGAACGTTTCCATGAACTGGTGCAGGATCATCTGGCCAAGCGTTTCCATGAAACGGAATTGCAGCGGGCATTGACGGCGATTGAAGAGCGATTGCTGACCGAGTGGGGCAGGGCGTTCGCCCGGCAACAGATCAACTACGCGGCGCAATTGCAGGAAGTCTGGACAGGAGGTGTTTCTGCGCTTCCGCCAGAAATACCATTTGGAAACCCCGGCGGACGGGTTGCTGGCGAAGAAGCAACGGATCCCTTGGTCTTCGGTTCGGGCAACGCCATCGTCAATGTGCGAGGTCGCATTGACCGAGTGGACACCGGTTTTGCGGCGGGTCACCGAGTCTTCAATGTGATCGACTACAAGACGGGCAATCCACCTCGATCGACGGAAAACGAATTGCGTGCGGGACGATCCCTGCAATTGGCCCTCTATGCATTAGCGATCCGCCGACTCGGAATTGCCGGTGTCGATGCAGAGTCCTATCAAATGGGGTATTGGAGCCTGAAGGCGACGGGATTCAAACGAGGTTACCAGCGCGACAACAAAACACTGAATGCGATGCCGACGGATCTCGTCTCGTCGCTTGAACAGGCCATGGATGAAGTCATCCCGAAACTCGCCCGAGGAATCCGGGATGGAAAGTTCCTCGTAGAAAACTCAGACGAGAACTGCACAGGGCATTGTCCGCTCCATACATCATGTCGAGTCAATCAGATTCGTCCGCTGACACAGTCGCTGAACAAGATTGGCGATATCCTGGGATACCCATCGGATACGTCGCAAAACATTGAATCGCAACCCGATCCCGGAGATGAATCTCGTGGCTGATGCCCTGGAATATGCAAAGTCGCTGGTCGCCGTCCCGTCAGTCAGTCGAGACTCGAATGCTGCGGTTAGTGATGTGGTCGAGAAGCACCTGGTGGACCTCGGCTTTCAGGTGGAGCGGCAAGAGTTCCTCGACCCGTACGGTGTCCCCAAAGTCAATGTGATTGGCAAGAAGGGCTCCGGTTCAGGTGGGCTGGCATATTTCTCTCATACGGATGTGGTTCCTGCAGACACCTGGACTGCGCCGGAAGGACCGTTCAGCCCAACCGTTCGTGACGGCAGGTTATATGGCCGCGGCAGTTGTGATATGAAAGGTTCGCTGGCCTGTATGCTGGCCGCGGCCGCACGCATCCGCGAGACAACGCTGACATCGCCGCTGTACATCGTCTGTACCGCCGATGAAGAAGTCGGCTTTCACGGTGCTCGGCGCGTGGTCGATGCTTCCCGGCTTTATCGAGAAATGGTGGCCGGGCAAAGTCGTGCAATCATCGGCGAACCGACAGAACTGAACGTCGTTTACGCACACAAGGGAATCTATGGATTTCGAGTGATCTCGCGCGGCAAGGCGGCTCATTCGAGTACTCGTCACGGACTCAACGCAAACATGGCGATGATTCCGTTTCTGATGGAGATGAAACGGATTCACGACGAAACGCTGATTGACCCGGCATGGAGAAACGATGCGTTTGATCCTCCCTGGATCAGTTGGAATCTGGGCATCAACGACCATCATTGTGCCGTCAACATCACCGCTCCCGAGAGTGTTTGTACGGTCTATTTCCGACCAATGCCCGGACAAAATGGCGATGTCCTCATCGAACGAGCTCAAGCTGCTGCGGCGCAATGTGGACTTGAGTTTCATCTCGAATGCCGCGGCTTACCTCTTTCGAGCGATCCCGATTCCGAGTTCGTTCAGGAAACACTCAAGATTGCTGGAAAGGCACAGGCGAAAACAGTCAGCTACGGAACGGACGGCGTCTGCTTCACAGAATTGAAGCAGATCCTGGTCATTGGTCCCGGCAGTATCCAGCAGGCTCACACAGACGACGAATGGATTGCATTGAGCCAACTGGATGCCGGAACAGACGTTTTCGAACAAATGGTCCGACGCTGGTGCGCAACAGCGTAAAGTGAGTCAAATGCTTGAATGACGATGAGTGACTTAGTATTCACAGCGATCAATTGACTGGCAGACTTCGAATTCCCCTCGATACGGTCCCTTAACCGATTTCACTGCTTTTTTATTGTGAAAAATCGAAAACCTCACATTGAATTCGATCCATCGCAGGCGGTTTCATCGGTGGACGTTGGTTTGCTGGAACGACTGTTTGACCAGTCGACAGATGTGGCATTCTTTGTGAAGGACTCAGTTGGTCGATACGTTGCGGTTAACGATTCACTCGTGGCACGGCATGGTTTGAAGAGCAAGTCGCAGGTGATCGGTCGGTTTCCGCATGAGATCTGCCCGGGTGATTTTGGCAGGATTCCGACCGAGCAGGACGAGCGAGTTCTGACGACGAAACGTCCGCTTCTGGATCATCTGGAAATGCAGTGGCATCGACCGAATAACCCGGTCTGGTGCCTGACGACAAAACTGCCCATTCAGAATTCAAACGGAGATGTGATCGGCCTGATTGGCTTTTCGCGCGATGTTCGAGTCCCTGTCGAACCCCACGAAATCCCGGCAGATTTCGCCCGGGCTCTGGAAGAATTCGAACGTGATCTCTCCACAGAGATGACACCCGCCTGGCTGGCACAACGTTCGAAACTGTCATCTCAACGGTTAGCCCGATTGACAAAACGGCTGTTTGGACTGACACCAAACCAGTTCATCACGACATCACGGATCGCCGCAGCGTCACGGATGCTGAGAGAAACCGAAAGCACTGTGGCAGAGATCGCACATGCCTGCGGGTTCTATGATCACAGCGCGTTCACTCGCGCATTTCGATCTGCCACAGGGATGACTCCTTCCGAGTTTCGGAAGCAACAACAGTAGCCTCTGACGCCCTGACGGGAGAATCGTGTCGGCGGTATCAGGCCGTTGGTTCAAGAACGAATAACGGCTGCTTTGGCAAAGCAGATTTACTCATCGGGCTGAAGTTTTTTCTTGATGTCTCGGACGAGTTGTTCACGCTGGCTCGCGGCATTTGGATCGCGCCCGATCGATCGCAACTGTTTCGTCAGCGACCGAACCGACGTCGATTGTTGTACGGCATCACGCGACGATTGCGCTGAATGCGAAAACTGCAACGACGCGTTGATCAAGGCCAGGCAAAGCATTCCGGCGAGAGTCAGTGCCAGCCCAAGTGTCACTGTGAACTGCGCCACCTGCGTGACGACATCCCACAGCACTGCCAGGGCACTCGATGTGGTCGCAGCTATCTCGGCGAGTCCGAAGGATTGAGCGACCGCCAAATCAATGTCCAACGGACTGATCGATTGCCCTGCAAACGCTCCCTGCTGCATCTTCTGATGCAGAATCTGGCTGGCTGCATCTGCAGTCAGTTCTGTCCCCGTCGCATGAAATTGCATCCGCAATTGGTTCACGGTTTCGATCAGTGATGTGACGGGTTCTGTCATAACTCAGCATAAGCCATGAGGGCGTGACGGCGATGTGTCTACAGTATCGAAGGAGCGAGGGCGCGCGAAAGCCCGATTCCCTCGCGATCGGTAAATTGGAAAGGAGTTTCCTCACACCAGTTTTGCAGACAGAAGGGGAGGGCGAGACTCCAGCCGAGCCGCGATTGGGTATGACACTTCCTCGTCCAAAGCTGGTTCGGCTGGAGCCTCACCCTCCCGGCCGCGCATTGTACAGAGCAAGCCACAAACAATTGCCAAGCAATCAGTTGCAACAACCACCACCATCACACACAGAGTTGCGTTTCGATCAGGTAGCACGGACAATCCTGTCCGTGTTCTGCAGTCCACACTTCCGCGCCGCGCCGACGAACGACAGACTCTGGTCACTTCTGTAAACTACGTGTTCGGCAAACAATTTCAAGGATCGAATTGACGGGTTCAAAGCCCGAACTACGCGGAGTGATCTGTGGATAACCAGGTTGTTGACGACGAATTTCACACGGTAGCCAAAGTCGGCATGATCCCTGAGGGAGAAGGCCGCGCATTTCCAGTGAATGGACGGATGATTGCCGTCTTTCTGCGTGACGGAAAATACTTTGCGATCAATGATTGCTGTCCGCATATGGGAGCGTCGCTGGCGTCTGGATACGTCGATGGAATGGATGTTGTCTGCCCGTGGCATGCCTGGAAATTCTGCATTGCCGATGGCATCTGGATGGATAATCCAAAGTCCAAAGTCCGTACCGAATGTTTTTCAGTTCGAGTCGTCAACGATGAGATCCAGGTGGGAAAGACCGCACAATGACTTCCCCCGAGAAGACACCGACACCGGCGATGCAGCGCTATCTCGAGGTGAAAGCACAACACCCGAGTGCCATTCTGCTGTTCAGAATGGGCGACTTCTACGAGCTTTTCTACGAAGATGCCGTCACGGCCTCAAAAGCTGTTGGCCTGACACTGACCAGTAGGGACAAAGGATCTGCCAATCCGATTCCGATGGCGGGGTTTCCCTATCACCAACTGGACGGATACCTGCAAAAACTCGTCCGCGCTGGTTTTCGTGCCGCCATCTGCGATCAGATGGAAGACCCCAAGCTGGCCAAAGGACTCGTCAAGCGCGATGTCACTCGAGTCGTCACGCCAGGGACTCTGACAGAGGATTCGCTGCTCGACCCGCGCGAAAGCAATTTTCTCGCCTGCGTTTTCCCGTCGAAAGAATCGTGCGGACTGGCCTGGGTCGAAGTCTCCACGGGCCGATTCTTTGTCAGTGATCTTCGAGACGACGCTGTCCTCGACGAAATCGCAAGAATCGCCCCCGCCGAATGTCTGATCCCGGAACAATTGACTGCGAGTCCCGTGATTCAGGCGTTAACACGAATGAGCGGCCTGTTTCTCAGCGAACGACCACCCTGGTCATTTGCATCCGACCAGTGCTTGCGACTGCTGCTGGATCAGTTTCAGACTCGCACACTATCGGGATTCGATATCGACGAGCATACCGCTGGAGTCACCGCTGCCGGAGCGTTGCTGGACTACCTGCGTGAAACTCAGAAGGCCAGCCTGGGACATATCACCCGCCTGGAACCCTATCGTCGCGGGACAGCATTGCTGATCGACGAAGCCACACGTCGCAGCCTTGAATTGACGCAGACGCTGCGCAACGGTGAACGAGCCGGCAGCCTGCTCGCCGTCATCGATGAAACGGTGACTCCCATGGGAGCCCGATTGCTGGGTGAATGGCTTTCAAACCCGTTGACAGAGCCTGATCGCATCAATCAGCGTCTGGATGCCGTTCAGGAACTGACCGCCGATACGATGTTCTGTCGTGATCTGCGAGATCAGTTACAGCAGGCCTACGACATGCAACGACTCACGGCACGAGTCGCCACCGGTCGTTGTTCACCTCGTGATCTCTCCTGCCTGGCCCGCACGCTGGCGCTGCTGCCAAAACTGAAAGCAAAGCTGTCAGGCCGGGCCGCCCGGCGGTTGGTTGACCTCGAATCCAGACTCGACCTGTGCCCTGAGATCCGGGCCGATATTGAAGGGGTGCTTGTTGACGAACCTCCATTGCTGGTGGCAGACGGGGGATTGATTCGCGATGGTTACAACGCACAGCTTGATGAATGGCGCGATCTGGCTCGAGGTGGAAAAGACTGGATCGTCAAATACCAGGCTACTGAGATTGAACGAACCGGAATCCCGAATCTGAAGGTCGGGTTCAACAAAGTCTTCGGGTACTACCTGGAATGTACGGCAGCTCAGGCTGAAAAAGTTCCGCCGGAATACATTCGCAAGCAGACATTAAAGAACTACGAACGATTCATCACCCCGGCACTCAAGGAATATGAAGACAAGGTTCTGCGAGCGGAGGGGCAGGCGACTCAACTGGAACAGGAACTGTTTGCAGCTTTGCGGGAACGCGTGGCCGCTCAGTCGCCACGATTGCGTGATAACGCTGAGATCCTGGCAGAAATCGATGTCCTGGCCTCATTGGCGACATTGGCAGTCAGCGCAGGTTATTGTCGACCGGAACTGACTCTCGATCCCGTTCTCGATATCCGCGAAGGTCGCCATCCGGTTCTTGATCGCCTGAAGCCAAGCGGCGAGTTTGTCCCGAACGATGTTCGGATTGGAATGCAGAATCCTGCAGAGAATGGCTCTGACAAGAATGATATTCCTGCAGGATTGGTACAGTTGATTACTGGCCCGAACATGGCGGGGAAAAGCACCTACATTCGTCAGGCGGCTCTGCTGACCGTCATGGCCCAGATGGGTTCATTCGTCCCGGCAAGGTCTGCCAGGATCGGGATTGCCGACCGAATTTTCGCTCGCGTCGGTGCGAGTGACGAACTGGGGAAGGGGCAGAGTACGTTCATGGTCGAAATGACCGAAACAGCACGTATTCTGAATGCCGCTACAAAACACAGTCTCGTAATCCTGGATGAAATCGGTCGAGGTACCAGTACCTACGACGGAATTTCGCTGGCGTGGTCAATCACCGAATATCTGCACGATGTCGTCTGCTGCCGAACCTTGTTTGCGACGCACTACCATGAGCTGACTCAATTGACCGAGACATTGAAACAGTGCGTGAACTGGAACGTTGC
>CAXBSB010000258.1:0-9328 GCA_963977965.1 uncultured Schlesneria sp.
AAATCCCTGCCAGCAAATCCAAAAGCTGACATGCACCCACTCAAGCCGGACTGACACCACTGACCGCAGCGACGTCTCATGCCGCAAGTTCATTCGCGACAGGCTCAATGGCAGCCGGGATTTCCCCGACTGCAGCGTCACTCGCACAAGGAGTTCTGAACATGATGGGTCTCGAAAAACTCAAGTATGCCACTGCCTGGGTCATCACATTTCTGACAGCGGGCGGAATTGCGCTGGGAATGCTGAAGGACGAACCGACACGGTTTGAACGAGGCTTGCGAGGTCAGGTTGTCGCCGTGAATCCGGGGGTGCCATCGACCATCACGATTTCGCTGGAAGAGTTCGGAACGCTGCTCAACCTTGACGTGGCCGGAAAGGCCAAAGTCTGGAAAGCATTCGAAGCAGCAGAACTTTCCGACGTGAAAGAAGGACTGTTTGTCTCGTTGCGTCTGGGCGACGACCACCGCACGGTGACAGAGATCCATGTCCAGGGCCAGATCCGTGAAGCTGCCATCAAATCTGTCGGTCAAAACGGCAAACTGGTCGTCGTCGAAGGAGACGATGACGAAGAGGCCGGAGGGCCGATGGAAGTGGAACTGGCTGCTGATGCCATCTTGAGAATCGGAGGGCTGCCCGCGACACGCGATGACCTCAAACCGGGAATGCAGGTCCCGCTGGAGTTCGGTCGCGATGGCAAGCGGATCAACGCGATCGAAGCTGAGGCGAATGATAAAGCTCTGATCGATGGAGAACTGGTCGAGATTCGTGTCGATGGTACGCTGACGATCGGGCGGGAAGAAAACGACGCAGGGCAACCGGTCAGTCAGACGCTCAAGACCACGGCTGAGACGATCATCACCCTGGACGGAAAACCTGCGAAACTGTCGGACCTCAAACAACGGTCAGCAATCAAGCTTCGACTGTCTGAGGACGGGATGTCGATTCGTGCAATCAAGGCAACCAGCCCCGGACCGGACGACGAACAGTAAGCGGTATGGTATGAATTCTCAGCCTTCAACGGACAATGGCCGCTGAAGGCTGATTGCTTTCTCCGGCAATCTGGCAGCCAGTAGCAAACGGACGTAGACCGTTGTGCCCCTTTGATTTCTTCACGAGCATTTTTCCGGTGAGAAATTCAATGAAGAGAAACCGACGGTGTTGTCGACTCGACTGTCTTGCATGGATTGCTTTCGCCGCTTTGTTGTTGAACAGCCATGCGTGTGGAATGGAACCGCCCGAATTCGACGTGTTTATCCGCGAAATGCGAACGAGAAAAAATCACGATCCTCGGACAATAGCAGTCTTGGAGCGACTTCGTGATTGCGGTAATGACAACTCATCACTCGTACCACGATGCCTCGACGTGTTACGCCAGGCCAAGGATTTGGACGATTCAAACGAAACTCTGCTGAAGTCGTTGATCGTTTCAGTCGGTCGTGACGCTGTCAATCCTCTTCTGGAAGAGCTGCGATTGCGAACACCGGCGATGCGTCAAGTACTCAACATACTCGATGAAAATGACCTGGGATCGGCCACAGAGCGAGTCGCTATCTGTCTTCACTCCGTGACAGCCGATCGTTCGGTTCCGATCTCAATATCGAGCCAGGCTTGCACTTCACTTTGCAACCTCCCCAAAGAATACCGGGGGATTGCGTCCAGCGCGCTGCTTCTTACGTTTGAAAGAATACTAGACGGCCAGAGCGATCGAGCAACGCAATCGAAGAGTGAAAGCGTCGGGGATCTGCCCGGTTTGACGGCGGAATGTCGAAACAATTTCGGACGCATTGGCCACCACGCGTCCGTACTGATTCCTGCAATAGAAAGGTATCAAGAGCAGACCAATGACATGCTGCCGGACGGAACGGCGGATGTCTTGGCAAGAGATTACCGGATGTCTTTGCTTCTTTTAAGACAACTTAAGAGAGGGCATTGGATGATCCTGGATCAACTTCCACGGATGCGAATTCATCCGCCGGATGCCGATGCTACGCTCGAAGCTCTGTTTCGTGAGCGAACGGCAGCGGCGGACGCATGGGGTTCGGAAGCGGATTCGTTCCTGGCGATTCGCATCGCCGCCTGTCGATTGAGAATAGCGACAAATGCCGCGAAACAGGCTGACATGCGTAAAGTCATAGAAGAAAAGCTTGAGAAATTGCGGGGCGATTATCTGCTGGCGGCACAATTGGAGTTCGACCTGTCCAACCTTGAGTGTGACCCACGTTCGGCTGAGTACATTCAAAAGCTTGAAGGGACACTCCGGGCTCAGTCGTTGAGTTACGCAGAGAATTCTCGCGTTGCTAAAAGGCTGTTGTCGCTGGCAACGTTGGACAAGCGACACACTCAGGTGTGTCTCGCGCTCATGAAACAGGACGGCGCGTCATTCGAGGCACTGTGTGCAGGTGAGATGACAGGTGAGCCTGTCGCCGCACAATTGCTCAAGAGTCATTTGCAACGCGATTGGCGGTCAAGGGAAGCTCTTCTCGATTTACTGCCGCTCGACAATTGTCAGAACCTCATTCAGATGCATGTGCCTGTGGTGCTGCGAGACTTGATTAAAGATGTCACTTCCAGTCGGGCGATTAGCCGCAAAGTCGATGAGAAACGTGCTGAGTTGTTTCGGCGGATTGGACCGCAGGTTGGAGAGATGTTCCGTCATTCGTTTGGGTCACCATTCGAGGTATCGCTGGGAATCGGGCTCAGTCAGGCATTGGGGGCCGACGATGAGGAATATCTGAAAGAAGTTTCACGCAGCGATGTCGTCCGCAATCGCTGGTGTGCCGCATGGGCTCTGAGCCGAACCCCATCCGATGTGACTTCGTTACGCAAGCTGTTGAATGATCCGAGTCCCGTCGTTCTGGCAGAAGCAATAAGAGGACTCGCTGCAAGGCGGGCAATCAGCAGGACTGAGCTTTTCCGATTTAGCACAGACACTCGCATCTCGGTATCCGAAGCGGCGACTGACGCGCTAAACGACTGTTTTGAAAACCTCCCAGATTGAGAGCCTTTGGAGCAAATGCAGCGGGGCGGGTGGCACGCTCGGAAGCTTTGCGTGGGTGCGTGGTCTTTACTCTGCGAGAGAATTTGGTCAATGCCTCAGGATCAAGACTCTTTTATCAGGCTCGTACAAACGAATCATGAAAAGCCCAAGCACGCCTTCAACTCACTGCAGAACCGATGACGACGCTGGCCGATGAGTCGTTGGATGCTCAACATACCGCTACGACCAACAACGATCAAAAGGAACTAATATGACAAAATGCATTATGACGTGGTGCCTGAGAACCTCTTCCGGCATCATGGCAGTCGTGGCATGTACGGTTCTTCTGGTGTATGTGCATAAGAGAACGAGCTACGGAGACTAGCGAAGCGTGCCAAGTGCTTCTGGCAAGGAGATTGAACGGCCTCAAACAATTCTCGTGGAGTCTGTTGGATCTAGAATTCAGTTGATTGGACGAAGAAATCACGCATGATTCAGGACCATTTCTGCACGCTTGCGCGTTGTGCTCAACGTTCGATCGACTATGGGTTCGGGAGACGCTTAGGATTTGCTGGGATGGAGCTTTGAGATCAAAAGGACGGCGGTGAGAGCGGTCATCGGAAGAATGAAGGATTGGTGGTACCATGAATCATACCGATCACCCCGTTTGATTTGTCCCCGCTGACGATTACGGAGGGGAAAAAAGGAACTTAGTCGGCTCAGCCCCGTAGGTCAGGCTGTGCCTGACGGAGTCGAACTTCACCGTGACACCGGTTCACCGGATGATGAAGATGGACTTGCAAACATGCATGACTTCTATTCAGTCAGGCACAGCCTGACCTACTGGTCGATCTATCGTCCGATCACGAAGGGAAAAAGTGGGCTGAACAGTCAGTCCCCTTTTGCCAGAGGTTGCTATGCCGCACGTCGATTCGACAGGGAATGAGCGATAAATCCGACTCGGTCCAGATGACGTTCATCGAGTTGCCCATTGCGGCGGACAGAGATTCGTGCTCCGAACGGGAAAACTGCCGCGACGCGGATTTCCAGTCCTGCCCCGTCCAGATCTTCCGTTTCCAGTTCCGGGTTCCCCGAAAGTGGTGGACAGAACGAGACGTGAACCAAAGTTTCACGCTGTCCTTCAGCAAACGGAATGCGGATCCAGCCTTCGATCAGTTCCCCGTCGTCTGTCATCCGCCGTGACAACCATAATGTCTGGCTATCGTCATCGACTGGTTCCATGTCAGCAGCCATGTGAGGCTCATCATCGGCGGTGTCAGCCGAGTCATTCAACACGGCCTCTTCGAATGCGGCATCAGGAATCGTCGGAACCGGGTCATTTGCATCCAACTCGCAGGCTGCTGGCGATTCCGTCAAAGTCTGGCGTGCATCGGACGGGTCAAAGAATGGAACATGCTCCTGTCTGAAGTGGGGCGAGACTGCAATCGCCGTTTTCAAATCGCGTGCAGTTGGCAGGGATTGATCAATCAGAATAACGGCCAGTCCGTGCAGAAAAAGAATTGCGGCCAGACCACCGAAAATCAGCGGGCCACTGTCGACTGATGCTCCCAGGCCCCAGACCGCTGTGACAATGATGGCGATGGTTTTCGGGAGGATTCGATTCCACGCGCGACGACCAAGAGTGGGAGGGTGTTTCGTTGTTTCGCTGATAAGAATAGATGCGACCCAGGATGCGATGGCCACGATTCCTGTGGAAACGATGACGAGCAGTGGAGAAGCACTGAAAAGATCACCAGAAGTGCGGTGTGTCAGCATGACAGCATCCGCGATCAGCAGGGACGACCAGATCCAGATGGCCATGGAGCGACGACGCGCGGCGGTAGCCGAACTCCGTTCGATAGCGTCGCTCTGCTGCGGCATGGACTCCCTTCCATCCGACACGAACCCGACCGTTAATTGTTGCCACGCTTATCAAATCGGTTATTGGTGCGGGTTCTGTTGAACCCGCACCATCCCGAATTGAAATTACAGGCCTGCAGCCTTCTTCAGGTCGGCGGCCTTGTTTGTCGCTTCCCATGAGAATTCAGCATCGTCCCGACCGAAGTGACCACCGCTGGCCGTTTTACGGTAAATTGGACGACGCAGGTTGAGGTACTCGATAATCCCCAGTGGTGTCAATCGGAAGTGGTCTCGTACCAGTCCGACAATCTTCTCTTCCGGAATCACGCTGGTTCCGTTGGTCGAGACGCGGACGCTGACTGGATCAGCAACCCCAATTGCATACGCCAATTGAACTTCGCACTCGGCCGCCAGGCCTGCTGCGACGATATTCTTGGCGACGTGACGTGCCATGTAAGCTGCGGATCGGTCGACCTTGGTCGGATCTTTTCCGCTGAATGCACCACCACCGTGACGACCCCAGCCGCCGTAAGTATCGACGATGATCTTGCGACCTGTCAGACCGGTGTCCCCGTGAGGACCACCCACGACGAAGTTGCCGGTTGGGTTGATGTGGTACTTCGTCTTTGACGTGAGCAGTTCGGCCGGGACCGACTTGCGAATTACTTCAGCTTCGACATACCGCTTGATTTCTTCCTGCGACACGTCCTGATGATGCTGGGTCGAAACAACCACAGCAGAAATGCCGACAGCCTTGTTGTTGGAATCGTATTCCACGGTCACCTGGCTCTTGGCGTCAGGACGCAGCCAGTCGACTTCTTTCTTCTGCCGCACATCGGTCAAGCGGTTGATGATCCGGTGCGAAAGAGCGATCGGCAGCGGCATCAGTTCAGGAGTCTGGTTACAGGCATAACCGAACATCAAACCCTGATCGCCTGCCCCGTCACGGTCAACACCCATGGCGATGTCCGGGCTCTGGCTGTGAATCGCCACCAGGACTTTGCAGGTTTCAAAATGGAATCCGACGTTATCAAACGTGTAGCCAATATCCCGCACGACGTCGCGTGCAACCTGCACGTAATCGAGTTTCCCCTGAGTCGTGATTTCGCCAGAAAGGACGACCAGGTCCGTGGTGCAAAGAGTTTCGCAGGCAACTCGGGAACGTGGGTCCTGGGCCAGCAGCGCATCCAGCACGCCATCAGAAATCTGATCGGCCACCTTATCGGGATGGCCCATGCTGACCGATTCGCTGGTGAAAAGATAATTCGACATCAATCACACACTCCGTGTAGCTCGCGACGTTCCAGTGAATCCAGTCAATGAGGGGGAAGTTCTGCCAGCCGGAACGGACCGCAGGTCAGCTTCCAAACGAAACAGCGATTCTACGATTCCCGGCACGCGGTCTCAACCCGATCGGCTTGGATAGGTCATCGGATTTTGAATCCAGACGCTTTCCGGGGGCAAAAACCGTTGTTGATCGGGAGGGCGAAGCTCCTGCTGAGCCGCTTAGGCAGTTGGCGCACATCGACTTAGCGGCTCGGCAGGAGCCTCGCCCTCCCATCACATTACACCACAGGCACAAGCGATTGTTGATGATTTCTGACTGTTGACCACCGCAGGGGCTGGTTACCATAAGAGGGCTCATATGTGATGACTCAATCGAGGAACCGTCGCGAATGTCGAAGCCCAGTCACACTTGGACCCGCTATCCGCTGACCCGCTCAAACCGAATCGTGGGATTCACGACGTTTGTGATTCTCTGCGGAGTCGCCTGGATGGTGAACGTCGCCACATCCTGCGCTGCGGATAAGACTTACGCAGACGTCGTCAGGCGTGATGCGCCTGTCGCCTGGTTCCGGTTCGGTCCCGCAAAAGAACAGGCAACCTCATCAAAAGGCCTGGCGGGGGCTCCAGAACTTGACGGACGCATTGTCGGGAATGTCGTCCTGTCTGCAATCGGAGCACGACCACCCCGGTTTCCTCGATTTGAAGAATCCAATTCCGCCATCACATTGGCAGGCGACGGGGCCTCGATCAGGATTGCTGACCCCGGTGACAACAGCCCGCTGGATTTCGATTCCGGCGACAGCATCACTCTGGAGGCATGGGTGGCGCCGACTCGTCTGGCGAATGGCCAGCAGATCTATGTCGTTGGTAAAGGTCGAACGAAGAATGCTGGCTTCGCTGCGGAGAATCAAAACTACGCGCTGCGATTGTCGGGTGATCAGGGGCGAGCCGCGATCAGTTTTCTCTTCCGAAACAGCCGCAATCGCGCTGGCAAGCAGGAAGATTTTCATCGATGGAATTCAACCACCGGGTTTCCTGTGGATGGCAGTTGGCATCACATCGTCACCACGTACACGTTCGGAAAGAGCGAATCGATCCGCGGTTACATCGATGGTAAGCCAGTGACAGGCAAGTGGGACTACGGCGGCGCCACAAACGATGGTCCGGTCGTCGACAATGACGAAATCTGGATTGGCTCATCAATGGGGGGCAATGCCGGCAATTCTTTTCAGGGAATGATCGACGAAGTCGCCATTTATCGGAAAGGATTGTCACCCGAACAGGTCGCCGAGCGATTCGAGTACGTCCGGCCACCATCCTATGTCACAAAGATTTCACCGGAAGAAACCGGAGTCTTGTGTGAAATCATGGAAGGTGTCCCGGACCAGTTTTCGTGGGACTTTTCAGTCCCGAAACCAACAGACTCATGGCGTGAACCCGGTTTCGGGCTGACCGAGATTCCGCAGAAGTACAATTCATATGGTGTTCGCGCAGATCGATCCAACCCGGTAATGGTCCGCATGACCGGATGGTTTACGTTTCCCGCCGACCCGCGCAGACTTCTGCTTCGATCGCGGCATGGAGCCCGGTTGTGGATCGATCAGGAACTGATCATCGAGAATCGGTTTCCCACGCCGCGAGGTGATGGGCATGGTGAGATGTACGAAATCAAATCGAATCTCTCACCCAGGATTCGGCCTCCTCAAACTGGAGATCACGACGGCACGGCCCTTTTTCAAGGGACTGGCCAGCCTCAACTGGTCACGGTCGAAGTCTTCGCGGGAGGAAAAAAGCATCGCCCGGAATGGGGGGAAACAGGTCTCTTCCTCGAATTGCCAAATAACTCGTTCTGGATGCTGACATCGAGTGCACCTGTCGAACTGACCGATCAGGGATGGATGCAATTTGCGAGTGCGCAGCAGGATCGCGTCGCCGCTCTGAATACCACGAATCGCCGAAAGGCTGGTGCAGACTATGCCAAATACTGGGACAAGCGGCACCAGGCCGCGCGACAACTCGTGGATTCATGGAAACCTGTTTCGATTGAGCCGACGGCTGGATTCCCTGAGTTCAACCTGATTGACCGTTTCATCAACACGAAGCTCGCCGCTTCGGGAACTCAGCCGCTTCCCCTGCTGGACGATGCCGCTTTTCGGCGGCGGCTGGCACTCGACACAATCGGCATCATTCCAGAATCCGCTGCGGCAAAAGCGGCGAGTTCCGCGACCGATGCGAACGGCCTGAACCGCTCGAAGTTGATTGATCAGATGCTCGACCATCCCGGATGGGCCGATCACTGGATGGGGTATTGGCAGGACGTGCTGGCCGAGAACCCCAACATCGTCAATCCGACCCTCAATAATACAGGGCCATTCCGGTGGTGGTTGCATGAGTCATTCAGCGACAACAAGCCATTTGATCGCCTGGTGACCGAGTTGATCCTGATGGAGGGAAGCACTCATTTCGGTGGGCCTGCCGGGTTTGGGCTGGCGACACAGAATGATTCACCCATGGCAGCCAAGGCTCACGTGCTGGCCCAGGCTTTCCTGGGGATGGAGATGAAGTGTGCCCGCTGCCATGACGCTCCTTATCATGATTTTACTCAGCGAGACTTGTTCAGCCTCGCAGCCATGCTGAAGCGAGAGCCGGAGCAGGTTCCGAAGACGAGCACAATTCCCGGTGATGCCGCCGCTGTTGCCTCGCTGCTGGTGAAAGTCACATTGAAGCCGGGCGAAGCGGTTCCTCCTGAATGGCCCTTTGCCAAAGAGTTACAAGGGGACCTGAATCCCGATCTGCTGCAAAGCCCTCAGGACCGCCGCGAACAACTCGCCGCATTGACGACCGCGGCGACGAACCGTCGATTTGCTCAAGTGATCGTCAACCGGCTATGGCAGCGCTTGATTGGCCGCGGACTCGTCGAACCTGTCGATGACTGGGAGCACGCGGAACCGTCTCACCCCGAGTTACTCGAGTATCTGGAACGCGAATTCATTCGATCCGGATATGACCTGAAACACGCTACGCGACTGATCCTGAATTCGCATACCTATCAGCGGCGTCCCGATCCGCTCGGAGTCACAGACCCTCGACGAGCCGCCTTGCTGGCGGGGCCTGTCCCGCGGCGAATGTCGGCGGAGCAGGTTGTCGATTCGTTGTTTGCAGCCGTGAACAAGCCATTCAACGTCGAAGAGATGAGTATTGATG
>CAXBSB010000259.1:0-9289 GCA_963977965.1 uncultured Schlesneria sp.
ATTCGATTCCGTTCCGGGGGTTTCCGCTTCGCTACAACCCCCGGCTACGATCTGCGATCGCTTCGCGATCAAGATTATTGTTCCAAACCTCACGATGTCACCGACAAATATCGTTACCCGCGCCCCGTGGCACCCGGAACTACTCCAGCGTTCCAATCACAGGGTGAGACCATAATGGCGGTGAAAATGAAGCCAATGACAAGATCCGAGCTTCGCAGGTACGTTGAAGCGTATCGTCCATTGTTTTGCAATTGGACTGCGGTTCGAGAAGAGGGCTTCGTAAGAGTGACTGGACCAATTGCTCAAAGAATATGGTTTGAAAACCTTCGTTCTGGTGCCTATCGACCAGTTGCAGGTGTCTCCATTTTGGTTGCGAGAGGCGGATCGATGTTGCATCAATTCCTCGATATCCGCAATCGAGAAGTACTCCCTCGTGAACATGACTCGAATTTTGAACGGGTTCGCAAGGCGATGTGCGATCAGTTTGTTCCGTCGATTATTTCGCCTTTGGATGCAAGCGAAGTTTGTCGGCTCTGCGAAGAAAGAGCTACGGGGCGTATGATCGATGCACATTCCCTTTCTGCATTGAACGCCTATCTTGGTGATTTTGATTCTGCAAGAAAGTGGAACGACACCTTGAAGCGACTTGCGCTTAACCGGACCGATCTCCAAGAATGGGAAAAAGAATATGTGCGTGCCGCCAAGGCACTTGAGGAAAGTATTGAAAGTGGAAATGTAAAAGCTTTCCTGGACGAAGTTCGTGCTTCCGAAGAATCCCGGGTCTTGCATGCCTGCGGGTAGCATCACTGGCGGGAAGAATAGCTGCCATGTGGGTTTGGCGATTCTACGTCGAATGCCAATGGTGCATACCGGGTAACGATTTTTGTCGGTGAAATCGTGAGGTTTGCAACATAATCTTGATCGCGAAGCGATCGCAGAACGTAGCCGGGGTTGCAGCGAAGCGCAAACCCCCGGTACCGAATCGCCTTGGTAACAGCATCCTGAAGGGATGCCAGAAAACTCGACTTCACGGCCAAAATAGAATCGATACGTGTCGTTTTGTATTGATATCCCTCAAATCGCAGGTGAGTGAACTCAACAGCGATACGCACTTGAGATTGCGAATCCGACCAGCATGACGCGATCTGGCATCCCTACAGGATGCTTTGCGTTGACGCGTTCTTCAATCCGGGGGTCGAAGCTTCGCTCCGACCCCCGGCTACGATCTGCGACGCCTTCAGCGTCGTAAGCGAGCCATGCTCGACCGCAAATCGTTCCGCGCTCGGGTGGCGCACCCAGACAATTTAGGATGGGCGAGCTCTTGGATAAATTTCCACGCCCTTCGAAGCCTCAGCGACGTAACTGTTGAGTCAATTCGCGAGCGGTGTCAATGATCTGGTTCTCGATGCCGGGCCTCCACGGAGCTGGCAGATTCGTGTAGCGCATCGCTCCGCCACCCTCGTACCCACCTTCCTTCAGAACTCGCTCTGAGGGAATGTATGCCATCACATCGTTGCTGTATCCCGCGACCCAGACGGGAATCTCACCCAATTCACGTTTCAGTTGTAGCGCGTAATCGATGACGACTTCACCGCCGAGTGTCACCATCGTGAGGTCGCTGCCAAACTGCAGAACCTGAACCGGATACGGATACGTCTCACGAATCTTGCCATTCTTGTCATGCTCGGCCAGCAGTGCTTCGACGCGACGTCGTTCGTACGGATCTTTCGACTCGCGCTGCGCCATCAATGACTCACGCGTGACAGATTCAAAAGGGAGATCAATCTCTTTCAATGCAAATTTCAGCGGACCTCGGATCGGTTTGGGCTTTGGCAGCAGCGCAGCTTCAACGGACGTAGCAAGTGTTTTCCCATGAGTGATCGCCCATTCGATTTTGCCACGAGGATAAGGGTTCTGGTCACCCCCACAGCCCATCACGAACAGTGCTGTTACTCCGGGATAGGCTTTTTCAAGTTCTGTTTGAGCGAACCCGGCATAATCAGCATTGAACTGCAGCAGCGCTGTCGTCGTATTGTGGCAGGCATAACCGAAAGCAATGGCTCGCGGCTTTCCATCAGGAGCGTCCACTCGCAGTACAGGGACGTCATGGTCAACAGGACCATCTGGATATGGGCTGTTCTGATATCCCGTTGGCGAGGGGAGTCGCCGATTCATCGCGACACTGCATCTCGCGTGGCTGTATGACAAGTTGGCCGGCTTCAGATCCTCAATCGCCAGTCCAATCACAGCAATCAGCTTGTCTCGCAACTCAACGAAATACGATTCCACTCGCTGTCGCTGTTCGGCATCCAGAGGATACATCACCGACATTTCCAGGTCGTCGCGAACGACGGGGCTGCAATGTGTATGCGAGCAATTCAGCAGCAAACCCGCAGGATTCAGTTTGTGCTGTTGCTGAACTTTTTGAGCGACCTGTAGACGGAGTGGCCGAGGAATACCGATCAAATCGGTCGTCACGATCACGGCACGGTTTCCGGTCGAGTCTTCCAGAACCAGGGCTTTCGCATGTAACTCTGAAAGCACACCGTCGGACGGTTTAGTTCGGGAAGCATATCCCGCCATCCACATCGGCTGGGAAGGAGTCACCGATACGGTCGCGACGCCAGCTTTCCATTCCGGGGTCACATCAGCCGCATGTGCAACCGTAGTCGTGACAAGAACGATGAAAGTGAACATCGAAGAGAATCGCATTATTGACTCCTGTTCGGGTTCGATACCATTCGTTCTTGCCACTTGAAAGCGGCAATCATCTGACACGTCGGCACATGATCAGGCGGTCGGACCGACCCGGGTACCCAGACGTTCACCAGCAATCGCCCGTTCAATATTACCGGGCTTCTGGTAGTTCAACACAACGATCGGGATGTTGTGTTCCATGCAGTGATGGATCGCCTGAGCGTCCATCACCTGCAGGTTCTGGCGCAATACGTCCTGATAAGTAATCTCGGAATAACGCACCGCATGCGGGTTCTTGAGTGGGTCATCCGAATAGACACCATCCACCCGAGTCGCCTTGACGACGACATCCGCATCAATTTCACGAGCCCGTAACGCCGCAGCGGTATCTGTGGTCACGAATGGACTCCCTGTCCCTGCGGCCAGGATCACCACACGTCCCTTTTCCAGATGGCGAATACAACGCCTGCGAATGAATGGCTCAGCAACCGGTGGAATCGGAATCGCGCTTTGAACACGAGTCGGAATCCCGAAGTGTTCCATCACATCCTGCAGAGCGAGCGCATTGACGGCGGTTGCCAGCATCCCCATGTAATGTGCGGTTGCCGGAGCAACGACAGAATTCGTACTCGAGAATTCGCGGCCGCGAAGAATGTTTCCACCGCCGCAAACGATCGCCAATTGCACCCCCGAAGCGACGACACGTTTGATCTGCTCGCAGATCCCCTGTACTTCCGTGACACAGATCCCTGATTCGCCAGGTCGGGCGAAGCTTTCTCCACTCAGTTTCAGCAGAACACGCTTATAGCGGGGTGTGCTACCAGTCATGTGACTTTTCCTTATCGATTGCCTGTAGAGTCAGGCGACTGTTGCATCGAGGCTCAAAATAAAAACGGGGGGCGAATTTCGCCCCCCGCATGAATCGTCAGGATCGTATACGCGATCAGTCGGGCAGCGGTCAGTTGCCGAGAATCCAGCGTGTGAATCCAGCAACCTTCAGACCTGATTCCGCCAGAGCCTGGCTGACCGTCTTCGAATCGTCCTTGGCGAACAACTGGAAGGCCAGCACACCGTTTTCGGCATAGTAGGTCTTCATGCGGCCATCAACGATCTTTTCAACGATATTCGCTGGCTTGCCGGAACTGGCTGCTTCCGCGGTCAGACGGGCCTTTTCGGCAGCGACCTGATCGGCTTGCAGTTCTTCAGGATGCGAAACCTGTGGCTTCAGAGCAGCAATGTGCATCGCCACGTCTTTCAGGACTGGAGCAGCCTTCTTTTCGCCGGAAGCGCGGAACAGAACGCCGGTCTTGCCATCGTGATGAGCATATCCGCCAACAGGTCCTTCGACTCGCAGAACGCGGGCAACGACCATCTTTTCGCGGATCTTACCAATGACTTCTTCCAGCAATTCACCCAGCTTCTGGCCTGGACGATCAGGAACGCCCTGTGCGAGCAATTCTTCCGGGGTGGATGCTCCGGGACCGTTGACCAGTTGCTTGACGAGTTGGTCGGTCAGGAAAATGAAGTCATCTGCCTTGGCGACCGGTGCTGATTCGCACTGCACTTCGACCATGGCACCGACAGAACCATCATCGGACACGGCGACACGCATCAGGCCTTCCGACGTGGCGTTTTCCAGACGCTTCAGCATCACTTTCTTGTTGCGTTCTTTCAGCAACTCGATTGCACGTGCCTGATCGCCATCGGCATCAACCAGCGCCTTCTTCACGTCCATCATCGGCAGGTCGGTCAAATCGCGCAGTTCTTTAACTGCCTGCGCTGTGATCGCGGCCATGACAAGTACTCCTTCGTCGACTCTAGAAAAGAAGAAATCGGCGGCCAGACCCAAAAACCTGGTCTTAGCCGCTCGATGGTAATTTCAACAGAGACCAATCGACTACGACTGAATCGATGGAACAGCTTTGTATTGCTCTTCTTCAACCGGCTGCACAGCGTCCTTCGGCAACGAGCTGCGACCATCGATGATCGCGGCCGTCAAGTGCTTCAGCACCAGTTGAATGGAACGGATGCTGTCATCGTTGCCGGGGATTGGCAGGTCGATCTGATCGGGATCACAATCGGTATCGAGCAGAGCGATCACCTTGATTCCAACCAGTCGAGCTTCGTGAACAGCGTTGTGTTCCTTTCGCGGATCAACAACGATGATCGCTTCTGGCAAGCGGTTCATCTGTCGCAGACCGTTGATGTTACGGAGCATTCGCTTGTGTTCGCGAAGCAGATTGGACTGCATCTTCTTCGAGTAAGTTTCGATCTCGCCCGAATTGAAAATGTGATCCAGCTCTTCCAGACGCTTCATCCGGCTGCGGATGGTCCGGAAGTTGGTGAAGATGCCGCCCAGCCAACGGTAGTCGACGTAAGGCATGCCAGAGGTCGTCGCGCATTCGCGAATCGTGTCAGCGGCCTGCTTCTTGGTACCGCAGAACAGCACCAGGCTACCCTGCGAAGCGACCTTTTGCAGATACCGCTTTGCTCGCAACAACCCGCGTACCGATTCCTTCACATCGATGATGTGGATCAGATTTCGGCGGCCGTAAATGTACGGACGCATTTTCGGGTTCCACCGACTCGTCCGGTGCCCGTAATGAATACCTGCTTCGAGGAAATCCTTCACCACGATCTCTGACACGTTGCCGACTCCTTCACACCGTCGAGGGCGACTCGCTCGGTATCAACTATACGACACTGGGTCGGCGAAACCGCCGCCCTTCTGGCCAATTCGAAAAACGCTATGGTAGCCGGTCGAAACAGTGACGTCAAACCAACGGAATCAGTAAACCGGGCAATCGCATCGGCTCACGTTCGTTCGACTTGCGGAACGAATGACGGCCTGTCATGTGGAGCCGCTGAAAACGACAAACCCGGCCGGGACTGAGAACGCGAGATTTATCGATAATCATTACGCTGAAAGGAGTTGCAACACAGCAAGACCAGGGCCACATTCGGATTGCGTGGTTCAATTCTAAGGCCTTCCACAACTTTCTTTTCCGTTTTGCCAAGAGGACCTCATGACAGAGATCCAGCGCGATTGTTCAGCCGAGATCGAAAAATTACAAAACGGTATGACTTTGTACGTCGCGCTTAAAACGCCACCGGCGACTACTTTTCCGGCTCCAACTCGTAAAGCTCCTTCAGTTCCTCCAGAACAACGCGGCGTTTGTCTTCGCTCAGGTACTGCTGAATCAGATTTGCCATTTCATCGCACATCCGATTGATGCGAGCCTCGCCGGCGCGGTCTCTCTTCGACTGAGCCGCTTTCACCGCTGGAACGCGAATCGACAACAATTGAGTCAAAAAGACTTGTGCGTCCGGCAGTCGTTTCAATTCCGCTTCGGCCGCCTTCGCCAGTGGCTTGTCACCCTTCTTGATGGCGCTGCGGATCTTCGCCGCCGCCGTATTGCGGGCCGCCACTGCCTCAACCAGTTGTCCCTGAAGCATGTACAATTCCGATTCCGTTTCCAGACGTGATGAATCGTCAGGAACTTCCAGACGCAGATCGGAAACCATACCAGGAAGAATCGGGACTCGAGCCAGCAGGTGCTTACCGCTGTAGGCAAACAGCCAGACGACTTTGCCTCCATTTGCCGAAACCGCAAATCTCCCGCGTCGATCCGTCAGCAGAGTCCGTATCAGATGTTTTTCAGTTTCTTCCACTGGCCCGTCGGGCTTGGGGATTTCTGACGAGTCACGAAGTTCGATTCGATGTCCTGTCAACGGAATTTGCGGTTTCGACTGGGTCACCAGTTCAACCTGAGTCGCCGGCAGATTTGCTCGCGCCGTGATTGCCAATGTTTCGACGCGACCTCGCTGTTTTCCGCCGATCGCGGACCTTAGGCCACTCTGCAGTTCACATTTCAGTCGAGTCTCATCGACGGCCTCTGCGGTGACATACGTCCACGGAATTGGTTGCAATCGATCAATCTTTCCCTCGCGATTTCGACTCGCCAGCAGAGGTGTAAAAACCTGAGACTCGCTTGCAACAGCAAACGCCGGATCAGGAATTGCGAGGGCACTTCCTTGCATCAGAATTCGAACCTGCTTTCCATCAACATCATCGACTCTGCCAATCGGTCGAAACGAGGCATGGCTCAACTGAATAGTAGTGACAGGAATATCATGCCAGTCATAGATGTCACGGCCGAACGTCCCGGCATCGACTTCGATTGCAGGTTGCCAGCCGCGAACGTCGATCCGGAACCCGGCTCCGTTCGTAGCGATCGAAGCCACCAGCCAGACGTCAAACTTGTCCTGGTCAATCCCTGTTCGCTGGTAGAGTTCCGCTGAAATGAGCCGCTTCAAACCATCCCGTGAAACAGGCTGCAACCAAACGACCTCCTGCACCGTCAACTCCCATTGGGCCCCGACCGAACGCCCCGCCACTTGACGGATTTTTTCCAGCAAATCACTTCGCCCTGCACCTGCCTGCTGAGGAAGATCGGTCGCCACGAGCAACAGAACTCGATACGGACGAAGTTCCAAAGGAAGTTTCTGGTCTGCATAAACCGGAGACGAACTATTAACGAGGAGCAGCAGCAGGCTGAGGAGCAGCATGCCAACTGATTGGAGGACCGAAACAAATGCAACGGGTGCCACTGGCGGCAGCCTTGTGCCGCCAGTGGCTTCTCGCAGACGAGTAAGACCTTGATTGTTGAAATTACGCGACGAACTCACTGTCGAGATGTGAATCGAAGATCGCGGACTGAAGTCCTTTTGAATATGGTGACGCTGCCGACTCTCCGACAGCAAAACACTGGCGGCCCAAGGCTGCCGCCAGTGGCACCCCTTAATGCTCGCTTGCGTGTTCGTGTCGAAATCTGGTTTTCGTGAATCCATCGGCAGTCCATCGATTCTGCTCGATTCCACGACTGGACTTTCCAACGTTCGATGTCGCCCTACGTTTGAATCGACGGGTGCGACGGGTGCCACTGGCGGCAGCTTTGGGCCGCCAGTGTCTTCACGCAGACGAGCACGACGCTGCTTGTATGATTTGCCCGACGAATTCACTGTAGGGGTGTAACATGAAAAGTGCCGACGAATGTCCCTTCGAAAAAGGTGACGTTTCCGGCAAGACGAAAAGAAGACACTGGCGGCATAAAGTTGCCGCCAGTGGCACCCCGCAATGCTTGGCCGGTGGCACCCTTGAATGCTGACTTGTGTGTTCGTGTCGGAATCTGGTTTCGGTGAATCCATCAACTTCCCCCCCTATTCTGATGGATACCACGACTGGATATTCCAGCGTTCGATGTCGTCGTACGTATGAATCGGCCGATCTGGAAGACCACTCACATGCTTTCGTGCGACGAGGTGTTCATCGAGTTCCCACAGAGGGATGTATCGTGCTTCGATCAGCAGGTCTGCCAACAATCGATGCAGCAACTTAACGGCTCCTGTCCAATCGTTGCTTCGTTCCAGTTCCAATAAGCCCCGTCGAGTCGGTTCTGACAGTGCCTGGATGGCGTCGATGCGAGCCGATGATTGCAGCGTCAACAAAGGCCACAGTTCGGTCAGCGGTTCGACAGATCGGCTGGTTCGATAGCAGATATCCCAATCCTCCTGATCACCTTCATTCAGCAATTTCACTGTAATTCCAATACGCCGCCAATCTTCGATCATCGCCAGCGAGAGACTTCGTATCCGTTCCTCATTCGGACAGTTCATTTTCAGCACGGGAAGCGTTCCTCCCATCTGTTTTTTTGCAGTCTGAGCCAATGCCGCTGAAAGGGGTGGGTCGTAGTCGAATTGAGTAAGTTGTCGACTGTACCCGTAGCTGTTCGATGGGAAAGGACACGTAATCAGCCGGACGAGTGAATCTGACGAGTCTTCGACGAGTGACTTTCGCAATCGTTCACGCGGCACCCCATGCAGCAGAGCACGACGAAGCTGGCCATCCTGCAGAGACTTCGTCCGGGGATTGAACAACAGAAAGTGAGTGCGAGGGATTGCGTACGGAAGCACGAAAAACCGCCCATCGTCCTGTAACAGTTTCAGGTCCCGATACTCAGCATTCGGTAGCATTGAAACTTCACCGCGCAACAAGCCCTGCAGCGCGCGATCCCACGAATCGTAACGGACCTCGGTGATCTCTTCGACACGACGTTGCCGGGTCGTGGTGGGCTGAATTCGTACGCGCCCAAATGTCATTTGTCCTGCAGGACTCTCACGCAAAGAAAATCGATCGCGTCCCGAATTGGGGTTGGAGGCAATGTCCTGATTGAGTGATCGAGTCGCTTCACTCGTCCCTACGCTGAACCGCCAGACAGCCTCAGGCCGAAGCGGCAACTGCCGAAAAATCACGCTGAATTCTGAGGGATTGTGGACGGTGATCCCGTCAACATACCCTGCCATTCGTTCGTCGAACTGATTACTTTCAGGGTTGATTTTCGCGGTAATCTCGTCGAAGACGTCTGCCGCCGTGATGATCGAACGCGACTCCCAGTCCGTTCGTTTCATCTTCAGTCGAAACAGCACGCGGCGTCCCAAGTCTGTCGGCTCCCACGATTCAATGTACGATGAACGATAACGAACACCTTTCACGTTGACGCTGGCTGGTTCAAAAAGTGTCGATTCGGTTAAC
>CAXBSB010000260.1:0-9278 GCA_963977965.1 uncultured Schlesneria sp.
GTTTGCGACGATTCGAACCGTGGGCTAGCGCCCAGCGGCTGATGGCGCGACTCGAAATCGAGGTGTTTCCAAACAAATCTCCCTCAATGACATGTTTCCACAATCACTCCATCAGCCGGAACGCGCTAGCGTCCGGTTCAATCCGTGTACCACGTTCGAAGGTCCTGTGTTCAGCCCTACTTTGAAAATGAGGTTTACTCGGGCGTTCTGCCCGCCACACCTGAAGTTTCGGCATGACCAAGCTACAATTCCTCGCCAATTAGCGATGCGTCACCACTTGACGGATGACGATGTTTCATTCTGAATTCAGCCGCGACACATGGCCAAAACGATCGATACCTACGACGCCGCAATCGACTTTCTTTACAGTCGCATCAATTACGAACGGGTTGATTCTCGAGCCTACTCGACCAGCGACTTTAAACTTGATCGCATGAAAATGCTGCTGGCGTTGCTGGACAACCCCCACGAAAGATTTCCTGCTGTTCACGTCGCGGGCACCAAGGGCAAAGGGTCGACCTGCACAATGATCGCCTCGGTCATGGCTGCTGCAGGTCACAAGGTCGGTTTGTATATCTCGCCGCATATTTCTGCATTTGAAGAACGGATGACCGTGAATGGCGTCCGCCCCAGTCCGACACAACTCGTAGAACTGGTCCGGCGTCTTCTTCCCGCTGTCACCGAGATGGACAGTCTTTCAGGACAGATGCAGCCAACCTATTTCGAACTTGCCACAGCCCTCGCCTGGCTCTATTTCGCCGAATCTCAAGCGGATTTCGTTGTCCTCGAGACGGGTCTGGGAGGCCGCCTGGATTCGACGAGTGTGTGCTGTCCTCGCGTCTGCGTGATCACAAACGTCAGTCGCGATCACACTCAGATCCTGGGAAGTACAATCCGTCAGATTGCCTGGGAAAAAGGAGGCATCATCAAGCCGGGTGTCCCATTGGTCTGTGGGATTACACAACCGGACGCATTAGAACTGATTGAGCAGCTATGTCGAGAACGTCAGTCCCGTATGGTCCTGCTCAATCGCAACATGAAAGTCGTCTCTCGCCGTCTGAATAACGTCGCTGCTGCGGACACATCTCCTGTTTTCTCCTCGTTGAAGCAGCCAAATTCATTCGTCGATCTGCAGATCGATGATGAAACGTGGACAGATATTCCAGTGGCATTACGAGGCACGCATCAGGCAACAAATACCGTTTTGGCGTTTGCGGCGATTCAGGAACTCAGATCTCAGGGATGGAACATTGATGACGCCGCGATCAGAACAGGCCTGGCCAATGTCGAATGGCCTGCTCGCGTGGAAGTGGTTGCTCAAAATCCGATTGTGATCGTCGATGCCGCTCACAACTGGGAATCGGCCCGAGCCTTGATTGGGACTCTGAAAGAAGATTTCGCACCGACTCGTCGAATCCTGATATTTGCAGCGACCCGAGACAAAGACGTTGCTGGCCTGCTGCGTCAAATGATTCCCGCTTTTGACACGGTGATCCTGACTCGGTATCTCGACAATCCTCGTAGCGTTCCGGTCGAAGAACTGCAGTCAACGATCCACGCAATCTCCAATCGACAGGTTCATACTGCGGATACTCCGACCAGGGCTTGGCAGATCGCCAGCAGATTAGCCAAGCCGACGGATCTGATCGCAATCACTGGTTCGTTCTTCCTGGTTGCGGAATTGCGGGATCTGGTCATTGAACAGGCCGAAGCAAATGCAGCGGGTACAGCGTTGAAATCATGATGTCATGTTACAATACCGAGTGAAAAGATCAGGAATCGGCCCTGAACGAAGCCTTGCGTCAGGCATCGACCAGTGTCAATTTTACCGAGCGTTGGCAATCCCTTTTCAGATGTCGGGCGAACGTATTCATGCACGATCACGAAATTGCCATGTCGACGTACATTCAACTGGCTGTCATCTCGGGCCAGAAACAACAGGCGTTGGCTCGTGACCGGTTCTTGCTTCTGGGAGGAATCGAAGCCTGCCATGCAGGATGGCTGGAAGTAGCAAATGAGTGCCGGACGCGAATTCTCGCCGCCAATCCGTCACACCAGCTTCGCTTACATGCCACCATGGCCGACGCTCTTCGCGACGCCGACTTTCAGAAACTGGCCGCAAAGTGGGAACGATATTGTCCTTTCGAGCAGGCAGAACATCTGCTGATGCAACTCGGCCATACTCCCGAAGGAGATGCCCCGGACATCCCGCGAGGAGATCGAATGCTCCAACTCCTTTCGGCACTCAATGACGCAGGTTGACGCATTTGTGGCCCACTCTTGCGAACCTTTGATACGATTGTCGACTCCTGTCAGTTTCGCGGAAGCAACTTCAGATGAAATCTCCTCAACAAGTCTGACGTCCACCAATGCCAAACTACCAACTCGATGTCATTGCTTGTCTCTGGCGATTGGAAAACGGCACGGTGGTCGCCGAGGTGCCGTCATTCCCGGAATTGTCCTGTGCCGCAGATTCCGCGCGTCACGTGATTGCCCGTTTGCAGCGGGGCCTTCGCAAAATATCGACAAATCTTTCCCGGGGAGAATTGTTTCGGCGGCAGTCGAATTGCCCGATTGGACCACCGGGGCAGACTCGCTGGTTGCCACTCGCCGGGGCAACAACGAAACCTGAGGCTCCAAATTCAAATCAGTCAGTGGGCAGCCGACCGGCCGAAAAATCGATAATTCAGTTCGAGACGTTGACGGTGTCGATCGAACCAATCATTCGAACATCGGCGTGGCAGCAGGCTGTTGATGTACAGTTTGCCGTAGTCCTGTGGCCGCACGGAGACGAAGGGTGGATTTTATGGGTGCCAGTGCTGGGGATTCATGTCCTGGGGCGGACCGACACCGAAGTGCGCGAGTTGGCGAGTCCCCAGATTCGTGCGGCGATCGCTCGTGATGGTGCCACATGGGCAACCGGAGTCATCGGGATCTCATTGCCACGTCTGGCGGAACTTCAGCGTGCTGTTCGTGCGAAACTGGTAACAATCTCCGTGACGATCGTGGTCCCAACACCTAAGGTGGCGGCCCAGATTTCAGAGAACGAGCGACAGCCGCAGAAGTCGGTGTTAAAAGAAGCAACGGAAAGCTTGACGGCCGATCCGATCTCTCCGTCATTCGGCAACGCCGCTACGGTTGAACAGATTGCGTCGATCCTGACAGGACGACAACCTCGCAGCGTCCTGCTGGTCGGTCCCAGTGGCGTTGGAAAGACAGCGGCCTTGCGAGAACTGGTACGGCGACGTGATCAGTTCGGAATGTCGCAGACAGACTTCCGTGCCACGAGTGGTGCCCGGTTGATTGCTGGAATGTCGAACTTCGGGATGTGGCAGGAGCGGTGCCAGAATCTTTGCCGTGAAACAAGCCGGTCAGGTTCGATCGTCCATCTGGGATCACTCCTTGAACTGATGGAAGTTGGCAAGTGCGAGGGAAACTCGATGGGAGTTGCGACGTTCCTGCGTCCGTACCTTGTTCGAGGTGCCTTGGTCGCCGTCGCCGAATGCACGCCTGAACAACTGTCACTTGCCGAACGAATGTTTCCTCAAGTCGTGCAGGCTTTTGAAATTGTTCGTGTTCCAGAACCAGATGCAGTGACGTCGCGGCAGATCCTGAACCACTTCGCTCAACAGTTCCCTTGTCCCGTCATTCGCGATGCGGAAGGGCACGAACGGTCGATTGAATTAATCGATGATCGTGGTTTGACCGCGATTGAACGTCTGCATCGACGCTATGCCACGTACTCGTCGTTTCCCGGCCGACCGCTTCGTTTTCTGAAAAACCTGTTGCGAGACCGGTTTGACGCCATTCAATTGCGAGCCAGTTTTACATCGCCCGCAGGTCCGGCACTGCAGGGGATCACCGAGGCCGATGTGATTGCCGCTTTTGCACGCGAGACCGGTCTGCCAACATTTCTGCTGGATGATTCCCTGTCGTTCGATACCGACAGGGCTCGCCAGGCATTTGCCCGGCGGATCGTCGGTCAACAGGCCGCGGTCGACAACGTGTTGACACTGCTGTCGACAATCAAAGCTGGAATGGCGCGTCCGGGGCGTCCGCTCGCCTCGTTGCTTTTCATTGGCCCCACAGGTGTTGGAAAGACAGAACTGGCAAGGACTCTTGCTGAATACCTGTTCGGTGACGAAGACCGCATGACTCGGCTCGATATGAGCGAATACAGCGATCCGATTTCCGCACAACGCCTGATCGGCGGGACATTCGGAGACGAGGGAGTCCTGACGTCACGTATCCGCGAGCAACCGTTTTCAGTCGTGTTACTGGACGAATTCGAAAAGGCCGATCGCCTGGTCTTCGACCTGATGTTGCAGGTATTGGGGGAAGGGCGACTGACCGACGCCGGTGGGCGTCTGGCGGATTTCACCAATGCGGTGCTGGTCATGACTTCGAATCTGGGTGCCGAAGCATACCAGCGCGGATCTGCCGGATTTGCACCCACGCGAGTAGGAATCGCTGACCATTTCGTGGAAGCCGTGCGACAGTTCTTTCGACCCGAATTGTATAACCGTTTCGATGCCATCGTCCCGTTTGAACCACTGGGCGAAGAAGTCTTGCGATCGATCGCCAGGTTACAGGTCGATCATTTGCGAGGGCGCGATGGTCTGCTGTTTCGGGACCGTGGCTGGGACATGGAGAACTCGGTCCTCGACCAGCTTTCACGGATGGGCTTTGACCCGCGGTATGGTGCACGCCCGTTGAAACGAACCATCGAGCGAGAACTACTGGCTCCTTTGGCAGAGCAGATGAACGAACTTCCCCCGAAGCGAGCGGTGTCTGTCAGAATTACGACAGAAAACGACCGGGTTTCTGTCCGAACGCTCCCCTACTCAGACGAAACAGGGCGTCCAGTGGAATGGGGGCGGACGGAACCCGGACGCGCTGCTGACATCTTGCGAGTGACCTCGATCCGACGACGAACTCGACGTTTGCTGGATGGGTCAGCAGTACGAGGACTGACAAACGAATTGTTTCGCCTCGAATCGCAATTGGAACGCGAACGTCGTCGCATGCTGAAACGAACGTCTCTCGGCAAACCCTGGAAACCAGAGCCCGATTACAATGCTCGATTAGCGCGTGCGGTCGAACTGCGACAGTTGCACGAAGCAATGCAGGGGTTGGGTTTAACGGTCGACGAACTGGAAGACCAGGCGTTGCTTTCGGCCCTCGTCACGACAATGAAGAGTGAATTTGATACCACCGAGGCTGGTCGACTGGAAGCAGAATGGTCGAGACTGGCACATGAGGTTTACCTGCGACAGTTTGTCGTTCCTGACAAGATCACCCTGTCCGTCTACAGCGAACATCAGGTCTCGCTGAAGACGCTGATTGCTGGCTATGGCGATGTGGCAAATCATGCGGGCGTGATTCGCGCAGAACTATGGGAATACACTGCAATCCAGAACGGGAAAGATTCCAAACGTGTTGAGTATGAGAATCCCGATGCAGATCCATTGTGGCGACGGTTGATCAGGAATCGGGAATCGTACCTGAACCAGATGCCCGATTCAGTTGTCGGACTGGCATGGGGATTCGCAGGACGAGGTCTCTTCCCGCGATTTGTCTCCGAAGCCGGAATACATGTTTTTACGAAAGGAAATATCGATTCGCCCTGCCTGGTGACTGCGGAGGCTGTTGACGGAGAAAAATATCAGCCCCCGGCTGGCATCGGCCGAAAGGGAACGATCGAAAAACTGGGCAAGAAATCCCGATGTCGAACCTACAACCTCAACGAAAGCAGGGCTCTCGTCACGAATTTCTCATCCGTTTTGAACGATCTGATTCGCATTCGCTACGAGAGCGAAATCGAGGCTGCAGTCCTGGGAACGCAGTCATTACCAGAGGATGACTAAGTTCTACGTCACTTGAAGAACGTTGGATCGTCATGCATTTTTCCATTCCACTGTTTATTGAAACACGACGACCTCAGGAAGGAGGACCAGCGCGGCATCATGTCCGCCCGTTGTTCTTTCCAGAGCCTGTCCGCTTCGATGAAGATCTGAGTCGAGCGCAGCAGCGACTGGTGGGTGACCTGCAGCAACACCTGTTGCAACTCGGTCGAAACCCGCATCATGCCTGGCTGGCAGCATGGACGTTTGCGCCGACGATTGAGCAACATCGACTGGACCTGCTACTCGAACTGCGTCGTCGAACTGCACGTGGTCGATTTTTCTTCGTGGCATTTCAATCCCTCGGTCGCAAGCTGGCATTTTGTCCAAACCTGCCAAATGTCTGGTTTGAAGTGACCCGAGGGCAGACGCTGGCTCATCGCGCCACGGAATCGCTGTCTCAGTACTTTCGCAAGCAGGAGCAGGAAGCGGATGACGAAGCGAATGTCCGGCCAGAGGACTACGCCATGGATGGCACTGCCTGGACGACAACAGTCGATATTGAACTCGATATCGTTCAATCATTTCGCGATCCCGCACAGCAATTAATGGCGTTACTGGGGGCTGCCGACGTCAGCAACGGTGCGATCGAACTGCGGAACTGTGGACGTTGCCTGAACTGGCAATATCCTTCCGGGCTGGATCGAGCGTTCTTGAGAAATCACGAAGTGTCAGAACTGGAGCGGCGAATGCTTTCGCCGGATCGTCGCCCAGTCCTGTTGCTGGGGCGACGATTGTCTGGCAAGACGGCAATCATTCACGAATATGTGGCACGTGTCACATCGCGGCGACAGTCCCCTTATGCATCTCGGACAAATGTCTGGCTTTTATCTCCACAGCGTCTGATCAGCGGCATGTCGGTCGTGGGACAATGGGAAAGCCGTTTGCTGGCGATCCTGAAGGAAGCCCGCAAGCGCAATCACATTCTTTATTTCGACGACTTGCCCGGTTTACTGCAGGCAGGCAAGTCACGCGATTCGAGCCTCAGCATGGGACAGGTGATTCGTCCCTATCTGGAACGACGTGAAATACGACTACTGGCGGAGATCACTCCCGAAGCGTGGCGTATCCTGCGAGAACGCGACCGTGGGCTGTCGGATCTTTTCGAAGTCCTGCCCGTCTCAGAAACGGATCCCGAAACGACAGCTCGAATCGTGCTGGCATCACGGCGGCAGATGGAACAGCAGTTTCGATGTCAGTTCGAACTGGAATCTCTGCCAGCAGTGCTGGAAATTGAACGCCGTTACTCGCCCGATGCGGCATTTCCGGGGAAGGCCGTCCGCTTCCTCAAGGACCTGGCCCTGATCCGTCGAGATGCCGAAGTGACGCGAGATTGTGTGCTGGACGAGTTCCATCGTCGATCGGGACTGGTATCTCAGTTTCTGGACCCGCGACAAAAATTGACGCGTCGCGAAATCGTCAATTCGCTTTCTCAAGAAGTGGTTGGACAACCGCAGGCCGTTGCGGCGGTTTCAGACCTGTTGACGATTGCGAAAGCCCGCTTGAACGATACCGGCCGACCCATTGGTTCACTGTTGTTCGTTGGTCCGACCGGGGTTGGAAAAACTCAGTTAGCGAAGGCCACAGCGAAATTCCTGTTTGGTGATTCCAATCGGTTGCTTCGCTTCGATCTGAATGAATATGTGAACCGCGGTTCTGCAACTCGGCTGGTCGGTACCTTTGACGAACCCGATGGCTTGCTGACGGGCGCGGTACGGCGCCAGCCGTTTGCCGTCATACTTCTCGATGAAATCGAAAAGGGGCATCCCGAAGTTGTCGATGTGTTGCTGCAGGTTTTGGGAGAAGGCCGGCTGTCAGATGGATTGGGGCGAACGGTCAGCTTCTCAAATACGCTGATTATTATGACATCAAACCTGGGAGTGCGTGAAAACTCTCAACGCGTCGGATTCGCGGGTGATGCGCCCGTTGGTGATCATGTCTGGGTGAAGGCTGTCCAGCAGTTCTTTCGTCCGGAGTTTTTCAATCGCATCGACCGCATTGTTCCCTTCCATCAATTGTCGCGCGAGGTCATCGAGCAGGTGGCGCGCATCGTTCTGAATGAAATGCTGACGCGTGATGGACTGGCCCGCCGTCGCTGTGTCCTGTCTATTGAACCTCAGGCGCTTGATCATGCAATTTCTGCCGGATATACGCCAACCCTGGGGGCTCGAGCCCTGAAACGAAGTCTGGAACAATTGCTGATCCAGCCAGCAGGGCGGCAGTTGGCAGCACTCCAGATCAAGACCCTGACGCGGCTGCATCTTTATCCGTCCCCTGACGGAATTGCCGTGAACGTTCAGCCTCTGGAGGATGCTGCGGCACCGGCCAACTGCGTGGCCGTGGCACCGCGACGATCTGCCAGTGAACTGGTGGGACAGATCAGTCAGTTCATTGCGCGAGTCGAAGCCGAGATTGCTCAGTTTCGTCCTGATGGCCCGGTATCAGCGGGGGATTTCACGGATCAACATCAAGCCTACTACCTGATTCAGGAACGATGCAGGCAGTTCAAGGATGTTTTACGTTCGTGGGCTGATCTGCAGGAGGCAGCCTCGCAACCGGGAGCGCTGGCTCCACTTCCAAACGTTGTATTTCGACATGCGAAGAAAGTTGTGTCGCACCGTCCAGATACTCCGTCATCGTTCTGGGCGGGCCTGGCACGCGAAGAATCGAACATGGTCTCGTTCCATCAGTCTCTGCGAGACCTTTTTGACAATGCGGAGATCGTGCAAGGTGCGGAATCAGATCTGTTGATGTCATTGCTTCATCAGGTTGCCCTGACGAATGTAGAACTGACAGCAATCCAAAAGACTCTCCCCACGCGCATTGGACTTTGCATCCGGCCGCTGGATGGTCACGACGGAGTGACTGCTCGAGAGTTGGCTGTTCGACTTCAGCGGATTCTTTCCAGCCCCGTCAAAGAAATGGAGATTGATCTCGGTCTGGAATGTTCCGTTGTTGCCGATACGCGTTTGTCGGGCGGCGAACATGCGAATGAGACGTTACTGGAAATCTCGGGATTGGCTGCATTTGCAATCGTTCATTCGGAAACTGGAATTCATCTGGATTATTCGGTGGACGGGAGATTTCGAGCCATTCAGGTGATCCCAGTGCCGTTGCTTGACGGAGAATCTGTCGCTGATGGCTGGTCCCGACTGTGGCGAGCCCGAATTGATTGGATTCGCCAACTTGCTGCCGGAACAAGTCACCTCGATGATGATCCACTGCCACCAGGAAACGTGGTTCGGGTTTATGAAGGATGGGGACTGACGCTAGACCTGCGGACAGGGAATATGACAGAAGGAAATCCGGATGCACAGGCCTGGCGTCGATTCCTGCTGGGGGCATTCCCCCTTCCGACAGAGATTCAATCCTGAT
>CAXBSB010000261.1:0-9214 GCA_963977965.1 uncultured Schlesneria sp.
GAACCGCGCCACATCGATCCACTGTTCACCGAAGAGCGTTTCCAGAGATTCACTTCGCCGCAACATCCGGCAATCCCAATCGAGCATGGCATCGCTCGGATAGGCAATGTCGCAAGGACCGCGAGATTTCCGGAAGGGTTCGGCGTGATCCACGATGGTATTGGCCATCGAGAGCCGGATGGCGCTGACCTGAAATCCGTAGGTCGACTCGGTCGATTGGCCGGTGTTGCGCCACCCGGGGTTCGGATCAGGGAGCGGGCGCATCGGGGCGATCGGGTTGGTCCCCGAGGGATGCCATCCCCGAATCGGCTCCGGCGGGCGTTCCTCGGCCTGCGCGGCGGCCGCGGCCGCCAGCGCCTCCTGTCGACGGGCCTCCTGGGCGCGACGCACCTGGATCACCAGAAACACCCCGGCGACGAGGACCACGACCCCCACAGCGCCGAGGATCCATCCCTTGCGTGAGCCCCCTCTCGCATCCTGCTGATTCTGCATCTTTGTTTCCTTTTCTCCTACCGTCACACCGGGCGCTTCGCCCCATCCAATACATCCCTTCGTCAGACGGGGCGGCGCTCAAATTGCTCCGGTGGAACGGCCGCGATGAAGTCACTGGCCGACTTGGCTCAAAGTGATGTTGAGGCGTTCGACATCGAGTGGAAGCGTGAAACATTGAACTGGGCGGCGGACCAGGTTCGCTCGGAGTTCGAATCGGCGACCTGGGATGCATTCTGGCTGACAGCGGTTGAAGGCATTTCACCGGCAGCCGCCGCAAATCAGACGGGCAAGAGCATCGGTGCCGTCTATATCGCTCGTACCCGAATCATGAAGCGCATTCGAGAGAAGGTCAGCGAACTTTTGGAAACAGGAGAAACATCGTGACCGCACGAGCGACTCATTGTGATCTCGATCGGATCTCAGCTTTTATCGCCGGTAAATTGTCGGACTTCGAATGTCACGAGCTTGAGGTGCATCTCGATAATTGTGCGAAATGCCGTGCCGAACTCGATTCCCAGACCGCATCCCCCGGCGAATGGAGTGAACTTCAATCGTCGCTCAGCCACAACTCGACTCGCGACATCATGGGGGCTGGCGAAGATTCGCTAGGCCCCAATTCACGCCAACAGCTTGAACAGGATCTGGAATACTACCGCAAGTTGCTGGCACCCAGCGACGACCCTCGAATGATGGGACGCATTGGCACGTATGAGATTGTCGGATTGCTGGGACGCGGCGGGATGGGTGTCGTCTTCAAGGCATTCGATGGTTCACTCAATCGCTACGTTGCAATCAAGCTGATGTCACCGCTTTATCTCGGTTCGGGAGCTGCCAAGCAACGGTTTGTTCGCGAAGCCCGTTCGGCAGCCGCAGTGATTCACGAGAACGTCGTCGGCATTCACTCGATTTCAGAATGGCAGGGCATTCCCTACCTGGTGATGACTTTCATTCGCGGCGAATCGTTGCAAAAGAGACTGGCTCAGCGCGGTGCATTGTCTGTGAAGGAAGTCCTGCGAATCGGCATGCAGGTGGCTCAGGGATTGGCTGCAGCACACGCCCAGGGATTGATTCATCGCGACATCAAGCCTGCCAACATCCTGCTGGAAACCGAAGTTGATCGAGTGAAGATCACCGACTTCGGACTGGCTCGGGCAGTCGATGACATTCAGTTGACTGGATCCAACCTTGTGCTCGGCACACCCGAGTACATGTCTCCGGAACAGGCTCGCGATGAATCGCTGGACTATCGATCTGATCTCTTCAGTCTGGGGTCAGTCCTTTACGAAGCCTGTACCGGTCGGTCTCCGTTCCATGCCTCCACAGTGTACGGATCGATTCGAAAGGTCATCGATCAACCTCCCACGCCGATGCAGGAACTGAATGCCGAGATGCCTGACTGGCTCGAAGCAATCGTGACACGGTTACTTGCGAAGGACCGACGTAATCGATTTGCGTCGGCGTCCGAACTCGCCGCTGATCTGCAGCAATGTCTGGCTCACGTCGAGCAGCCTCGTCTGGTTGCTCTGCCCGATTTCATTTCACGCCGAACCGCGCGTTGGCAACGCGCTCAAAAAAGGAGAATGATCGTGACTGTTTCTGTCAGTCTGGCTGCCATCACGACGGGATGGCTGATTTTCACGCAATTGCCGGCGACGAAGCCGCCTGGGAAACCTGTTAAAGGGGACGCGGCTCTGCTCGCGAAAAACGAATCCCCGAAGAAGAAAGGGAAAACACCGAAGGAAGAATCGACTTCGAAGCAGTCGACGGAACCTGCTCAGGCAGCAAAGCTCCAGAATGACGCTGCGGACTCAGCAAACAGTCCTGCAGAAGGCAAGAATGACGTCGAGAATGCCAACGCCGTCGCTGGACAGCCAACGGCCACTGCGGGGAACTTCAAGATCCGACTTCGCAAAGTCGACGGTGTTGCTCAACATCAGAAATCGATCAAGATGGACCCGGCGAAGATGTTCGCGAAAGCGAATGGTCAATCGGCGGGAGGGGTATCGCAGAACATCACGCAATTCAACGGGGGTGGACCGGGAATCAATGCCCAGGCAGGTGGAAACGCCAATGGCTTCAGCAGTGGGGGCGGCGGAGTCTTCACTTCGTCAACGTCCTCAACGGGCGGCCGCCCATTCAATCCAACACTAGGGCTGGCGTTCGACATCGAACCCGTTCAGGGGCGTACGAGCAAAAAGTCGGGTTCGTCCTCAAGTGCCATCGTTGAGATCGGACAGAATCTGGTCGCCGTCGGAGAAAATGGTCAGAAGCTTGAGCACCAGGCTGACAACCCGATCACGATGCGAAGTCTGGCATTTGAGGGCTCAGTTCCGGGGGCATTCCCAGTTTATCTGGAAGAGGTCCAGCAGATTAACAAGCTCGCGACGCTCAAAGGTGAACTCCTTGTGACTCCAGGGCGACTTCTGACCGCCGAGTTCGATGGTACCAAGCCGCAAACGAAAGTTGTCGATGGAGAATCGTTCACGATCGAGTCCGTCAGCCAGGGGGCAAACGGTATCCAGGTTGCAGTTGCCTTGCCACAGACGACTCGGCAGAAGCGGGCACGTACATTTGAAGAACAATTCAAAGTTCTGACGGACTCAATGGGTGCCTTCGATGTGACGATTGAAGACGACCAGGGAGAAGTCTACTCGTCGGTTGGTGGTGGAAGCGCTGGGGGCTCGTCAAGCGGTTCTTCCAGTGGAGGTGGTTTCGTCAACGGAGCGATTCCGCAAGGGAATGGGAAAGCGAATCAATCGAATCGCTTGAGCCAATCATTCGGCTTCGCATCGCTGCCACAAGATCGCACGATCAAAACCATCCGCATTAAGATGACCGATCGCACAGGCGAGCCGAAGTCCTTCCCATTCTCGATGCAGGATATCCCCGTACCGTTTCCAAACTGAATGACGCTTCGTCAAGTTGAGTAACAAACGCACGACGCCGAGAGGTTCGCCTTTCGGCGTTTTTTTATTTTTTGGCGGTATAGTTGGTGGGCCGGCGCTCGAAGCGAGTTGTCCCCACACTACTTTTGTGATGTGCTCACTTCGCACCATAGTCGACACCTTGTGCGACGATTCGAACCGTGGGCTAGCGCCCAGCGGCTGATGGCGCGACTCGCAATCGAGGTTTCCAAACAAATCACGTTCAACGACATGTTTCCACAAACACCCATCAGCCGGTACGCGCTAGCGTCCGGTTCTCTTTTAATGGCGTGCGCATCGACAATTGAAACCGGACGCTAGCGCGTACCCATTACTTTTCAAAGCGTACACCCGATCCTGCACTGGTTTCTTTTCGTGTCGCACCGAACCGAGAAACAAAGTTCTGGGTAACGATGACTCCATACTACGTTGAAAAAATCGACGGCCCTGGGATATGCATCGGCCGACTTGCTCGAGCTCGAGTTTTCATACAGACTGATGAATGAATCTGTTGGCAGATTATTCCCTGCGAACCATGCATGATGACACTTGGGATGCCGATCCATGTCGAAGAGATTCCAAATCGCTCTTTGCCTGACCGTTGTTGCGAGTTGTGGACTCGTACTCCACGGCGACGAACCAAAGCTCTCTCAATCTCGTTGGCAAAAACTGGCGAAGTTTTCACAGCCTCCCTCAGACTGGGAAGGAAAATTCGGCGATTACCGATCGCCGCTGTCATTTGAAGATGGAACTCGAGTTCAATCCGTTGCCGATTGGACTCGTCGCCGTCAGGAAATTCAGAAACGCTGGCATCAACGGCTTGGTGAATGGCCGCCGCTGGTTGAGCGACCAACGGTCAAAACACTGGAGACCATTGAAAAAGACGATCACACTCAACATCACGTTCATGTCCAAATTTCGCCCGAAGGGCAACTGGTTGATGGATATCTGCTGGTCCCCAAAGGGCAGGGGCCATTTCCCGCAGTACTGGTTCCGTTTTATGAACCGATCACGAGCATCGGCCAGGGAGCCAAGGGACGCGGGACACATGATTACGGACTGCAACTGGTCAAACGGGGATTTGTGACACTGTCGATCGGAACCCCCGGCTCTCTGGAGAAAATCGGATCGGACACGCGTCAACTTCTGACGGCCGCAGGTGTCGAACAGCGACGACAGCCATTGACTCTGCTGGCCTATGCGGCAGCCAACTGTCATACCGCACTGGCTCAGATGTCCGATGTCGACCCCAATCGCATCGGTGTGATTGGACTGTCCTACGGCGGTAAATGGTCGATGTTTGCCTCGTGCCTTCACGAAAAGTTCGCGTGCGCGGTCTGGTCTGATCCGGGAATTGTTTTTGATGAGAAGAATGGCAATGTGAATTACTGGGAGCCGTGGTACCTGGGCTTTGATCCCAAGGTTCAGCGGAAGCCGGGTATTCCCAATGAGGATCGGCCGCGGACCGGCCTGTATAAGGAAATGGTGGAAGCGGGCGACGATCTGGTTGATCTACACGCACTGATGGCTCCTCGTCCGGTTCTGGTCTCGGGAGGAACCGAAGATCCACCGCGAAACTGGCAGGCCCTGAATCATCTTGTCGCATTGAACAAGTTACTCGGCTACGAGCACCGCGTCAGCATGACTGCACGTGCTGGCCATATCCCCACCGCCGAAGCCCTGGAACTGGAACTGACGTTTCTGGAGTACTGGCTGAAGAACCACGAGAAGCCGGAACAGATCAAAGCTCGTGCGCAATCGCTGCTGGCGCCGATCCGCGGCGAGCTGAAACTGAGCGGACTGAAAGAGGCCGTTGAAGTATTGCGTGACAGGTGGGGAATTCCTCACATTTACGCCAAGAACAGTCACGACCTGTTTTTTGCGCAGGGTTTCGTCGTAGCACAGGATCGCCTGTTTCAGATCGATCTCTGGCGACGCATCGGTTGCGGTGAGACGGCCGAAATCTTTGGTGAAGAGGGAATCGAAGGAGATCGGTTTGCGCGATTGATCCGCTATCGAGGAGACATGCAGTCCGAATGGCAAAGCTATTCACCGGACACTCGCGAAATCGCAACGGCATTTACTCAGGGAATCAATGCGGGAATCGATCAATTCGGGGACCAGTTGCCGATCGAATTTCAGGTGATGGGCTACAAGCCGAAAAAGTGGCAGCCGGAAGATGTACTGACACGAATGTCGGGGATTGTCATGTCGGGGAACTTCCAGCGTGAAGTCTCTCGAGCCCGAATGATCGCGACCGTCGGCGTTGAAGAAGCACGCCGTCTTGCACCGACGGATCCGCCGCAGGACTTTGCTGTTGCTCCCGGACTGGACTTGTCGACGATCCAGCCACAAATCCTCCGCGGCTATCAGGCGGCAACTCGCCCGATGAAATTCACACCGAATGCATCCGAGAGTAACAACTGGGTCGTCGACGGATCTGTCTCGGCATCAGGAAAGCCAATGCTGGCGTCGGACCCTCATCGAACGATTGCCGTCCCATCGCTGCGGTATCTGGTTCATGTGCATGCCCCGGGTTGGAACGTGATCGGCAGCGGTGAACCGGGATTGCCGGGGGTTGCAATCGGCCACAACGAAAACGTGGCGTGGGGCTTTACGATCGTCGGCACGGATCAGGCAGATCTCTACGTAGAACAAACGAATCCCGCAGCAAGTCACGAATACAAGGTCGGCGATGGCTGGGAACCGATGCGAATCGTGAAAGAAGCCATTTCAGTAAAAGGTCGAAAGGAACCTGTTGAACTGGAAATGCGTTTCACGCGGCATGGTCCGGTGATCTATCAGGACTCCGAAAAGAATGTCGCAGTCGCTTTACGCTGGACGGGAAGTGAGCCCGGCGGGGCGGCCTATCTCGGCAGTCTTTCCGTGGCCAGGGCACGTGACGCCAGGGATCTTGTTCAGCGATTGGAGGCATGGAAGGTTCCCTGCCTCAACTTCGTGTTTGCTGATCGGCAGGGAGATATTGGCTGGGTCGCAGCCGCGTTGACACCTGTCCGCCAGGGATGGAATGGACTGCTGCCCGTACCCGGAAGCGAAGGGAAGTATGAATGGCAGCGATTTCTCAAAGTCAGCGAGCTCCCTCAATCGTTTAATCCAGATCGCCATTTTGTCGCGACCGCCAATCACAATATTCTGCCACCCGGATACACCCGTGAAATCGCCTATGATTGGGATTCTCCCTACAGGTATCAGCGGATTGAGCAGCGACTGAATGAACGGATCGGAACATCGACGAAGTTCACACTCGCTGACTTTCAGTCGATTCAGCATGAGAACCGATCACTTGCAGCACAGCAGTTGATCGAGATTTTGAAGGCGGTCACTCTACCGGCCGAGTTGTCGCCGTTCGTCAAGCTTTTGACAGACTGGAACGGCGCAATGTCGCGAGAATCGGCCGCAGCCGCGTTGTACTCGGTCTGGATGCAGGAACTGCAATCCGACTTCTACAAACTGCGATTACCGAAAGAGACAGCCGCCGATCGCGGGGAATTACGGAAACTGAATGTGATGTTTTCTCAATTGGCAAAGCCCGAACCGTGGCTCTTCGGACAGGATCCGAGAACGGCACGAGACGACCTGCTGCAAAAGACATTGATGCGAGCCGTGACGCGAACGAGGCAGTTACTCGGACGCGAACCGTCTTCCTGGAAGTGGGGAGCGTTACATACCGTTACGTTCCGCCATCCACTGGCGGGGCTGGGGCCAAACTATGAACGAGCATTCAATCTCGGCCCGCATGGTCGGCCCGGCGACAGCAGTACGCCAAACAACACTCGTGCCAATGATCAGTTCGAGCAGATCCACGGTGCCTCGTATCGACATGTTTTCGATCTGGCCGACTGGGATCTGGGCATGGCGACCAGTACACCCGGCCAGTCGGGACAACCTGGCAGTCCGCATTACGACGATCTGCTGCCTCTCTGGACCGAATTCCAGTATTTCCCGCTGGCTTATTCACGAGAGAAAGTCGAAGGAGTCACGTCCAACCGCATGACACTGTCTCCTGCGATCTCCGGGAAGCAATAATTCGGTTGCCGCGTATTATCTGTCGATCCGAACAACTTTATCCTGATGTCATTCAAGATTTTTACAGGCGGTCACCAATGATCAAGACGCTCGGTCGAAGTACCTCGAATGTGATCACAACTCTAATTCTGGCATCGCTGTTTGCGGTAGCGCCGATGCATGTTGAAGCCGAAGATGCTGTGTTGTGGACTCCAGAACTGATGATGCAGGTCAAGCGAGTTGGCAGCGTCCAGGTTTCTCCCAATGGTCGGCGCGTTGTATTCACCGTCCGGCAAGCTGTGATGGACGACAACACCAGTGAATATCGAACTCAGATTCACCTCGCTGATATCGACGGCGGTCATCCCGTGCAACTGACGCAGGGCGATGTCTCATGTGATGATCCGCAATGGTCGCCGAATGGAGAATGGCTCGTCTTTGTGTCGCGCCGAGTCGGAAAAAAGAATCTGTGGGCCATCAAGCCCGATGGCGGTGAGGCGATTCAGATCACCGAAATCGAATCGGATGTCTCCAGTTTTCGTTGGTCACCCACGGGAACTCAGATCGCATTCACGGCCCTCGATCCTGTGACGGAGGACGAAAAACGTCGGACACGCCAGAAGGATGACGTGACCGTTGTCGACGAAAACATCAAGCTGAATCGGCTGCATCTGGTGGAATTCGCCCCGGAATCCCCCAACGAGTTGCCGTCGCGTCAATTGACCTCAGATCGACTGAGTATTTCGATCGACGCGCGAGCCGGGCGTTCGGGATATGACTGGTCACCTGACGGGAAGACGATTGTTGTCGCTCACACGATGACACCGCGTCCCGATGACTGGCCATCTGCGGATCTGGCGCTCGTAGATGTGGCGACGGGAAATCATCGGCCTCTCGCAAACTCGAAGGCAGCAGAATCGATGCCGCTCTATTCGCCCGATGGAAAGTCAATCGCGTTTGCAATGAGTGACGACCCGCCGACCTGGGCGGGTGCGAGAACCATTTATGTCATTCCTGCCTCAGGGGGAACCGCTAAAAAGCTCGTGGAGACATCCGACAATTTCGGTCGGCATTCGGAATTAATTGGCTGGTCTGCTGATGGAAGTCGGTTGTTTTTTAATGAGGTGCAGGGGACTCGCCTGAAACTGCTTGAACTCCCTCTGAATGGTCCCGCCGTTGAAATCCCTGCGTCAGAGGCGTCGTGGTCCGGGATGTCCTCAGGGGGATTTTCACTGAATGCGACACGAACACATTTCGGTTTCGGATGGGAACAACTGAATCGTCCATCTGAAGCTTATGTCAGTCCGGTTTCGAAGTTTGACCCGAAGGTTATCAGTTCTATTCACGCAAAACTGCCAACGCCACTACTGGGACAGACGAAAGTCGTGCGATGGAAGTCGACAGAATCCATGGAAGTGGAAGGCCTGCTGACCTATCCCGTGAACTACGAAAAGGGAAAGCGGTACCCTTTGCTGCTGATTGTTCACGGCGGCCCGATGGGAGTATTCACTGAGGGATTTGATGGAAGCCCGGCGACATACCCGGTCGCGGCGTTTGCGTCAAAGGGATACGCCGTGTTACGCCCCAATCCTCGCGGCAGCAGCGGTTACGGCAAGAAATTTCGCTTTGCAAATTACGGTGACTGGGGCGGAGGCGATTATCGCGACGTAATGTCTGGCGTCGATTATGTGATCGCAGAGGGGGTTGCCGACCCTGATCGACTTGGGGTGATGGGCTGGAGCTACGGCGGGTTCATGACCTCCTGGACGATC
>CAXBSB010000262.1:0-9181 GCA_963977965.1 uncultured Schlesneria sp.
GGTCCATTCAGCAACCGTTCGATTGGTGGGAATTGCTTCAGACGCGTCAGAAGTTGCGATTGCCGAACTTGATTCCAGGTCGCTTCAAGCTGCGGAATTTCCAGACAGATGGCCGCTTGACTGGTCACCAGATTGATTGGCGCGACGTCTTCTGACGGCTGTCCGAAGGTGACGCTGGAAATCAGAACGCTGATGAAGAATGCCGCTGTACCGATCAGGCGTCGAGGTCGGGAAGGGAAGGTACGCCGAGTCGTTCGTCCGGGGATACGTAGCGAGTTCATGAAGGCTCCGAATCGGTCGATGCAGGATTTGGTTCAGCCCACGGGATGTACTGAATGGTCGCACAACAACCATCAGCCTTTGGGGACTCCGTCCGGGACGGCGACCCAGAGGAAATCCATGGCTTCGCCGATCTGACTGCCGATTGAACGACTGATGACTGAGACAGCACCCTGGGACGGGGCACTGGCTGGCGATTGAACAGGCGGGGGATCCGCGCTGGCGATGTCGGGGAGTAGAAGTTCCGTCCAAGGGGTGACAGGAGTTGAAGGGATTGCAACTGCAAAATCGCGAGCGGATGCCCGGGTCTCTTCAGCAATTTCCTGATATTCCGTCCGCAGATCCTCAAGGACTGCGACGACCGACGAGGCAACAGCGATTGTTCTGTCCGAACCTGAATCGGTTGGCACCGGTTCCGGTTGATTCTGTTTTCGGCGGTCATTTTGAGCGACGTTGTGGTCATCCGGGGTTGATTGATGAATGATACCAACGGCAATCAACGCGATCAGACATGCAGCCACCATTGCCACCGCAGTCCAGCGTCGCGAATCGGCGCGAGCCGATACGGATATGCCTGGAGTCGTACTCTGAAGCTGATTCAGAACTCCATCGACCAGCGATGGCGGATTTGCAATGGGGATCCAGGCACGCAGAGCCGCAGCCAGCAACAAGTGATCATGCCACTGCTGTCGACAGGTGCTGCATTCATTGATATGCGTCGTCGCTGCAGTTGATGGCGAATCACCGCGTGATTCCACCAGTTGCTGCAGTTCCTCGCTAAACTCGGAACAGTTCATGTCCCTCCTCCGTAACAACCCCACGGGCTCGCAACAGGTCTGCTAACTCACGACGAGCACGATGCAGCCAGGTCTTGATCGTGCCATCAGGGCACTGCATTATCTGAGCTACTTCTTGCAGGCTTAACTCCTGTTGATGAAACAGCAGGAAACAGGTCCGGTATTCTTCTCGCAACTGCTGTAACGCCAGTTGCAGTTCTTCTGCCAGGTCAAACTTTGCCAAGGGGGTGGTCGGGGCGGGGAGATCGATTTCGGAATCGATGGTCCTCGCCCGAGTATTCTTGCGCGACAGATGAGTCCGACAGCGATTGACGGCGATCGTCAGAATCCATGGCTTGAGGGGCCGAATTCCATCCCACTGTGCCAGATGTCGCACTGCTCTTGCCAAGGATTCCTGAGCAACGTCTTCGGCGTCCTGGCGGTGACCGAGCTGGCGGAAGCAGAGTGCAAACACCCACCCCTGGAACTGCTCAACAAACGTGCGCAGCCCATCTCGGTCTCCTCTCAAGCAGCGTTCGACGAGTTCCCGGTCGTCCACCGCACGGTTCACCTTTCTGTTGAAAGAGATACCCGGAACAGGTGCCAGAGGTTTCAGGACTTCCGCATTCTCCCCCGCAACGGATGCGGATTGCGTTCGACTGCGTCCTGAACATCAGAATTACAGATCTGGAAATCAGGACGAGAAAAACCTTACGGCAATTGTTGCGATGTTGGGTGCCCACCCATTTCGCAGTCGCCACATCGCCACCGTAGAGAATTACCGGCTGATTTGCTCACGGGCGAACTGTCGAGCGAGCTTGTAAGCATGACGCAGAGCAAACAGTCGCGTTTCCATCTGCTCTTCTGTGTAGTACTTACCGTCGCTGGCGGGAAGTCCCGCGAGAGAAATCGTCAAAGGCATCAGGTCGAGGAATTCGCGATAGCGCCGCTGTTGTTCCGCAACATTCGGATCTGCCGACATGAAAACGCCTCCTGACACTTCTTGAATCGCAATTCATCCTTAACGCGATTGCGTTCGATGGCGGAATTGCTGGTTTCGTTTTTCGAACGGCGACCTGTGTTATCGCGTTCGCTTCTGCATGTAACTCTTGATGATATCTGCTGCCGTATTCGAAGGCTTCTCCTCAGTCTTGGGAGCTCCCGTGGCGGCTGCCGCCGGAGCAGGAGCAGGCGTCTTGACGCCGGTTGACTCGGGAGGTGGAAGCTTCACTGCCAAGGCGTCCGCAACTGCAGCTGGTGCTGGTGCTGCGGCCGGTTCGGGAGCTGCAGGCACCTGATAGCCAGCCGGGTATTGCATCTGCTGTGGATAACCGGGCATTCCGGGATATCCCTGTGGCATGTAGCCCTGGGGATACTGTTGTGGATACTGTGGATAGCCCATCTGCTGAGGGTAACCCATCGGCATCTGGTAACCCTGAGGAGGATATCCCGGTGGATAACCGCCTGCGGGGTAACCTGGCATTTGCGGATACCCTGGCTGAACTGGCGGATATCCTGGGTAAGCCGCGGGGACCGAGCCAGGATTGATGGCGGTGTCACCTGCCAGGTTTGTGGAGGTATCTTCCATCGGCATCAATGGCGGCATGACAGGCATTTCGAACGAAGTTTCGCTCGAAACGGGCATTGCCGGGGATGTAGGAGCAATTTCGACTGTGCCCAGCGACGACGCGATGTCGAGCTCGCCCGAGCTGAGTCCGCCTGAACTGAGATTGATGGGAGCGGCAGGTTGAGGTTCTGGAGTGGCCACTTCTGCCCGCTGGCGAAGAACCAGTTCCAGTTCCAGTTTCCCGATTCCGATCTGGTCACCCGCTTTCAGGATGACTTCGCCATGCAACGGCTTGCCGTTTACGCGGGTACCGTTGGTACTTCCCAGATCGCGAAGGCGAATCGCGTATTCGTCGATACTGAAGACGCAGTGGTGGCGACTGACGAGATCACTGTTGGGACGTAAGTGGCAATCCTGCTCACGACCAACCAGGAATTTCTTCGTAGACAGGGGAATTGCTTTCCCCTGGTGCTTACCACCGAGGATCTTGAGTTCAGCCTGTAACATGATTCAGGCACTCCCGTTAGACGAAACCACTTTTCGCCGGCACAGACCTGTGCCGTTCCAGATCACGCTTCACCATCTCCGGTCAGGCTTTCGCGACGTGAATCCTGTGACTCAACGCATGAATGACCCGGCCCTCGATCGGCAAATTTCCTACTCAATTCCAATGTGACAACTGACAGAAATGCAGCGAACGAACCTTCATTGTCACCATCAGGAAAATGCAACCGATAAGATTTGGGTCGCGAGGAAAATAAGACCTGTGGCTGCAATTTCGGATCATCAGTTACGCTACCGCTAATTCTTGGTCATGTCAACGACGTAACACTCATCACCACAATTATCGGCGTCAAAACCGACACCTGAACAGTCTAAGCCTGAATCTGCTGACACAACAGCATCGTTCAGCCAACAGACTGGTTACGAATTCCGTGACTATCGTTCAACAATCGCGCCTCAAAAACCTGCGATCATCGAACGAACACGGTCCAGTTCTTCGGTCGTTAATGTCCCTGTTTCCCATGTCTCGGCGATTTCCGCCAGGATGGCGTTCCCGAGCGACTCAGCAAGTTGATCCAGGTCAATCCTGGGGCGCAAGTCCTTCAGTCCCAGCAGTTCCGGGGTTACGGAAGATGCGGCGAGCAATAACCCTCCATGCTGCAGGATGGCTCCGCGTCGTCGTCGCTGAGCACTTCCCAGAATTTTGTGTCCATCCAGAACCAGATCGTGCTCATCCTCTCTCGCAAAACAAAGGACGGGCTCCTGTCGGTTCTTGACAGTCACTCCACGGAGCATTGCGTTCGCCCCCCGTCTCGACAATTCTGCCGCAATGCATTGATGGACAATATGATACAGTTCGACAGGACGTGTGATCAGCGATTGGGATGGGGGAAGTGACAGGCTGTAGGTCAACTCGTGGTCGTGCACGAGTGTCCCGCCGCCTGACAGGCGCCGGACGTGCGGCAAGTTCACAAGTCTTTTATCAGTCTGAAGTTCTGCTTCACTCTGAAAATACCCGAGTGAAACCGTTGGCTCCCAGGAATACCATCTGAGCGTCGCAATGCCGCTTTCGAAGGCCGACTGTAACAAAATCTGGTCAACAGCCATGTTCCACGCTCCCGATTGGGAAGCGGTTTCGATGATCTGTCTCACATGAGGCAACTTGTTCATGCCTCAGTCCTTACAGCAAGCCCATGTCAGGACTGGCTTGCGAGTGGCGTTCACTTCTTCTGGACGACTGACCGGTAGTTTGTGCGGGGCGGTATGAAGCAGCTCCGCGTCCTCAGCAACGATCTTGTGGATCGCGTCAGAAAATGCGTCAAGTGTTGCCTTGGATTCGGTTTCCGTCGGTTCAAACATCATCGCATGTGGGACGACGAGCGGGAAGTAGACGGTCGGTGGATGGAATCCATAATCCAGCAGTCGTTTGGCGATGTCCATTGCATTGATGCCACGATCCTTTGCCAGGCCTTCGGCAGACGCGACAAACTCGTGCAGGCAATGTTCGCCATGCGCTGACGGAAGGACATCCGCCAGCAATCCCTTCAGGTAATTGGCATTCAAGATGGCCTGTTCCGCGGCAGACCTGACCCCGGCAGCACCGAGTGTGCGCAGATAGCAATACCCACGAATCAGAATCCCCACGTTTCCGAAGAACGAACGAACTCGACCAATCGATTTTGCAGGAGTCGCGAGTTCGAAACGACGGTCGTCACCCGGTCGCTGGCGTACGACCGGTCCCGGCAGGAAATCGGCCAGAAAATCGCGAACACAAATTGGTCCCGAACCAGGTCCCCCCGCACCGTGCGGGCCGGTAAACGTCTTGTGAACGTTGTAGTGCATCATGTCGCCGCCGAAATCGCCCGGCCGCGTGATTCCCATGATGGCATTCATATTGGCACCATCAATGTAAACCAGTCCTCCTGCCGAATGAACAATCTCGGCGATCGCAGCAATGTCCTTTTCGAAGAGTCCCAGCGTATTCGGGTTGGTGACCATGAACACTGCAGTCTGGCTGTCGACATGCTGCCGAAGTTCATCGAGGTCAACGAATCCTCCCTGGCTACCTTTGAGTTCCACGCACTCAAATCCCGCCATAGCGGCGCTGGCCGGGTTCGTACCGTGAGCACTCGCCGGGAAAATCACCTTTTTCCGCGATTCTCCTTTGTCACGAAAGTACGCTGCCGCCACATACAAAGCTGTCAGTTCGCCGTGAGCACCCGCAGCAGGTTGAAGCGATACTGCAGGCAGCCCCGAAATCTCGGCCAGCATCTGCTGCATTTCCGCAAGAAGTTCCAGTAACCCCCGGATATTCCCCGCAGTTTGATGCGGATGAACATCTACGATCCCTGGAAGATTTGAGAGTCGTTCGTGGCGCTTGGGGTTGTACTTCATCGTGCAACTGCCAAGCGGGTAGAAGTGCGTATCAACAGACATATTCAGTGTCGAAAGGTTAACAAAGTGCCTGACGACGTCGGGTTCCGCCAGTTCGGGCAGGCGCGGTGCTGCATCTGCCATGGCGGATGCGGGAAGCAGGTCTTCCAGTGGCCATTCCGGGACATCAGATGCGGGAAACTCTGCTCCGCGCCGACCTGATCGTGATAATTCAGACAACAGCCGGGTGGCCTGTCGGTTACGCATGTTCGAACTCCGGTTTCAACGTCAGGACCGCGATGGTCAAAACTATGCCAATGCCGCGACCAGTTGGTCAATTTCTTCGCGCGTCCGTGATTCTGTCACGGCGACGATCACGCACTGGTCTCGATCTTCCTGAGACAGCCAATTCAACTCGGGCATGCGGCTGAGTGTCGGTCCGATATCAATGCCCGCTGCTGCAGCCTTGCGAACGGCCGCATCCGCACCGTGTGCGTACTTCAGAACGAACTCCTTGAAGAACGGTCCCGCAAACATCCGTTCGCAGCCTTCAATCTGAGTCAGCCGATCAGCGGCGTAATGAGTCTTGCGGCAGCTCAGTTCGGCCACCTCTTTCAACCCTGCTGGACCCATCAGAGACAGATAGATCGTCGCACGAAGAGCCATCAAACCCTGATTAGTGCAGATGTTGCTTGTCGCGCCCTCACGACGAATATGTTGTTCGCGAGCCTGCAGATTCAGGAAAAAACATCGCTCGCCATTTCGATCGACAGTCTGCCCGATCAGGCGACCTGGCATTTTGCGAACGAATTGCTGACGACAGGCGAGGATCCCGAGAAATGGGCCGCCGAACTGCAGCGGAATTCCTAGCGACTGCCCTTCGGCCACGGCAATGTCAGCCCCCAGGTCCCCGGGACGTTTCAGCAAGCCAATGCTCAGTGGATCAAACGACTGGACGAGCAGTGCTCCGCTTCGATGAGCGATTTCACCAATCGCAGCGACTTCCTCAAGGCAACCGAAGAAGTTTGGGTGCTGAACAAGAACACATGCCGTCTGGTCAGTGACTACTGCCGCCAGTTCGTCGAGATTGATTGCCCCTTGCGGAGTCGGAACGACGACGACCTCGGTCGACTTGTTGGCGAAATAGGATTTCAAAGTCTGAACGTATTCCGGGTTCGTCGACCCGGCAATCACAACTCGACCTGTTCGTCCGGTGCAGCGACCAGCCATCAGGACGGCTTCTGCGACCCCGCTTCCCCCCTCGTACAAGCTGGCATTGGCAACATCCAGGCCGCTCAACTCGGAAATCAGCGACTGAAATTCGAAGAAGGCCTGCAAAGTCCCCTGGCTGGCTTCGGCCTGATACGGAGTGTACGCCGTATAGAATTCACCACGCGAGGCGAGTTCGTCAACGACGCTGGGGATGTAGTGGTGATAAGCTCCTCCACCCATAAAGCAGATGCGTGATGAGGCCCCGACATTTCGTGCCGCCAGTCCTCGCATGTGGCGTTCGAGTTCAATCTCCGTTAATGCGGGTGGCATTTTCAACGGGCGGTTGAGCTGAAGGTTTTCAGGGATCTGGTCGAGGAGCACATTGAGCGAAGTGACGCCAATCCGCTCAAGCATCTGCGCTTGCTCGTCCGGTGTGGTGAACAAATAGGACACGCGTTTGTCTCCTGCAGACATTCGACTTAAAGGCATGGATTTGAAAGATGTCAGGCTGGGGTCAATTACCAGCACTTCGGTATCATGGCCCAAAGAATGGTTCGATCACCTCACGAGTGTAATTCAACGGAAAAACGGGGGATGATGATCGGGAGGGCGAAGCTCCTGCTGAGCCGTTTAGGCAGTTGGCGCACATCGACTTCGCGGCTCGGCGGGAGCCTCGCCCTCCCACCACATTGAACCCCAGTTTCAGTGTTTTTCAGCGTCGCAGTGTGCCTTGTAAGCCGTCTGGCTGAGCAGCGATGACAATTCGCCAGCGTTACTCAATCGAACTTTGATCATCCAGCCACCCTCAAAGGGACTGGTCGTCAGCAGGTCGAGGTTGTCGGGCAGCGCGTCATTCCGGGCGATCACTTCGCCACTGACAGGGGCGTACAGATCACTGACAGCTTTAACGCTTTCGACTTCGCCAAACGGTTCACCTTGAGTGATCTTCTTGCCGACCTGGGGCAGGTCTGCGTAGACGAGGTCACTGAGCAGGTGCACGGCAAAATCACTGATTCCAATGGTGGCGACATCACCTTCCACAGCGACCCATTCGTGTGTCTTGGTGAACTTCAGACTGGCGGGGTCCATCGAGCGAACTCCTTTCGCGGGAGTGAGAATATATTCGGGGCGTGCTCGCAGCTCTGCGAGATTCCATTCAGCAGGTCGGACGAGGTCCCGCGGCAACATCCGCTTCGTGCTCGTACTCCGCTATCTTGGCGATTCGACGGGCATGTCGTCCACCTTCGAACGGGGTCGACAGCCACAATTCAATCATTCGCGATGCGAGACGTTCACCCAGCAAATCGGCCGACAGGCACATCACGTTGGCATCGTTGTGTCGACGGCTCATTTCGGCAGACAGGTCGTCGTGACAGAGTGCCGCACGGACGCCTCGGAATTTATTGGCGATGATGCACATTCCGATTCCGGAACCGCAAATCAGGATGGCGCGGTCCACTTCACCTTCTGAGACGGCACGGGCGGCTTTGGCACCAAAATCCGGATAGTCGCAGATATCCGACGTCGAAGGGCCAAAATCCAGGGCCTCATGTTGCAACTCTGCTACCTGAGCCAGGATTCTGTCTTTCACATTGAAGCCGCGGTGGTCACTTGCGACAGCGATTTTCATGAGTCTCGTTCAATGGATAGGGCGAAATCCATTCGGGTTCGCCAGGTCTTATGCATTCACTCGTTGTTCACGGACGGTGCCGTGTCGACATTCATTTGTTCGGTATCAGGTCATCGATCAGCTTCATTATGTGCCGTTCGATCTCAGCTTTACAGTCATCGTACTCTCGTCGCGAACCTCCGAACGGATCAGAGACGTCCTGACGATCCGCTGAAAGCATCCGCACACGGGATGCCAATTCCGGAAATTCACTTAAAATCACCTGCTGATGGTTTCTGGTCATGGTCAGGATATGGTCTGCCTGGATCAACAGACGCTCAGTGACGGGCTGGCTTTCGTGGTTTCTCAGGTCGATCCCCTCGGCCTCGAGTGCCGCGACAGCTTCCGGGCTGGCCTGACCACCGGCACCAGCGGACAACCCAGCCGAAAGTACAGCAAATCCGCGGTCCATCAGGTCGTCATCATGGCATTTCAGCCGTTCCGCCAGCCGACGCCGAAATAACCCTTCGGCCATTGGGCTGCGACACGTATTTCCTGTGCAGACAAACAGATAAATCTCGCTGACGAGTCGATCGAGGGTGCGGGCAGAAATCATTCCCTGTTGCACCAGTTCCCATTTTTCGCCGCGAAACCGGACGGTGGTTGTCGGTTCACCATAACGGCATGGACCATCATCGATGACGAGCGAGATCGCGTCTCCGAACATTCGAGCGGCATCTGCCGCCGTTCGGGGTAACGGCTGTGACATATCTCGATCAGCCGTGACAACCAGCGGTGCTGGAGTCAGTCGCTGAACGTGAAGAATCGCATTGTGAGCTGGCACCCGGAACGCAACGGCTG
>CAXBSB010000263.1:0-9123 GCA_963977965.1 uncultured Schlesneria sp.
ACTGGCCTGGCATTCTGGAACAGGCCTGTCGCCGGGGAAGCGAAGCGATCGTCAACGCGGCTATGAAAATCATCGCTGAGTCTGAGCAGGGTGAGTCTCGGGGATTGGCGATTCCCGCGAGCCGGATCGGTGACAGTGATCTGATGAGTACCACAGCGCTGATCGGCATTCTGGATGGGTATGAATTGAACCTGGCGAACGTTGGAGACAGCCGGGCCTATCTGATTCTCGATAACCTTGCTGAGCAATTGACCGTCGATGGTGACGTTGCTTCCGCACTATTGGCTGCGGGGGTTCCTCCCGAGCAGGTTCAAGAGCTGGGATCGAGTGGAAAAGCGCTGAGATCCTGTTTAGGGGCTTGTCGTCGTGAGGACGTTGGGCGAATCGTTTTTGATCCTGAACGCTGTCGGCCGCAGTTCAGTCGCTGGACGCTGCAGTCTGATCAAGTTGTTGTGTTGTGTACTGATGGCCTGGTGGAAGAGCGAGTGTTTCTTGAGCCGCAGGATCTGGTCGAAATCAATCAAACGGCAGGTGATGTGACGTCGCAGTTCCTGGCCGAGCGACTGGTCGAAGCGGCTGATTGCCGACAGCGACTTCCGTCGCAGTCCGAGCCGAATGGATATGGCGATAACATTGCCTGTATTGTGTTACGGTTCCGCAACTCTCGTGAAACGTCGAAGTGAAAGGGCGAATCCGTGGCTGAAGAGTTCTTGTTGGAATGCAAACTGGATCAACCGGCCGTACCGAGTGGCCGTTCGGCCGATGTCTACAGCCTGATCACCATCAAGCCCAACGTTGCCAGGATCGGCGCCCTGATGGAATCAGGCGAAGGGGCCAGCCTGCCTGCCCACTTGATCGTCGTTGTTGACGTCAGTGGTTCGATGCACATGCTGATCGAGCCAGATCCCAATGCCAGGACACTGGGGTCATCAACGATTGAAGGTCGATCGATGTCGGAAGTCGAATCGAATGTTCCCAGTCGACGGATGGTCGCTGTCAACGTCGTCCTGCGTCTGGTTGAGCAGATGGGGCCTTCCGATCGAATGACATTGATCGCGTTTGATGATCAGGCACATCCTTTGGCGCGTGGCCTGGGCCGGGGCCGGGAACTGGACGACGCTGTGCGGCAACTGGCTGATGTGGGTGGTGGTGGAACGGCACTGGGAGCCGCATTTTCGGAAGTTCGAAAGTCGCTGTCTCGCGCCGGGGCTTCCAAAGAGACGCAGCGAATTGTGCTGCTGACAGATGGCGAGGATAACGAACCTGACAAAGCGATTAACGAAGCCCGTCAGATCGCCGAAGAGTATCACCTGCCCATTTTCGCGTTCGGTACGGGGGATTCGCGAGCAGACTTCCTGATGGATGTCTGCAAGATGACCCTGGGAGGGGCTTTCGACGATATTCGCAACGAGCGTGAGGCGGAAGATTCGTTCCAGAAGTTCTTCACAGGCCAGAAGAATATCCTCGCAACGAACGTCACTCTCGATCTGTGGTTGTCACCAGAAATCTTTGTGCGAGAGCTCTATCGGACGAAGCCCGAAGTTCTGTTCATCGGCGATCTGCAGCCGGATGCCGGAAACAAAGTCTCGATTCATCTGGAATACATGGAGCGAGGCAAGGTTTACGAAGTCCTGTTCCGAAGCACGGTTCCAGCTCGCGACGGGGGCCGGTTTCGATTGGCAAAGGCGACGTTGACTTACGACGTCCCAGCTATGGGGGTGACGGCAGGACGCGTGGAAGCCAATATTGCCGTGGAATCATCGGCCGATGAAGCACGAACTCTGATGAGAAATGGTGACGTCCGGCGCGTGATCACTCAGGCGGAAACACAGCGTCAATTACTGTTCCTGCAGGACAAGCGTGATCTGATTGAACGAGGTCAGGCAACTCAGAAGGATAAAGATATTGTAGCGCGACTGCTGGATGCGCTCGTCAAGAAGTTTGACGAACAGGGTGATCAGGCCAATCTGAACCTGTATCGACAGATGCGCGACGACTACTCGTCGCGGGGAGTCATCACTCAAGAAATGATGAACCGGTCATTGGCGGCGTCATCCAAAGTGGAAGGGGCGATTGCCGTCCAGGAAGTTGATGATTTCTGATCTGAGAAATGAACTTGAGAAGCTGATTCAAGCCCCGCGATCATTCCCGAAAAGGAATACCTGATGGTGAAATGTACTGTCTGCGATGCCGAACTTCAGTCGGAACAGAAGACGTGTCACATTTGCGGTTCACATGTTGAAGCGGCCAGTCCGGTTCCTGTGAGTACCAATGCGGCAAGTGTTCCTGAAGTTGTTCCTCCAGCGCCGAGTGATTCAAAGAGCGAACCGGATCTGTCCGTCTCGGGTGAGCGGGAATGTCCTGATTGCGGAAAGGTGTTCGGTGCTGATTTCGCGGATGATTTCTGCCCCTGTGGTACGGAATTGCGTCCGCGAACTGCGGGGACTGATGCACCCGCGATTTCTCAGAATCCTGCATCTGTCGAACCGCTTGTTGAGTCTCCACCTGCCACTGCGGGATCGGTGCGTCCTCCGGCAGGGACGGTTTGCCTCGTCGTCTATTCAGATACAAAGCCACGTCAACCCGTCAAGTACTTTCCGATCAATAAAGATGTGGTATTGATGGGGCGGCAGGATGCGGTACGTGGTGATTTCCCCGACCTGGATTTCACGGGTTTGCTCGACGAAGCCGCTGCTCGGAAAGTGTCGCGTCGACATGCGGAGTTACTTCGAGCCCGTAGTAATCAGTCGTATCTCTTGCGACCGCTGCCAGGGAATACCGGAACGCAGGTTGGTAAAGAACTGGCCTCGCCCGGGAAAGAGTATCCACTGACAGATGGAACTCCGATTGTTCTCGGAGGTGCCGTGTGGATGAAGTTTGAGACGATGAAGTAGTTCCTCAGTCGCTGTTTGAGGGCACAAGAGAATGCGTTTGTCTTCGCCTTGTGACGACATCCAGTAAATCGCGAAGATGGGTCATCCTGTGATGGTCGCGACATCCACACGAAACACCGCAGGTTGGAGTGAATTCCAGTATCGTGGGAGGGAGTTCATCCGCGCCACTGTCCCTCATGGGAACAATGCCGGTCTTCCCTTTACGATCGCGAAGCGATTGGCCGAACGTTACGAAGTCCGCAAGTTTTTCGCTTCTGGTGGATGTGGGTTACTGCTGGAAGGGCGTGACGTTCGAACCGAGTCGGATGTTCTGATCAAGACAACCTTGCGTTACGACGGGATCATCGAATATGCGCACAGCCGCGACGAAGACGGTTTCGTCAAGAAGCTGACCGACCATCGCAAGCAGTTACAGACCGAACGCCGAATCATGGTCCTGTTGAAGAATCGTGGTTGTAATGGGATCCCGAACCCGAACGATTATGTCTTCGACTGGAATCCCCGGCTCGGCGAGCCATTCGAAGCGAACGGCGGGACGTGGCAGTTTCAGGACTCCAGTATCCTTTCCACGGAACCGTATCTGGTCATGGAACGGATGGAAGGCCGACCTCTCAGTGACGTGATCAGTACAGGAATGCCCGAAAAACGGGCGCTGGAGATTCTGCAGCAGGTTTGTCACGTACTGGCTATTTTGCATCTGCCGGTGCAGCGAGATTCGCGTGAGTGGCGGCTGATTTACCAGGATCTGAAGCCTGACAACATCATGCTCGGTGCACGCGATGCGGTGTCGCTGCTGGACCTCGGTGGATGTCGGCTGATGGTTGGAAGTGTGGTCGGCAATAAGGGTGCGTTTACTCCGGGTTATTGTCCACCAGAATGCCAGACGAGCGACACGCTCAAACCGACGGCTGATTCATATGCTGTTGGCAGTACTCTTTACCACATGCTGACTGGTCGAAGTCCGGCTGAGTTTCTCGGTTCGAATGCCGCTGTTGGTGGTGCTCAATCGGTTGCGTTTCGAAATTGGGACTGGACGCTATTGGAGCAGCGAGTCCGGCGTGAGACGTATTCATTCGTACGCCGGTGTCTGGCAGAAAAGGCCACTGATCGTCCTGCCGATGGTGGCGTTCTCGTTGACGAAATCGCGACACTGCTGCAACGGGTGAACTCACCATGAAGTTGCCAGTCGGGGCACGACTGCCTCACGATTTTGCCGAGATACCTGCGGATGAACCGGACGTCGTCCAGCGTAATCGGGCCCTCTACCGCGTTACCGACGTCCTGATCGAAACGCCATGGTCGTGTCTGTATCGCGGCAAAAAAGTTTTCCGAAATTTCGAGTTTTCCAAGGGGACGTTGAGCGAAGCAACGGACGACGAATGCCTGGATGTTCTGATTCGCACGCTCTCGTATCCGCGAACGGACGACCGTGACTACATTAAAGCACGTCGAGAACATTTGTGGTTCGAAGCGAAAAAAGTCCTGGGGTGTCGACGCACGAATTCAATTGCTGAGCCACTTGATTACCTGGAGATTCGAAATGACCAGGATCAGTTTGCGTTTCCACGGCCTGGCAAGATCCCGGCGACAGAACCTGTCCTGATCCTTGAGACGATTCAAGGTGTGAATCTGGCTCGCTGGCGACAGTCGGCCGCAGCCGATATCGCTGCCACAATTCGTGTTCTTGGACAGGCATTGCAGTTCTTTTCGACGATGCACGAAGAATCATTTCTGGTCAACGTTGTTTCACCAGCAGGATTCTGGGTTGATCCGCTGCCGCGAGTCCATTTTCTCGGGACGGAAACGGTTGTTGACGAAAAGCACGCAACCGCGTGGCGCAACTTGTTTCCGACCGAACGTTATGCTCAAGGGTTTGTCGCTCCAGAACTTCTTCAGGCGACGAATGCTCCGACTCGACGTAGCGACGTGTTTGGCTGGGGGGCTCTTACGTGGTTCTTACTCACGGGTGACAGTCCTGCAAAGATCGCAGCCGATCAGCAACAGCGTTGGGCTCGATTCGGGCCATCACATCGCGAGCGACTGAAACGGGACTTGTTTCGCTGGTCGACCACTCAGGTGAAAGATTTTGCTCGGGAACTGGGGGTATCTGGTTCTCGATTCGAATCACATTGGCCCGATAGCTTTCTGGATGGTCTCTGGTCCTGCCTGGAAGAGAACCCTGCGTTGCGACCGGGTTCCGTCTCGGATTTAAGGGCATGGTGGGAGAACCCTCCACCATCACCTGTGCCCGCCTGTTTGAATGTGATTCAACGTGATCGGACAGCCAGGATTCTGTTCTCGACGAGTGGCTTGCCGACAGGTATCGAGTTCCAGATCTCACGTCAGTTTGGTAAGGGGCCACAGTCGCGTCTGGAAGGAGAAAGCGTCTGGACGGGGTCGAAATCTCAAAGCATTTCTGTGCGATTACCACCTGATCCGGGAACGGCGCTTGCGACGGATCTGCGTCGCGAATGGTACTTCAGCATTTTTGCGATGGAAACTGTTGGGACAACGACAACCGTCTCACGTCCGACAATCGCGATCAACGTTGATTCGACAGTTACTCACTACCGTCGCCTGTTGGCTGAATCATTGGGAAGCAGTGCTGGGTCGTTGCCGGAAGAAGTACTGCTGCTGTGTGAACTCAGCCCCGTCGACACCGTCGCTATGGAATTGCTCGATTCGGCATCACCGACCGTTCGTCGGTGGGGCATTGCGCTGCTTGAACGAGGACTGGGGATTGAAGCGATCAGCGGTGCGGCTTTACAGCAGATCGAGTCGCGTGCGCTAACGGATGAGGACTACGAAGTCCGCATTTGTGCAGCGGGAGCACTGTTACGTGCGACGCCGTTTGTCGACGCAACCAGTGTCGCGAATCTGGCACAACGGCTGAGTAACGGTGAAGTCGATCAAATGATCCGGGCCGTCCGCGGATTCAAGTCTTTCGGAATCACCGCGTCCGTCATCGACTCGGCGATCGAACTTTTGGAAGAGCAACATCGGTTCGTCGCCTGTCCTGAATGCCTGCAGGAATTGCGGGCTCGCGATCTGGACGCCCATCTGAAGTCTGACCACAAGTACGTTCCCTTCGAAGGTAAGTTGCTGCCATTCGGACAAGCCCTGGTCAGACTCTGGTCTCGCGTGTTGACGCAATTTGATGCCAATTCGCTGTCGGAACTGGTGGGGCATCTGCAACAACGACATGGTGAACGCGCCGTTTCGGCGTTTGCCTCGGCATTGTCCCAGCAGGTCGTGCTCTCGATCCAATTGCGTCAGGATCGACCGACAGTTGCTGAGCAGCGAAGGTGGCTCGAAGCCCTGGCGCAATGTCTTCGCTCAAGTGACATAGCCCGGTCTGCCTGTCGTACGTTGCTGGGGCATGATGACAGTCGGATTCGACTACTGGCACGTGAGACGACACTGGCCGAAGCGGTACGGCGACTGAGTGACGACCAGACAACAGCAGCGATGTTTTGTCGAGTGGTTGAACAACTGGTGCCGCTGCCAATTGTGAGTGAACGCATCGAGGCCTGTCATCGGCTCCTGGAGTCAGGCGCGGACCCGCTGGCAGGGGCGGCTTGCGAGCGGGAACTGGAACTGGACCGCTTGACTGACTGTCCCGAATGTGGATCGACGTTCCCGTTTCGTGAACTCGGGCGACATCGACGAACTGAACATCATGTCTATGAATGGGAAGGATTCAATTATTCTCGGGAAGCTCTGGTTTCGCTCCTGCTGAATCGAACCGTGTCGGCAGAGCCAGATACGTTTGCCGCGAGAAATCTGGAAGATCTATTTGTTGATTCGTCGGGTGGCGGTGGCTGGCATCAGTTGTACATCAGCCTGCGAAGCCAGCTACTCGACTCGCTGCAACATGAAAACCCGTCATCTCTGGCAGCCGGGGTGGGGCAGTCTTTGGGGGCCTTGGAACCGGCGGCGAACATGTCGCGCCTGTTTCTGAGAGAAGATCATTGGGCATGCCAGATGATTGGTCTGGCAATCTTGGGCAATCTTGACGGTCCTCCCCCTGTGGATCTGCTGCGTGAAGCGATTCCGTTTCTGGGCAATACCAGGATTCCTGACACCGTCTGTCGACGATTCGTTGTTCATCTGCTGCGGCGGGTCTCCACGGAACCAGATTATTGTCAGCGGGCGCTGCGAGCGTTCGCTTCGCGGGCAGAGGATAAGCTGAATGGAGTCGAGCAACTGCGAGCGCTGGAGCAGTGGGTCGGATCTTCTCCACTGATTGAGGCGGTCTGTGACGAATTGCTGTCGCAAGTCCGCATGCGCTGCCCTCGTTGTAGTGTCAGCCTTCCTCCTCGCGAGCTCTCTGCTCATTTGATGTCCGAGCACGGATTGATTCTGGATGGTCGCAATGTCCGCAAACCGTGGTCAGTAGCCATCGATCTTCTCGATGCATATGCCGAAGATCCGCAGGCTGAGTATCTCGAGCGAGCCGACCAGCTCGCGCAACTCGCTTCACCTCAATCCGGTCAGATCCGACTGAGTCGCGAGGCGCTACGACGTGGAATCGCACCCGCGCACTATCGCGGAATTCTGGTGGATTCCGTTAAGTCGACGACAGACACTCTTTGTCCAGAATGCTGGGAAACAATTCCGACAGGCGCCGCGCCGCTCGACATTGTAAAGATCGATGATTCGGGGAACGTGACTTCGCCTGCAGTCTCGATTCGGCGCGTCGGGATTCCAGGATTGTGGAGCAGCGTTGAAATCGCCCCTTGGGAAGGGCCTCCTCCACCCTGGACGTTTACTCGCTGGGGAGCGATGGGAACAATCGGCCTGCCATTCTTCGGTGCCGCGCTCGTTTGCCTGCTGTTGGCCTGGCAGGGGTACACGGCGACACAGGCATTTATCCTGTATTGCCTGGTTGCTGGCGTTGTTGGGATGGTCAGTGTTGCGATGTTCTATTGGCGCCGAGCGATCGAACCGGTCGACGTTGCCTGGCAGATGGTGGCTCCAGCGCTTCTGGAGGATAAGACGCAACCGTTTGGCTGGGCTCATTCCGAGTTTCTAGCCAGTCTGGCGAAGGCCAGTGTCGGTCGAGGTTCGATCCCCGGCCGCGATGCAGTTGTCGCTCGAGTTATCGACGCTGTTCGACCGCTGGTGAGAAAGGGAACACTTCCGACTCAGCATCTGGCTGAGCTTTGTTACTTGCGGCTGATTGATGGGGTACCGTTGTTGCCATCCACTGCAGACGCGGGTGTGCGAGCACCTTTCAAATTTCGTGAAGATGCATTGTGTGAACTGCTGACGCTGGCATTGGAAGGTGAGTTGCCGCTGGATTCGGTGACTCATCAAGGTGCGGCGCTCACGCGATTCACCAGTGATGAGTTGATATCCGCCGTCTGGCACCTGGTTCTGGAATCGCGTCGAATCGGGTTGAGTGCTACGGATCTGACCGATCTGTTCCGGAAATCAGCAACGCTCAAAGTTCTGGCAGCCAGATTGTCGTTGCGTCCTAAATCGCTGTTTCAGTTCTTCGCCGTCATGGCGATGGAATCCTCGGGGCGGCTTCCTGTCGAATTCTGTTCAGCCAAAAAGCAGGTGAAAGCAAAAAACTACAGCAGCGTGAAGCATGACGTACACGTCCTGGCTCGGTCAGATCTGACTCTCTCTGGAAAATCTGATCGCGATGCCATTCTGCTGCGAGCAGGCAGCGTCGAGTTTCGAGGTTGCAGATATACGTCAATCCCCAGCGTGACAGTTGAGCCCGTACTATCGGAGCAGGGTGGAACGACGGGGTACATTCTGAAGATTGACGGAAACCGCTGGGAGTACAAGACCGATCAGGCGCTGCTTGCCGCAAGAATCATTCGTGGTGCGAAGTTCGTATTTGGGGAATTGCAGATCCTGATCGATCGTCTGGAGCAGGGTTCGTCCTCCATCAAATCTGCAAATCTTTTGTCCGGCCCGCGTGAACACTGCCCTCGCTGTCATGCTTCGATCGAGTTCAAGCCGGGGACGATTTCCACGCGAGTTTGATGAGCCGCGTGGAGTGAATGAAGTTACTTAGAGCGCATCTCAGTTAAGTGTAGCGGTACCCACAGTGGCTAAAGTGGCTTCCGGATTCCATGAATCGACTATCTTTCCCAGCTTATTGCTGCAGTAAAATGCGATGCGATCCAGATAGGTAGTTGTCTCCGTGAAGGGGGCGTCAATTGGTAATGCACAGAGTTTGAAACGCAGAGAGCGCTGAGGACGCCGAGGA
>CAXBSB010000264.1:0-8965 GCA_963977965.1 uncultured Schlesneria sp.
GGACTCGTAAGAGTTCGGTACTTAACAACTGCGGCTCCTGAGGAACATCGCGTCGATCCCTATACCAAATCGGCATGATGCAAGGCACGGCCGTGGCGAAGCGGGAGGGTGAGGCGGTGAGGCTCCCGCCGAACCGTCTTCGAATCGGGAAGCGTAATACTCAATCGCGGCTCGGCGGGAGCCTCGCCCTCCCGTTTTGTCTGCAAAAACAGCTGCGAGGTGCTGGAAAACTGCGTTCTGAATTCAGGGTGCCATGGCTTCCTGTGACCACTGCCCCCCATTCCAGATGTGGTCGAACGATTGCGGAACGGATGCCGATCAATTCTCTGGATTTTGTAACTGTTCCAGCAGATCGGCAATTTCACGGTGAGCCCCCTGCGACTGTGAAATGACCAAGAGTCCCGGGTGGACTTCGATAACGCCGGATGGAGGGTCAGCGTGGTAGATCACTTGAATAATCGAAATGCTGCCCTGGAAGAGGCCGTCCCACATCTGGGCCAGGAGTGCCATGTCCTCTTCCGTCAACTCCGTCTTATCGGTTTGCTGTCCTGAGGTAGTCTCTTCAGAACTCGTCAGGCGAATCACTGATCTGTTCGCCGCAGTCGATGACAGGAGCATTCCCAGCAGACTGAGGTCGACTTTGGGCAGAGTGATTTTCTTTGGCAAAGACGGCTTCGATTTTGAGGGTGACCCATTTGACGCCGCGCTCGCGTCCGGAAAATGCTTCTTCCAACTCCAGGGACGCACGGTGCGAGTCACAAGCCGAGCCACGTCGTCGGACTTCAGATTCATCGAGCCTTCCAGTGCCCGGATGGAATAGACTCGCGTTTCTTTTTGAAGATTTGCATTCAATCGCGTGGTGATCAAAACTCCATGATCCTGGACGAGCAATTCCCACTCCATGGCCTGAGTGAGCGACATCGGAAGTGCCAATTCGTCAGCAGCCATCCAGAAATTCAACATGGCCTGAATCGGGAAAGCCTGATTCATTGCGGTCTGAAGTACCTCTTCGAGCGTACTGTCGGAACGAGTCACCAAGGAGACATCAATTGGGATTTCGAGAAATGTTTTCATCTCGGTGACCACCTCGGGCGTGTCCAATGCAGGCTCTTTCGCTGGTTCGGTCTCTTTTTTGGATTCTCCCTTACCGCTCTGATTCGATTTTGGTTTCCCCTTTTTCTTCGCAGGGCCGTTCTTTGAGGGCGCCGGACTCGGGCCGTCTTTGCCGGGTTCCGACTCGTCCCATTTTAGATCTTTAACGGGAGCAACCTCTGACTTAACCTCAGCCTCAACGCGAACTTCGACCGGTACTTGATACGTTGTCGGGCTTGCCGCAGAGACCGCAACAGGTTGCGCGGGATACGGAGACACCTCTTGAGAAACGGCTTTTCGATTTGGCATGGCGAGCTTGGCAGCCTGACCGGTTGTCACCTGCTCTCCCAGCTTAAGCGCACCGGCAAGCGGTATGACATTTTGCATGTCAATCTGGACGTTCAATCCATGTTGACGCCGAACCTGGTCGAGGAAGGCCCCCAACGTGATCGACTTCTGGTTATCAATCGTAATGTTCGCGGGCTCCTGTAATAGCCTTTCCCAGTTTTGACGTCGTTGACGCCGGCTTCGTGACAACGTCTTCGAGACGGAAGGCGAAGAGTCTGCAGGAGAGGCCGCAACGATCGAGGCTGAACGAGGCGCCGTTGGCATACTCGGTGCGACAGGAGTGACAGGTGGCGCAACGGAAACTGGCGGCGCAACGGGGCGTAGAGGCCACGTTGCCGCATCGGACTTCTTCGAGGGAGTACTTACGACCGGCCTTGGTTTTTCAGCGTCATCGGCAAATGCCGATCCCGAAACCACGATCCCCATCACAAAAGCAATGACTGATCTCCGTACCGCCATGGATCCTGCCCTCAAGTGTTTCATCCATTTCCGTCACGAGCGACGCGTCAATGATTGTCACTTGAGGCCCATCAGAGTCAAGTCAGTTTGTCTTCCCAAGGATTGAATCAGCGGAGAAAACTTGGGCGAAACTATTTCGACTGCCAGCGATCCTTGGGCTCCAGGACGGTTGATGGACCTGTTCCGTCAAGCCATTTTCGAGCTGCAGGATCTTCACGCAGATAGGCGTCCCAGAATGCGGTGCTGATCGCAAGGATCACTCGATGATGATTCGGGTTTCGTTTGGACTTTGTCCCCGGCAGGTCTCGATCACCGAACGCTTCGTGTTCGGCCCCTTCCAGGACGAGTTCGTACTTTCCACCCGCAGGAAGTGCCGGAAAGACCGCCAGGCGTGATGCCACATCAGCGTCACCGATGATTGCCGTGTCGTTTGTTCCTGTCATCAATAGCCAGGGAATTGTGACGCCACCAAATAGCTGACTCGGATCACCTCCATTGCGAGGGCTGTTGGGACTCATCGCCAGGGCGGCCTGAATCCGCTTGTCGGTAAACAAGGCATCGCCACGCGGTGTCCGCTGACCACTGACACCTTGAGTCGTCACGGCTCCGAAAGAATGTCCCGACATCCCCAGATGCTTCAAGTTCAGACGTCCCTTGAGCGACGAGTCGTTCGACTGATTCCATTGCTCAAGCTGATCAATGACAGCCGAAACATCCTTGAATCGCAGCAGAGTATTCTGCAGGTTGGCAGCCTGCTTCATCGATGCCAGGCGTTGACCAATCGGAATCTCTTTCCAGACAGATTCGTCGCTCCCCGGATGTTGCAGGAAAACCACCACATATCCTCGAGCAGACCAATGTTTCCCGAGGTAAGGATTTCCTTCGCGTGATCCCCCGAGTCCATGACTGAACAGGACCACAGGCGCGGCTTCCTTTGCCGCAGGCAAGTAAACACGAATCGGTATGGTTCGATTTCGCTTTGCGTCCTTGACGTCGAAGTCGACATGCTCAGCCCGAAATGAGTTGGAAACCTCAAGCGGGTTATAGGCCTGATCTGCCGCCGATACGGTAGCCACACAGACCAGCATCCACAGAGACATGACTCGAAGAAATCTCGTAATTTGACGCATCATTGGCTCCAGCGATCACGCAGACTATCGCGAATACTCATCGTCTGTCAGACGCTCGACAGTACGTGGAATTCTGACGTAACGTCTTTGCTATCGCTCGTCGAAGAACTATTGGAATTGGCGTCCGCCCTATTCAATACCACGACGGCAGACATCGCGTTTCAAAGTACAGCGAAGACTACGAAAATCGATGAAACGACACGGCGACGCCTGTCGCGAAAGAAACACCTGTTCAGGTGGAAAGTTCTGGCCAGCACATCTGAATTCAACAGGATTTGTGGAAACTCGCTGGCTTCAAAAATTCTTTACTTTTGAGGGCTCCCCGCCAGTGCCGCCGCGATCTTGTCGACGTCGTAAACGCATCCTGCCCACGTTCCACCGCCTGCTCGTTGAAGCAAAGCCCACAGGCGTGTTTCGGGCGGAAGATTGGGGTCGCAATGAAGTGGCTGAGATGGGGTGCGTTCCGCGAGAACTTTCGCTCCGGCCACTGGGCTCAATCGCTCTTCAGGCGTTCCGACGAAGTTCAATGTCCCTGTCAGATTGCGAGTGTCGATTTCGATCTGGATCAGGTCGCCATCCCTTAACTTCCCGATCGGGCCACCATCCAGAGCTTCGGGGCCAATGTGGCCGATACATGCTCCTGTTGAAACTCCCGAGAACCTCGCATCTGTGATCAGGGCGACGTGCTTCCCGAATGGCAGGTATCGTAGGGCTGACGTGATCTGGTATGTCTCTTCCATCCCGCATCCCAGGGGGCCTCGACACATCAATACGATGATGTCACCTTCGCGAATCGGGTTGTCGGTGCGTCCCTTGACTGCTGCAATTGCCGCTTTTTCTGAGGTGAAAACGCGAGCCGGGCCGAGTTTTCGATAGACTCCGTCCGCGTCGACAACGGTCTTGTCAATCGCGGTACTCTTGATCACCGACCCTTCGGGCGCGATGTTTCCAATCGGGAACGTCACAGTACTCGTCAGCCCGCGATCTTTCGCAGCAGCAGGCGACATCACCACGGTATCAGGATCAACGCCGTCGCGAGCCACCAGAAGTTCGCGCAATCGGACTCGTCGTTCCGATCGTTCCCACCATTCGAGGACATCACCCAATTTGCGTCCTGAAACGGTCATGGCATCGAGCTTCAGCATTCCCAGCGTCCGCAGGTGAAGCATCAGTTCCGGAACACCACCGGCCAGGAAGAAACGAACCGTCGGATGTCCGATCGGACCGTTGGGGAGGCAGTCGACCAGGCGAGGAACCTGGCGATTGATCCGGCTCCATTCATCCACATTCGGGCGTGTCAGTCCTGCTTCAAACGCGATTGCGGGGATATGCAGCAACAGATTTGTCGAGCCACCGCAGGCCGCGTGAATCACCATGGCATTGTGCAGGGCATCGGGCGTCAGTACGTCTTTCATTGACATACCGAGTCGCTCCATTTCGACGACGGCTCGAGCTGACCGTCGAGCCGCATCCAGCCAGATGGGCTGGCCGGACGGAGCCAGCGCCGTATGCGGTAATGCCATTCCGAGAGCTTCGACAATCACTTGTGATGTCGCTGCAGTCCCCAAAAACTGGCAGCCTCCCCCTGGTGAACCACACGCACGGCACCCCGCTTCGGCAGCCTCTTCCAGAGTGATTTCACCATGTGCGAACCGAGCACCAATGGTCTGGACCTTGCCAGCATCTTCACCTTTTGCGGGCGGGAGTGTGACACCGCCAGGAACGATGACACAGGGCAAGTCGTGCTGAGCTGCCAGGGCCATCGTCATCGCCGGCAACCCTTTGTCGCACGTGGCAACACCGATGACACCGCGTCGCGTTGGTAATGACCGTATCAGACGCTTTAAAACAACAGCCGCGTCGTTGCGATAGGCCAGGCTGTCCATCATTCCAATCGTTCCCTGCGTTCGGCCGTCGCAGGGATCGCTGACATAACCAGCAAACGGCAGAGAATTCTGCCGATCGAGTTCCTCAGCCGCCGCTCGCATCAGCAAACCGACTTCGTAATGCCCGGTGTGATATCCGAGAGCGATTGGCTTGCCATCCTCTCCGCGAATTCCTCCCTGCGTGCTGAGAATCAGGAACTGTTTTCGCAGCAATTGAGATGGATTCCAGCCCATACCCGCGTTTTGCGTCAGTCCGAACAAGTCGCCGCTCGGCGCATTCAGCAATAACTCTTCCGTCAGCGGCAATTCCCCCGGTGGTCCGTCACCCTTGGTAATGACTTCCCACAGAGTTGAATCCGAAGAATCGAGTAATGAGTCGAGCGAAATCGGCATAGGGCACTTCTTGAAATGGCAGCTAAAGTCTGGGACGCATCGCGAACAGAGATTCACATCGGGACCACCGCATTACGGCAGCATCGGGAACAGTGTTTTCCTGTTGGCATCAGTCAGCGGTGAACCGTATTCGCAGGGTTCAAAGGCTTCAATGTACTGAATCTTCCGTCCGCGTTCTTCGCCGTACGTCTTGATAACAAGATCTCGATAGCGGTCTGCGAGGGGGCCGTTGAAATTCGCATAGAATTCCCGCAGATAGGCGCGCTGCTTTGCGGGATCCGTTGGAAAGTCCTTTTCCTGGCAAAGCGTGTACGGCAGCCAATCGTAGAACTGGCAGCGATGGCATTCCATCTGATCGAGGATTGATTCCAGCACTGGTTCGACGTCGATCACGATTGTCGGTGCAAACGGGACCGGTCGCTGGAAATGATCTGACAGATAGGCAATCACCGGATTGACTCGCAGGGCCGGCACTTCGGGAACAATGTGCGGCACGATCACCATGTAGGCGGCATCGCAGACCAGTGTCGAAGTAGCACGATGATCGGGGTGATAGTCGTTGGGGCGATGGGTCAGGATCAGGTCTGGCTTGTAGCGGCGAATCAGTCCAATCAGTTCAAACCGTGCCTCAAGCGTTGGAAGCAACCGACCATCACGATTGCCGAGGATTTCATATTCAATCCCCATCAGCTTGACGACGGCTTCGGCTTCGGCCTTACGTGTTGCTGCCAATTCCGCCGGTGGAATTCGCTGGTGACCCGACTCGCCATTCGTGACGCTGACGAATTTGACGTGATGTCCAGCCGCTCTGTACATCGCGGTGATTCCTCCCGCTTTGATTTCACAGTCGTCTGGATGAGCACCGATGATCAGAATTCGCAGGGGATTGGCCGCAGTCATGGGTTCCCTTCGGGATGGATTTTGGCGTCGACATCGTCAATTCTGCGGGGAATTCCGCAATTCTTCCGCAGTTTTTGACCGTCAGATCGCAGTTGGTTGATCGTTGAAGTCAGGATTCGGCGAAAACCGGGTCACCGCCCCCGTTGCATTCTGAGCGTCCTACGCGAAAATGGAAAGGAGAAGAGAAAGAGAGTTTTGGAAGTCACCTGAGTTTTGGAAAAGCGAATCATGGAATTGCCTGTCCTTTCCCCATTCAGTCCCCAGCAGATCGAAGAAGATCCGCTGGATCTGATGGATGAGATTGAAGTTCTGAAGAAACAGCAGGACGCTGCGATCCTGGCCCACTTCTATGTCGGTGGAGATTTGCAGGACATCGCCGACTTTACGGGCGATAGTCTGAAGCTGGCTCGCGATGCCACGCGAATCACGAATTCAACCATCGTCTTCTGCGGCGTCCATTTCATGGGAGAATCCGCCAAGATTCTGAGCCCCGAGAAGACGGTCCTGATGCCAGATCTGCAGGCCGGGTGTTCGCTGGCGGAAAGTTGTCCAGCCGATCGACTGGCGGCATATCAGGCGGAATTGCGAGCTCAGGGGCACGACTTCCAGACGGTTGCGTACATCAATACGTCTGCAGCAGTCAAATCGCTCTGTGACTGGATCGTGACGAGCGGAAACGCTCGTGAGATCATCGACCGAGTTCCGGCAGACAAGGAAATCCTCTTCGTCCCCGATCAGCACCTGGGTCGATACCTCAGTTCCGTCACTGGCCGCCCGATGATCCTGTGGCCGGGTTCCTGCATGGTCCACGAAGTTTTCAGTATCCAGGACCTGATGCGAGCCAAACGAAATCACCCCGGTTCGCTGGTGATGGCTCACCCGGAATGTCCAGCCAACATCCTGGAGATTGCAGATGTCATCGGTGGGACTGAAAAGATGCGCAAATACGTCGCCTCGGTCTCGGAACGAAAGACGTTCCTGGTGGCGACCGAAGCGAACATGATCCACCCTCTGATGAAGATTGCTCCCCAGCACGAATATATTCCTGTGCCGGGAATCATGACGTCGACGGGAGAAACCTGTGCCTGTAACCAATGCCCCCATATGGCGCGCAATACGTTGCAGAAGGTTCGCGACTGCTTGAAGAATCGAAGTCCAGAAATTGTCTGGCAACCCTACTTTGCCCAGGCTCAGGATGTGCTGAAGCGGAGTCTGTTGCAATAATTTGTTCGTATTGAATCGCTCCTGCGGAAGGTCAGTCGACTGCAGGCCGCCGCGTGACAGGTTTCTCCTGTCACGTGATCTGGGGCGTTCACCAGACACGTCTCAATCATTCGTCGCCAATTCGTGAAAACCTCATACATTTGAATCAGGGTTGGATTCCATGGACGATTCGTCGACACCTTCGCCGGCTACGCCTCCGACGACTCCCACCCCCAAGGTCATGTGGATTCTTCCGGCAACAATGATTGCGATCGCGGCCGTTATCCTGGTTGTGATGTTCATCTATTTGCGAGACCACGGACCGGCCGGTCCCGTCGAGACTGGTAACGGTTCAGCAAAACTGTCAGCAGACGCCGTTGCCACTCTGCTGTCACAGCGAGACCTTGCGATTGGGTACCTCGAGAACCATCAATTTGAACAGGCAGAAAAGGTCCTGGTCAGGATCATTCGTCAGGTGCCTGACGATCCATTCGGGCCTCGCAACCTGACGATCTGCCGTGAATTGGCTCTGGAAAAAGTTGACGCCGCACGCGAACCCGAACGACTGACGATCGCTATCGAAAAAGCTCGCGAAGCAGCGGATTCATCTGCCCAACTGGAGCCGACCTCGCACATCCCGTTGCTGCTGTCGGCGCGTATTTCGATCAAAGCTCGCGAGTTGGAAAAGGCGGCATCCGCTTTGAAGCGAGCAACCGAACTTGCACCGAAATCGGCTCCGGCATGGTACGACCTGTTTCTGCTCAATCCGATTTCGCCTGGTGAGCCGATTGCTCCTGAGACGGCGAACGCTCTTCGCAAAGTCTACGAACTGGAAGGGGATAATCTTTTCGTATTGAAAGATCTGCTTCCGCTGCTGGTACAGACGAAAGATCCAACTCTCGCAGACACCGTCGTGAAAGCGAAAGAGTCGTTGCTGCCGTTTGCCGCGGTGATCAAGACCAGCAGCCGCGTCGATATCGTTCAGATGCTGGACAAACTGACGGCAGCAGCCGCTGCAGGTCAATGGCCCGCCGCCAGCAGCACGGCCATGGTCATCCGCAATGTGATCGTGGCCGAGGCGGCACGCGACGAACGCTACGTTCGCCTCAATTCCCTGGAATACGTCCTGCTTGATTTTGGCCCGAAGTTTTATGCGGCGAACGAGGCGCAGACTCCGAAAGACATCAGTCCGATCCCTGTCAAATTTACCACCAATGACAAGCAGAAGCTGTCACTCGCCCCACGGTCGACAGACATTGCCATCGGTGACTTTGATTTGAACGGGACTGCCGATGGAGTTTCACTGGCAGATTCGAAGCTGACGTTTTCGTTCCCGCTGGTATCAACCGACGATACCCCTGTGATGACCACTTCGACCGAGATTGGAGAAGGACTCGAAAAACTGCTGGCCATCGATCTCGATGACGACGCCGACTTGAAGTTGAAAGAAGTACTCAAAGGGCATGGTTGTGCCGTTGCGGACCTCGACATCATCGTTTACGGCAGCCGTGGGCTGAAAGCCTTTGAAAATCGACCTGCAGCCGCGGGAGGACC
>CAXBSB010000265.1:0-8911 GCA_963977965.1 uncultured Schlesneria sp.
AGTAGCACTCAACGTCAACAACGAACTGGAAGACGTGGGGTCTGCGATCGGGTCGATGAACCAGACATACTGCGTGAAGGGTGTCAAAGGTCATCAGGGGTCTGCCAGCGGAACCGAATTCCGCGACAACATCGATCACTGCGACAATACCTGTGACGTCCAGGGATTCGAAGGCCGCGGTGAATACTCGGAATGATCGAGTCTGACGGAACTGGTATTCAACACAGCACTTGAACCCTGAGCGAACTCATTCCGCAGTCAGGTGAGCAGCCTCTGGCTTCAGATATGCCAACGGGTCTTTCCAGGCGCAAGCTAGCCATAGTGACTCAGCCACGGGAACAATCTTCAGAACGCTTCTTGACAGATCAGTGATGTTGCGTTACATGTATTGCAACATTACTGATCGGAGATGCACATGAAGAAAAAGACTTCGCTGACCGTTCCCTGGGAAATCACGGAGCAGATGTTTCTCAGTGAGGATGAAGTTGCAACGTTGCAACACCATCTGCTTCAGCAGGAAAAAGACATCGATGAATCCCGGCAGACTTCCCGGTCTGTCGATCGATTGATTGTGGAGATTCTGCTCGCTTCCGGTCTCCGCAATTCCGAACTCTGCCACCTGCGCGTGGTCGACACGATTGTCGGTCACGGCGAATCATCATTGAAAGTCGTCGGCACTGCGAAAGAGGATCGAACAGTTTATCTCTCCAGGGGAACGAGCGAACTGATCCAGCAGTACGTGAGTACGATTCGCCCGCAATGCCTGCCAGCAGAAGCTGATCCAAATGACCTGCAGCAACCTCTGATCTTGAATGAGCGAGGCAAAGGCTACGACAGGACCGCGCTGTATCGGCGGGTGGTACGGATCCTGACCGAAGCGGGATTGGCAGAACGAGCCAGCGTTCAGTTGTTACGGCACACGTACGGTTTTCTGGCTTACAAACGAACAGGCGGCAACTTGCTGTTTGTCCAGAAGCAGCTTGGCCACGCTCATCCGATGGTGACTGCAGTTTATGCCCGGTTCGTCGACCATCCGGCCAGTGAATTGGCTGAGCTTGTTGGTGGTGCAACGGGTTCTACTTTGAAGACTGCCTCCAAGGGGGCAGCAGCCTCTCGCAGAAAAGGAGTTCGCTAATGTCGACCAAGTTCAACCGTGAACAAATTCATGCTGGCGTCCGCGAAGATCTGGCCGATTGCCTGGGGATCGAGCCCGAAGAAGTGGAATTGAATGCTCGCTTTTTCCATGACCTGGGTGGCGAATCAATCGATATGCTCGACTTCGGCTTTCGCAGTGAACGGAGGTACGGAATCCGTTCCCCCTTCCCGCGACTCACGGCAGGCGATGTCTGGCAATTCGATGAACAAGGACAACTTGCTGATTCGTCTCGGCAGCGGTTGCAGCGAGAATTTCCATCGATCGACTGGCAGACGCGTTTGGCGGGGGTCTCGCTCAAGTCATTCAGAGATCTACTTACGATCGACCTGATGGTCGAACTCCTTTATTGCGCCCAGTTCGAAGAGTCCCCGCAGGTTGGAACGAACGGGTAAAGCTCCGCGAAAGTCAGTCGCGTACGACTTCCAACTGGTCGGGTGTTGAAAGTTGACCTGGAGGCTTCCAACATGAGATCCAGGGGAAGACTGACCATCCACAGGTCATCACTGATCTTCAAGAATTAAGAGCGTGCCTGGTCACAATCGGACGATGTCCGGCCCGAAAGATCCGCCCTTTTACGAAAGACGAGGTACCCTGCTGCCACCCCAAAGACCGTCAAATTTACAGCAACGAACCACCGGAATGTACGCGGTTTTTGCTCAGGCCCAGATTCCTGATTGGACATCGTTGCCAGATCACGATTCGTCAGTAATCGCACCTTGTCCCCATCCCAAATACGAGCACCTGCGGTGCGTGGTTGAAGTTCATGAAACCCAGTGCCGGCGGGTAGATCCAAACCTTCCGGAGAGAAGACCGAATCTGGGACGACTTCATTCAGAGCGACGTTCTTGAAGGCAAGGGTTTCCCGTTCGACGATTTCACCGCCGAATTCACGTGTGTAGTCACTCTTGATTGGAAACCAGAGACTTTCTTGCCACTCCTTCAACTCGATTTCACACTTATCGATATATGGCCCCTCGTTCGATTCTGCAAACAAGGTGATTTCAACGACACCGTTTCCAAATGCGGGAACAATAATGATGCGAACGCGATCACCCTGCTTCAGGGTGAAATCGACTTGTCGCGCTGGGACGCCCATGTAAACAACATCTCTTTCTGAGAGTGTTTCCCGATCGGGCCGCGTCAAGAACGAGGATGCTGTGAATGCATAGATTGCCCCCAGATCAATCGGCACAATCCCGATCATGCGCGGGTCAAACACCTCTTTTCTTCGCTTGGCATAGACATCATCAGCGTTGCCATGGTTTTGGGCTATGACGGCGGCGTACTTCTTACCATTTGAAGCCTCTCCGCCGATATGGTCGAGAAAGTACTCATTCGTAAGTACCCGCTTCCGAGTTTCCAAAGGCAACCCGTTATGAGGCTGGACGATGTGGTCAATGCGGGTCTTGGAACCTGAGAAATAGATGCGATATTCCGCTTCTATAGTAATCTTCGCTGCCTGAAACGTATGGGCGGAAGAGATGTCAAATTGGCCTGATTGAAGCCCGAGTCGTTCGCCCAGAGCGACTTTTTCAATCGTGGCGACTGGTGCATCGATAAGTACTGCCGCAGCAAAGAAAATCCATGCGATCGTCGGCATCAGAAGAAAACTTTCTGGAGAATACCGGTACCCGAAGTGGCGAAGGATGATCTCTATTCTCAGGTCCTGGTTTCTTGAATGTCAAGAAACCGTGGATACGACCATTGACTTCACTCGACATCAGGTTCGTCGATCAGTCGCGTACGACTTCCAACTGGTTGACGATCCGATCGATTCCGTCGACCCGGCGCAAAGATTCCTGGGCCATCTGCTTCTGGTAATAGGTTTTTACTGTTCCGGTCAGCAGTACATCACGGTTGATCAACTTAAAGTTGACCTGCCGGCTTCCGACGTGGGGATCAAGAGAGAGCGTCAGGTGAATGCGCTGACGAAGTTCTTCGGCAGAATGCAATACGTAGAACTTGTTCATGGTGGTCTCGCGGGGTAGAGAGACTGCTTTAATTAAACCATCCGAAATTGAACCGCCTGTTCTCTTCGGACACATGAAAAGCCTAGGTCAGGAATGCAAAGACGCTGCGAGATTTCTGCTGTTTTTGTGAGAAATCTGCGGCATCAAAAGCGAAGGGGCCAGGTTTCATTGGGTGCAGGCGTTAAGTGATGGTGACATGGTGAATAGACGGACAGGATTGTCCGTCCTACCCACATGGGCGGCTTCCTGTGACCACCAGGGAACGACTGAACCAGATTTCTCGCAACTTGCCGCGTGCGGCCCGTACTATGCCAGAACCATTTCGGTTTCCAGGTACCGTTGGCCATCGGGCAGCTTGGTGAGGAGATATTCCTCAAGAGCCGCTGCGGCACGTGTCGGAGCGAGCAGTCCGAGACGAATCACTGCTGCAGCCAACTGTTTGGGGTTCTCCTGCTGCAATGACAGCAGGTGTACCAGTTGTGGTTCGGTCAGCCAGCCAAGTCGAACGGCGGCAATACCGAAGCGTTCGCCGGTCTTTTCCTGCAGACTCAGAATGTGGTTGACCTGATCTTCATCCAGATAATGACACTGGATTGCCAGATCGCCAATCCTCGCGATTTCATTGGAGCATTCCAGGAGTGCTCGTGAGACCGAAGGAATATCCAGCAGTCGCTTCGAGACGAGCCAGCGGCTGAAGCGATGTTGCAGGACCTGTTGCGACAGTTCTCGTTCGGACTCATCAACCAGTGATCGATTACAGCACCGGTTGCGACCACCCCGTTTTGCGTCGTACAGACTGGCGTCTGCTGCGGCGATCAGACGGTGAGGCAGATCTCGATCCGAACGTCCGGGAACGGCAATGGCTGCACCCAGACTGACGGTCACAGGAACTCGCATATCCCCGAACAGGAACGTTTCGTCCTCAACCCGCTTACGGATCTTTTCGGCGAGTCGTTCCAGGCCACGTTCGGTGGGCTGGTTCACGAGGATCACAAATTCTTCACCGCCATACCGGGCCAGAACGTCTGAGTTCCGGATCGAGATCGAGAAGACCTTGACCATCTGCTGCAACACAACGTCACCAAACTGGTGGCCGTAGGTATCGTTAATCTGCTTGAAGTGATCGACGTCCGCGAAGATCAGGCCGATCGGTGAAGCACATCGCGTGCAGCGTTTGGCTTCGGTATCGAGCATTTCATCAAAGAACTGGCGGTTGTAGACCTTGGTCAGCGGGTCGTGCAGAGCCTGTTTTTGAAGTTGTTTGTTCTGGAACTCGAGATCGCGGCGTTCCTGTTCCGCCAGTTGCTGACGCAGCGTCGCCTGTGTGCAGGCGACATGTGCACGCAGAGTCAGTCTAACCAGTTGTTCGTTCGCCTGCATCATCAGGTTTGCAGGAGCTTCAGATTCATCGATCTGCAGCAACGGGGCATGTTGTTGCCAACTGAGTTCGGTCTGCTGCAGGAAGTCTGCGGTTTCTTCGGGCTTCCAATAGAGCAATGATCGAGCGAGCCGATCCAGCCGTTCACGAGCGGCATCATTACAGGTCCCGGTCAGGACATCGCCGGCACAGGCCGCAACGGCCATCGCTGACAGAATCGGAAAGTCGATGTGCTGACGTAATTCTTCCAGGCGTCCCAGTGGGGCATGGTGCCATTGAACGGCATCGATCACGGCGGTTGGCAGCTTCCAATGCTCCATCAGCCGGGCACCGACTTCCGCGTGGTTGATGCCCAGCCATTCCTGTTCGACTTGTGGCAGCGACAGGTTTCCCCGCTGCTTTGCTTCCAGAACAGGGCGATAGTCGTCTTCAAATACGGACAGAAGCGCCAGTCGGCCGACGTCGAGAAGCAGGCCACAGAAAGAAAAGTCGTCGACGCAGTTGGGGGCTACACGCTCAGCGATGACCGTCGCAGCGGTCGACTGAATGATGGACTGCCGCCAGCAGTTGACATATTGAGCAGACATGGGCGATGACGGAGTCGCACTGGCCGTCAAACCAAAGCTGAGAGCAAGTGAATTCGAGACACTGGGGCCAAGCAACGAAACGGCGCGTTCGGTCCCTTTGACTTCGGAACGGACACCAAAGAAGGTCGAGTTCGCGGCTTTGACGATTTTGGCCGAGATCGCCGGGTCAGCTTTTACAAGCTGAACGACCTGCCGCAATTCGGTTTCGGGATTGGCCGCCAATTTCAACAATCCCTGCGCTACGGTTGGTAGCGAAGGCAATTGCGTCAATGCCCAGATTTTCGTGGGGTCAATCATCGCGAAAACTCACCAAGCACGCGGCGGAATAAGATCCTTGCGGCCATCCGCTCGTTTGGTATCCCCATTTGGATACCTTCGGAAACACCCAAGTGAACACCACCCGGGTTCCAACGCAAAGCTAGTTCACGTCGCCAGAGTGCAAGCAGAATCTGACTGGGGAAGGTGAGAGACTGACGGGAGTTTCGCTGAGTTTTGCGATTGTAGCGATGATGCGGAAAATGCAGGCGTGCGGCCATCCTCGTAGCTGAAGTCGTAAGACTTCAGGTCTTCGGTCGTGGTCGAAAGGCAAAACGGGAGGGTGAGGCTCCAACCGAGCCATGATCGCCCGATTTTGGTATTGATGTGATGTTCGTCAGGAGCCGAAGTCGTAAGACTTCGAGCATTCGCAATCACTGGGTCCGAACTCTCACGAGTTCGGCTACTTTCTCGCACCAAGTGAATTAACGTCGCTCGCGATCACTCATCCGGATTACAGATGGCGCGGATATCCTGCGACAATTCGAACTGCAGCGACGTCAGCATTCCCCACGTGTCCCAGTCACACCGAATTGTGCGCGAGGAGGCATGCAGGTCTTCGACGGAACCTTTGATGACCATGCCGAGTCGGTATTGCAGGTGCGTCAACAGGTCGGAGAGTTGCACGCGCTGCAGTGCCGTCAGATTTTCGGGAAGAGGTGGTCGGCCATTCGGATTCAGTTCGCCAGGTTCCACGCCGATCGAAGGCTCACCGTACGCGACGTCCATGCTTTCGTCGAAATCGGGCGGGACCTCAACCGTCTTGGGGGCCGCGTTCAAACTTGTTAGGGGCTCATTGCTGACCGGTTGCGTAAACAACAGGGAACATCGTCCCACAAGCAGAACATCACCCGGCTGCATGACTCGCATCTGGACCGGGTGGCCATTTACGCGAGTTCCATTGGTGCTGCCAAGATCTGTCAGGATGACCCGACCGGAATGATCCTGAAGCTTGACGTGAGCACGACTGATTCTGTCATCGTTCAGTTGGACATCGCTGTCCGATTCGCGGCCGATTGTGATCGGAAGGGTCAGCCGGCTGAACTCTTTCCCCTTTTCGATACCTTCAAGGATCTTCAACGTCACAAACGTCATCGTGGAATTCCAAATGATACGGCAGCAATATGGGGCGGCGGCGCTCTGACCTTCTAACGCGCGCTGCGCGGAACCGTCAAGGTGCAATTCAACCGCACAGCAACTGATGCGTGAACTCGCGATCATCGTACGCGGTTTCAACGGCTCGAGCGACGGTGGAAACAAGGACACGCCGAGTTACCGGCTTTTTCAAAACGGAAAATGCAGCGGCCTGTTCCGCATCGTTACGGAGCGAGTCTGAATAGTCTGACGTGACAATGATACAGGGAGCGACAATCTTCAGCGACCTGAGATGTCGCACGGCGTCGAGTCCCGTCAATTGTTGCATATGCATGTCAAACAAAGCCAGGTGAACGACTTCGCGCGAGACCAGTTCAATCGCCTCTTCTGCCGAACTGGCCTCGATCAGACGGAAAAACGGAGCAAAAATCTCACAGACTGTCTGACGAAAATCGTCATCGTCGTCAGCAACCAGCAGTTGATACGTCGGGTAATCCATTTTGCGATTCAGAACCTGGCAAACCAGGCCTCCGCCCCTTCTCTGGAAACGCGTCTCGTTCGAATGATTCCGATACCAGATCGAGAATCACTCGTGAAACATCCCAACCACGAAATCCGATGAAATCGACCTTAAATCTTTCAGAGCACTACTATCGGGTTAACACATTCGACGTTCAAGGTCAATTTCGGGGCCCGAATTTGAACTGTTGTGTCTGACACGCGATCACCACGATTTGGCAAAAACCTTGCCTTTTGGCGTTGCGTGTGACGAATCCTCAGCAGCGACAGGGATCCGGTCATAGACCCGCTAGAAGAAACCTTCGACGATCATGTGCATGGCTTCCGAAAACCAGATCATCCTCAAAAGAGGACTTCAATCATCACTTTTTCCTTATCTGCGACCATCCGTGTCATCTGTGGTTAAAACTGATTCAGTTTCAGAATCATCCTGCAGATCGGAAAGAATCCCCGAAACCAGGCTGTCAATGTCCAGACATGGCCCATGATGTAATGGGTGCCACGGTTTTGGAGGTTTTGGAGTCTGCGACAGGCCGTGTCTTCGGTGGATCATGAGAATGAGCGAAATCTCAATGAGACCGAGAAGAGTTCGGTTGTGAAATGAGCTCAAATCTAAATTAAGCACGACCTTGTCGCAGACTCCAAGATCGTGGCACCCCACACCTGACTTGTTCACGTTCTGATTTGAAAACCGGGTTTGTGCGACGGTGCGTTTTGGGCTTCCTTCTTCTGGTGGGCCTGCGCTCGAAGCGAGCTGGTCCCACCCTGCATCGTCCTTTATCATTTCTGCGGGCTCGATTGGATCGGTTGGACAGAGACCTTATGATTCTGGCATATCTGTTTAATCCCGGTTCGGGCCTCAATTGAGTGAAAAAGGTTTTGCGATGTCCACGCACCATGAACAATATGACGAAGCCATCCGCCTGAAAGAAAAAGGTGACTTTGAAGCGGCCGCGACGAAGCTGCTCGCGATCATCGCGGAAGTCCCACAACACGCTTTGTCACATTCCGCATTAGCCGTTGTGATGCAAAAGCTTGGGCGAGCTGACGAAGCGATCGCCCATGCCAAGAAAGTTGTCGAACTGGAGCCAAACGACCCATTCTCGTATGCGCAGCTCTCGGTGATTTGCCAGCGCTGCGGTCGCATCGCCGAGGCCGAAGATGCACTGGCCCGCAATCAATCGATGAGTGGTCGTCGGCATTGATCAGCAACACCTGAGTGAGACGTTGATTGCGTTAGCAGCCCGTGGCAAAAGGGCTGCTGGGGCAATTCCATAAACCATTCCCGGCAATCAACGTCACCAGGGCGTTTCCATCATGTTGATGATCTTGCGAGCCATCTGGTCGATCGCAATCTGAGTTGCGGTGGCCTGAGACTGGCCAAGTTCAGGTGCAAAACCAGCCTGAGTCAGCAGCGGGATCGCCTCGGGAGCTACGGGAACTTCCTGCTTCGCCAGAATCTCACCCGTTCGAAGATTCTCCCAGGTGACTCGTACCATGATCGAAAATTGCAACTGACGGGGATCGTCGTTGTTGTTTTCGCCAAGGACATCTTTTCGAACTTGGACGATCCGTCCCGTCAAGCGGGTGTCAGCGTCCATTCCCCGCGCCAGGCGGTACGGGGTTCTGTTCTGGATTTCTTTCTGAACAGATTCGGTTAATTGAAATTCCAGGCCGCGTCGAAACGTATCGTTTTCGAATGTCGGGACCGAGACTGTTTTGATGTCGGGACTGAAGCCATTGCCGAGCGTATATCCGCAGCCTGTCATCTGCGCGAGAGTGACACACGCCACGACAATCTGTAATCGCTGGATCAACACCTTCGACGTCAGACCGCAAATCGGCCGCAGCACAAGCGTCGCAAAGGATAGCTGGGAATTCATACAGTCCT
>CAXBSB010000266.1:0-8898 GCA_963977965.1 uncultured Schlesneria sp.
GATGCCAGAGTCATCGACCCGTTAATTAATTAAGATTCGGCTGCTACTAGCAGGGACCAGCGGAGAATCGGGTGTACGGTTTGAAGAGCAATGGACCATCAGCCGGTACGCGCTAGCGCGTACCGGCTGATGGGGTGATTTTGGAAACATGCCGTTGAACGAGATTCGTTTGGAAGCACCTCGATTTCGAGTCGCGCCATCAGCCGCTGGGCGCTAGCCCACGGTTCGAATCGGCGCAAACGGTATCGACTCGGCGCGAAGTGAGCACATCACAAAAGTAGGGTCTGACCAGCTCGCTTCGAGCGCCAGCCCACCATCTGGAAATTCTGGTGGGCCCGTGAGGCTCCAGCCGAACCGTCTTCGGCGGGAAGTGTGATACTCCAATCGCGGCTGCCTTACCGCCTCAATTGACATGAGTAGCAATTCAATTCAAAATTGATTCAACTCAACTGCGAAGCGAAGGGGAAAGAATGGAAGTGACTGAAACGACGACCTGTGCCGATCGCCTCAGGGTCCTGTCTGATGAGACGCGGTTGATGGTCGTCAAGCAGTTGATGCATGGCCCCAAGCATGTCGGCGAGATTAATTCTGCCATGAATGTTGAATCGACTTTGCTGTCGCATCATCTGAAGGTTTTGCGCGATGCGGGTCTCGTGCAGGCACAGCGGGACGGGAAAGCCGTGCTGTATCAACTGGCCCCGGGTGTAGGCATCGCAGGCGATCGAACCGTGAACCTGGGGTGTTGCGTCCTCTCTTTTGAGGTTCAGTGAAGATTATGAATCGATCTTTCCGAGCCGCAGCGGTTGTTGTTGCTATCGCCTGTGCGATTGTCGCGGGATGCGAAAGTCGTTCCACAGCGCCGACCTCATCGAAGCCCATAGAGATTAAGCAGGTCACGATCACGGGGGCCAGCACTCTCGCGCCGCTGCTCAGTGAGATCGCGAAGCGTTTCGAAAAAGAAAATCCATCGATTCGAATCGACGTCCAGACAGGTGGATCATCGCGTGGAGTTTCGGATACGCGCAGCGGACTGGTCGACATTGGCATGGTGTCGCGTGACCTGAAATCTGATGAAGGTGACTTGCAGCGATTTAAAATTGCACGTGACGGAGTCTGTCTGATTGTTCACAAGGACAACCCTGTTCCGTCACTTTCTCGTGAACAGATTGTCAGCATCTATACCGGCGGGATTCGTAACTGGAAGGATGTCGGCGGAGTCGATTCGCCGATCACCGTCGTCAATAAAGCGGAAGGTCGTTCGACCCTGGAAGTCTTCACCGGGCATTTCAAAATCGACTCGCGGAAAATCCACGCAGATGTTGTGATTGGTGATAACGAACAAGGAGTCAAAACCGTCGCGGGCAACCCGCTGGCAATCGGCTATGTGTCGATCGGGACAGCCGAATATGACCGCGAAAGTGGAATCCCCATTCGACTGTTGCCTCTGGAGGGGATCGAAGCCTCGGTAAAAAATGTTGCCAATGGAACATTTCCGATGTCGCGGACTTTGCATCTGGTGACAAAGTCGGAACCGCAGGGGGCAGTCAAAGAAGTCGTTGAGTTTGCAACTTCGCCAAAAGTCCACGATCTGGTGAGGGGGCTGTCGTTTGTTCCAATCGAATAAAGACAGGTTGCTGACGGCGCTGGTCATCGGAATGGCGGCGATCGCAGGCTCAATCGTCGTCATCATCGCGATATTTGTTGTCAAAGAATCAATTCCTGCGATGACCCATATCGGTGGCAGTCGCTTCCTGACGGACGAGTCCTGGCACCCGGCGGATGATGCGCCCCGTGGTCAATTCAATCTGTTGCCAATCCTGCTCGGCACGGTCTTGTCGTCAATGGGTGCGATTTGTGTGGCGGCACCATTGGGCGTTCTTTCTGCCGTTTTCTGTCAATTCTATGCACCGCTTCGCGTCGCTCGATGGTATCGAATGATCATCGAATTGATGGCGGGTGTGCCATCCGTTGTCTTTGGACTATGGGGACTCGTCGTGCTGGTCCCGATCGTTGCCTCGATTCATCCTCCTGGGCAGAGCCTTTTCACGGGCATCATCATCCTGACGTTGATGATTCTGCCAACCGTCGTGTTACTTACCGATGCCGCGTTTTCTTCTGTCTCGCACAGCTACCGACAGGGGGCAGCAGCGCTGGGACTATCTCGAGCAACGACCGTCCTGTCTGTGATGATCCCTGCCGCATGGTCAGGAATTGTGACTGCCGTACTGCTGGGGCTTGTTCGTGCGCTCGGTGAAACGATGGCTGTTGTCATGGTTTGTGGCAACGTTGTGCGTCTCCCCAAAGGGCTGTTCGATCCTGTACGCACTCTGACCGGGACGATTGCGTTAGAAATGGGGTATGCACGGGGCGATCATCGCGCATCTCTGTTCTTCTGTGGCATGGTCCTGCTGATTCTGGTGGCGGTACTCGTTGCCTCCATCGAAATCGCGAATCGGAGGGGACGTCATGACACGACGTAAGACCTGGTTCCAGTTTCTTTTTGATGTCAGCGTCTGGTTGTCACCGCTGCCGATCGCAGGCCTGTTTCTCTGGTTAATCGGGGATCTCATTCTTCGAGGAAGCGGGGCGTTCTGGCCAGATGCTGCAGAGGTCGGTGGAAACTCAGTCGTTATTGTTTTCGAGCAGATCATTCAGTTTCTGACAGCAGCCCCCGAAAGAGCAGGGCGGGGGGGAGGGATTGGCCCCATCCTGATTTCTACAGGTCTGATACTGTCCGTTTGCATGACTGTTGCTTTGCCGATTGGGCTCGGGACTGCGATCGGGTTGAGTGAATTCCTGCCAGTAAACAGCAGATTCGGCAGGCTGGTGCGTCGCAGTCTTGATGTATTGTCTGGCGTCCCGTCGATCGTTTTCGGATTGTTTGGAAACGCATTCTTCTGCCGATTTCTGGGACTGAAATTCTCGATTGCCTCGGGGGGACTGACCCTCGCGTGCATGGTCCTTCCACTTTTGATTCGCTCTGCTGAAGAAGGGTTTCGGGCCGTTCCAGATTCACAACGTCAGGCCGCAGCCGCATTAGGGTTCTCTCGCTGGTCAACTGTCTTCCGCATCATTCTTCCGCAAGCGTCACTGGGAATTGTCGTGGGCTTGATCCTCGGAACCGGTCGAGCGCTCGCTGAAACCGCAGCCCTGATTTTTACCAGCGGATATGTCGATCGAATGCCGCGATCACTGGGGGATTCCGGTCGATCGTTATCAATCCACATTTACGATCTTTCGATGAACGTCCCCGGCGGAAATGAAAATGCCTATGCATCAGCTCTGGTGCTTGTTGCCAGTCTTGCCGTAATCAATCTGGGAGCCCATCAATTGATGACGCGCCTGTTAAAACGAGAGGTTGCTTACGCCTGATGACATCTTCAAAACCTGTTTCGGTTCGCGATCCTTCGCCACAGAATTCACCGAGGGTCACCGCGACGAATCTGACAATTCGATATGGTGACAAGGTTGCCCTGCGAGATGTCTCGTTGACGTTTGAGCCAGGCACGATCACTGCAATCCTGGGTCCTTCGGGAAGCGGAAAGACGAGTTTGCTGACAAGCCTGAATCGTCTGACAGATCTGATTCCGGGTTGCCGTGTCGATGGCTCACTGCTTCTGGGTGAAGAGGAAGTACTGAGACAACAGACAGATGTCGTGAGCTTGCGCCATCGTGTCGGCATGATCTTTCAGCGCCCAAATCTTTTTCCGATGTCCATTCGGCGCAACCTCGAACTTCCGCTTCGTGAACATGGATCTCGTAACCAGAATCAGATCAACGAAAAGATCGAACGAACGCTTGTCGAAGTTGGCTTATGGGACGAAGTCAAAGACCGGATGGAACGATCTGCTTTAACTCTCTCAGGGGGGCAGCAACAGCGACTGTGTCTCGCACGTGCTCTGGTTCTCGATCCCGAAGTGTTGTTACTTGATGAACCGTGCAGCGCCCTCGATCCGATTTCAACGGGTGTCGTCGAAACCTTGCTCGTCAATCTGCGTTCCCGATGCACGTTGATTGTCGTAACTCACAACCTGGCTCAGGCGCGGCGAATCGCTGACAAGTCCGCTTTGCTCTGGTCTGAAGGTGATGGTGGTCGATTGGTTGAAACAGGAGAGACTCGCACGATGTTTGGCTCACCGCGAGAAAGTGTGACGGAAGCCTATCTGAGGGGGTATGTCGGGTAAATCAATCCTGGACCAAATCCGATGGCTTTCGCGAACTAAAATCGTCAGGCCAAACCCCGTTCAGAAGGGGCTGAATTCGCAGGGGCATCAAGCAACGATCGAATGTGTTTTACAAACCCGTGCAGCCATCCCGCCTTCCACGAACTGATCACGACCGCGACAGTGAACCAGCCCATCCCAATGGCGAACGACATCGCGCCACTCCAGTTGCTGTCATGAATCAAAAGAACAATCGTGCGTACGGTTGTTTCGATGGCCGCCAGAGAACCTGTGACGTACGCTGCCAGTCTGTAGACCTTCATTCGAGCAATTAACGAATAACCAATTGCGAGACAGACAAGAACGATTCCCGTGACGGGGACGCACCAGGCTGGGAGGCTTTGATTGAGATGTACGGCTCCAACGACGCCCAGCATCGCTGCAACGATCAACTGTGGCCCAAGTTCTCGTAACAGTCGTGCGAATTCGTCTTGAAAGATCAACCCCACACCCAGAACGGAAATCAGTAACAGCGAGAGCGCGATCACGAGTGCCAGCGCAGGACTTTGAGATCTCAATTCGAAATAGACCAGTGTCGACACCAGCATCATCCCGAAGAAGATTCGCGGAGATTTCCAATTCCAGAGGCCGAGGATGAACTCAAGTGTGGCGAGCAATACCAGCGGCCACAATTGGACTGGGGATGGAACGAGGAAGTGAATCGAGTTGTGGTCAACGCGAGTCGCCAGTGCGAGCGTCATCACAAGCCAGAACTCGGCAATCTTGACTCCACGTATCATTGCGTAAAGGAAATATATGGCAGTGGCAATCACCGTCAACCAGATGGGAGATCCGACGTCACGAATCAGGCGAAAAAGGAATTCCGTATACGCCCCAGACGATGATATCGATGGGAGTGAGAGCATCAGGCCGACGAATGGAACGCTCAGTGCGAGGCGGATGGGGCCATTCAATTTCGACACCAATCCAATCTCCAGCAGCAGGACACCTGTTGTGAGGACCAGAGGGACCAGGAAATAGGTTCCGAAAATGGAATCGAATGCCATCGCTTCCGAGAGGGAAGAGCCCAGGACGGCGTCGAACGATAGTGTCAGTGCATACGCTCGAAAACCGACGCAGAACCCGAGGAACACAAATAATGACCACGGGTACCAGGGCCACAACCAGGGGGTTCCATTCTGGCGAGTCAATTCGGGACCACGTCGAATTGCTGGCAGCAACGTCAACAAGACGATGCTGGCTGCAATCGGAAACAACAGGACTCGCCAACCAACCGTCTCGGCCGGTAACCGCACGCCCGGGATGACCAGCCAGAACGGATAGAGAAACAGCAGACAGAGCAACAAATGGTAGGGCAGGCGGAACGACCAGGGTAACGCGATGCGCAGACCTCGCAGCAGAAGCTCTGACAGGACGCCAGAAAATCCCAACCCCGCCAGCAATAACCATCTGCCAGTCACAGGATCCCGGACGAGTGTCTCATCAAAGATCAGGGACAATTCCACGAATAACAATAGAATGAGCAACAGGATTGAACGGGCGTCGTCCCACACCTGTCCGAATCGGACGATCACAAACCCAGTGGTCGCCAGGACCGCGATGTAGCCCGCAATCAAACCCAGAAGGGGCCACGGGGCAAACGCGGTACCGCTGTCCTGATGAAACCATTGAGCGGTTCCGTGAATCACAAAGCAGACACTCAACAGGTAAAACGGATTCTGTGAGCAGATCAGACGAGGCAAGCGATGCCAGACAGACGATGGGCTGGTGGCTGCTATGCTGGGAAGCTCAGGTTCCCGAAGCTCGATCGAATCCGTCGGGACAGGTTGATTGGACATGGTGCAACCTTTGTGACAAGGCCTTGTTCCAATTCAGGAACCAGCATGATTCGGTGTTTGTGCTGCTCAACGCGTGCCAAACCTCGTGCGAATTGCAAAAGTGACTTTCGTTTGAAATTGAGCGTGATTTGACGAATGTTGTCGAATTCGTCTTCCGAAGACGATGCGGCAATATTGCCTGCTTGCACCAGAATGCCGCAGTCTTTAGATGCACCGGCCTGCTCTCGGTCAACACGGTTTCGAACAAGAGTGAACACTGGGAACTGTATCTGGATCGGAACTCGCTCGGTCGGTGTATCGAGGCCAAGGAATCTGTCACAAGTCGGGATCGAGGAGCAAATCGGACTGGGATCGGTCGACCGAAGCGCCGATGAAGATGGCGAGTTCGCGTTCTCGCGGAGTCGGGCCATTCCCTCGACCGTATCTCATGACAGATTTTGAGGCACCTGTGGACAAGTCCATTCGTAACATCATGCAGCAAATGACGCGCGATGCGAAGCGGACGTACGATCGAATCGTTTTCGAGATGGTTCGAGGTGGTGTCGGATTCGGTGGATGGGAAATTGCCACTCTGCTGGAAGTTGAGTTTCACGAGGCCGCGCAGCAAGTTCATCGGTCGGAGTTGATTCCTGTCGAATGTGAATCGGTTGCCGATGTTGAAGGAATCATGAATCTGCTGGAAGCGATCGGCTGTCGGAGATACTCGGTGAGTGGCGAAGCGTCAAAGTACCTGGTTGTTCGCCGCCTTGCGAACACGAGCGATTCCACTGGACGCTGCCGGAACGGTTCTGCTGAAACGTCGCGGGTGGATCTTGGTGGCGAAATCAGCCCGCCGTTTCTGCAGTACGGCGTGACGATCTGCGATGGTAGCGCGTCCCACAAAATCGAATCCGGTGCCCCACGTCTTTCGTGACGACTGGGACTATAGGCATCCCCAAGAGCGTGAACTTCGTCACGGCGTTTAGCTCGCGATCGCGCATTTGATGCCTCAGATTTTCAGGAAGCCTTTAAATCCACGCCGAGCTTGTGTTCAATCTCGATCGACACTCAACCTTGGCTTCTCATTGGTCCAACCCGTTGGATTGCCGCTCCCATTTTCAAATTGGAACGCTGCATGTCATCTGACACGGACGATTCACTCCCTGCACGGCCTCTACGTCGCCATCCAGCGCATGGTATTCTTTATGTCGAGGGGCAACCGACAATCCTCTTCGGCACGGTTTGCACGAAGGATCGAAAGCCTTGGCTTGCGACAGGCGATGTTTACGCATTGCTTTGTGACGTCTGTGCCGATGCCTCCGAGTGGCTTGTGGGGCGTTTCATGATCATGCCGGATCACATCCACTACTTCGTGGCAGAGACCGAAGCTTCAGCGGTTCTTTACGAGAATTGGTGCAAATACTGGAAGTCGCAGTTCACGAAACGCCACAAGATCACCGACCATCGATGGCAAGCGGATCACTGGGACGTTCGAATGCGGTCGGAACAGACCTACGAAGAGAAGTGGGAATACGTCTGCGAAAACCCCGTTCGAGCCGGGTTGGTCCATCACCGAGAAGAATGGAAATACCAAGGCGAAATCTACGAACTGCGCTGGCGCTAATGTTTCAGATCCGCGAAACGGGAGGGTGAGGCTCCCGCCGAACCGTCTTCGTAGTAGGAAATGCCATACCCATTCGCGGCTCGGCGGGAGCCTCGCCCTCCCGTTTTGCCTGCAGCACAGCAGGTTGTCAGGGGCTGGCTACTCCATCGCAAGCACCAACAAACATAGGCCTGGCTCTCAAATTGGGAGGGTGAGGCTCCTGCCGAACCGTCTTCGAAATAGGAAATGTCACACCCAATCGCGGCTCGGCGGGAGCCTCGCCCCGTTTTGAATGCAACACGGCCCTACATCGGCACTGCGGCTGGCTACTGCGGTACACCGTACCACGTTGAAAAGTGCTTTCAATTTCTATTGAATGGCCCGAATCAGTCGTTCACCGCGGTTCTTTTTCTGGATCATGAATACGTCGACGCTGCAGGAGTTCTGAAAGTGATCAACGATCCCCGTGTACCGATAGAGAACCCCTTGTCTCGACGTGAGTACTTGCAACGGACCGCAGGGACGCTGCTTGGTGGAGCGATCTCGCCACTGGTTGTCGGTCGAATTGCCGAAGCCAATCAGAAGACGGTGGCACCAAAGAACGTCGCCGCCGTGGTGACGATCTATAACCGGAATTCGCACTCGGATGTGATCCTTGGAAAGATCCTGGAAGGTTGGGAGCAGGATGGGGGACCGGGGCCGGCACTCAAACTGGTCTCGCTCTACGTCGATCAGTTTCCGCAGGGAGATCTCGCCCGATCCATGTGCAAGAAACATGGAGTTCCGATTTTCGATTCCATCGAAAAGGCCGTAACGGTCGGTGGGAACCAGATCCCGGTTGATGGCGTCATCAGCATTGGCGAGCATGGAGACTATCCCTACAACGAACTGGAACAGCACCTGTATCCGCGTCGTCGATTCTTCGAAGAGATTACTGCGACGTTTGAGAAATACGGTCGAGTTGTTCCCGTATTCAATGACAAGCATCCCGGCCCTGCCTGGGTCGATGCCAAATGGATGTACGATCGAGCGAAATCTTTGAAGGTACCGTTCATGGCGGGTTCATCGATGCCCGTCGGATACCGATTGGAACCGTTCGAACTGCCATTGAATTCAAAGATCGAAGCTGCGGTCGGAATCGGATACGACGGCCTGGATGTCTACGGAATTCATGCTCTGGAGTTCTATCAGTCGCATGTTGAGCGGCGAGCAGGAGCAGAGAATGGGGTGAAGTCGGTTCGTTTTCTGCAGGGGCCTGCGATGTGGAAAGCGGTCGATGATGGAATCGTCTCCC
>CAXBSB010000267.1:0-8762 GCA_963977965.1 uncultured Schlesneria sp.
TACACTCTTTCCTTACACGACGCTCTTCCGATCTGGCCGCTCAAACCATCGTCGGAATTGCCAACCGCAATCCGATTTCAACATTTGAAACAAATATCGGCGGTACGTGGAAGCTGCTGGAAGCTTGTCGGCGATCGCCGAAGGTGGGGCAGATCATTGTTGCTTCGTCCGACAAGGCGTATGGCGAAGCCGCGACGCTGCCGTACAGCGAAGAGACTCCGCTGGCCGGTCGCCATCCCTACGACGTCAGCAAGTCATGCAGTGATCTGATTGCGCAAACGTACGCCGTCACCTACAAGCTGCCTGTTGTCATCACCCGATGTGGAAACTTCTACGGTGGCGGCGATTTGAACTGGAACCGGATCATTCCCGGTACCATCCGGTCAATCGTTCGTGACCAGCGACCCGTCATTCGTTCAGACGGTTCGTTCGTTCGTGACTATTTCTATGTCGAGGACGGAGCTGCGGCCTACATGTTTCTGGCCGAGCAGTTGGCTCGACGGCCAGAACTGGCTGGCGAAGCCTACAACCTGTCGACCGAAATTCAGATGTCAGTGGTCGAGATTGTCAATCGGGTCTTGCAAGTCATGGGTTCGTCGCTGACTCCCGACATTCTCGGCCAGGCCAGCCACGAAATCCCTCATCAATATCTCAGCGCCCGTAAAGCCCGTGAACAATTGGGATGGGAGCCCCTGTTCACGCTGGAAGAAGGTCTCCGGAGAACAATCGAATGGTACTTGAACTATCTACAGCCGACAGTTGCGACAGCCAGGTTGCCGTGGTCTGCCGGTCCTGTGGCCAAGTCGGCCTGAACACAGTTCTGTCGCTGGGTAATACGCCTCTGGCCAATGCCCTGCTGCGCGAGGATGAACTGTCGTCGAGCGAATCGAAGTGGCCACTGGAACTTTGCTGGTGCCCCACCTGTTCGCTGGTCCAGATCTCGGAAACCGTCTCGCCGGAAGTTCTGTTCCGGGAATATGCGTATCTGTCCTCATTCTCGGACACGATGGTAGCTCACGCACGGACCATTGCAGATCGTCTCCGCGAAACTCGAAAACTCGGCCCCGACAGCCTGGTGGTCGAAGTCGCGAGTAACGATGGTTACCTGCTGCAGTGGTATCACAAGGCGGGTGTCCCCGTTCTGGGCATCGAACCCGCTCGAAATATCGCTCAGGTCGCAGAGTCTGAGCGAGGAGTCCGGACGATCAGTGAATTCTTTGGCCGCGATCTGGCTCTGCAACTGGTACGGGATGGAATGCGGGCAGACGTCATCCATGCGAACAACGTTCTCGCTCACGTTGCCGACTTGAATGGCGCTGTCGCTGGCTTCGCAACGCTGCTGAAACCGGATGGGGTCGTTGTCGTCGAAGCCCCGTATCTGAAGGATCTGCTCGATCATGTCGAATTCGACACGATCTATCACGAGCATCTGTGCTACTTCTCACTCACTGCTCTGACATTGCTTTTCGGTCAGCAGGGGCTTGAGATTTTTGACGTGGAGCGATTGAAGATCCATGGTGGTTCCCTGCGAATCCACGCTGCCAAGGCTGGTACAACGTCCGTGAAATCTTCTGTCCATGATCTTCTGGAAGAAGAAGCGACGTGGGTACGTGATCCAGATTTCTATCAGTCGTTTGGCGAACGCGTCGAATCGCTGCGCCGCGAACTGGTCGGACTGCTGACTTCATTGAAGGCGGAGGGAAAGCGAATCGCCGTTTACGGGGCGTCGGCCAAAGGGAGCACGCTGCTGAACTACTTCGGCATCGGTTCTGATGTCCTCGAATATGTAGTTGATCGAAGTACTGTCAAACAAGGCAGATACACGCCAGGGACGCGTCTGAAGATTCACGATCCATCGCGACTGACAGAAGATCAACCCGACTATTGTCTGCTGCTCACCTGGAATTTTGCGGAAGAAGTGTTGGCTCAGCAGGAACAATACCGTCAGCGCGGCGGCAAATTCATTATTCCGATCCCCTCAGTCCGCGTCGCCTGATGCGGGAGTCGCAAGGAAGGTGCAGTGCACTTCCGCGTCGCGTCGAAACCTGGGTGAGACGCTGAAGTGTGGTGCCCCTGGACGCCACACTTCAACTGGATGTGCCGTAGTAATGAAGTTCGTTCGTGCGGAATTTTCAGGTGCCTGGATCATCGAGCCAGAATTCCAGTGCGACGACCGCGGAGCGTTTGCTCGCGTCTGGTGTGTCCACGAATTCACGCAGCACGGCCTGAATACGTCATTGGTACAGTGCAATATCTCGCTGAACCACCGACAGGGGACGGTTCGTGGGATGCATTTTCAGCGTCCTCCGCATGGTGAAACGAAGCTCGTCCGCTGCACACGCGGCGCCATTCTGGATGTGATCGTCGATCTGAGACCTGAGTCTCCGACGTTCTGTCGGTCGACGTCATGTGAGTTGTCCGCTGACAACCATCGCATGCTCTACATCCCCCCCGGATTCGCGCACGGTTTTCAGACATTGACAGACAACGCCGAAGTTCATTACCAGATGTCCCACGAATATCACGCCCTGAGTGCTGATGGAGTTCGGTGGAATGATCCGGTGATTAATGTGGCCTGGCCGCTGGCAATCACCAGCATTTCAGATCGTGATCGTCAATGGCCGGATCTGGAGGGGCGAATGCTCTGTTTGAAGAGTGTACCGCAGGTGTAAGTCCCCAGGGCAGGAAGCAGTTCATGAAAGCACGAAAACATATTAATGCTGTCCTGGGACTCGCCGGGTATTCGCTTTATCGATCCCGCCGTGGGCGAACCTACCAACATGACGGATTGATTACGGACCACAACCACGACTTTGTCCGTGACCCTCATTTTGACTCCGCTTATCGCCGTGGTGTGCAGGCATCCCATGTCGACTATCAGATCGAATGGCGAACGCACATCGCCCTGTGGGCTGCTTTTACCGCCAGTAAGCTGCCGGGCGACTTCGTCGAGTGTGGCGTGAACTGGGGGTTCCTCAGTTCAGCAATCATGGAATACCTCGACTGGAATTCATTGGACCGGCACTTCTTCTTGCTCGACACATTCAATGGTCTGTCGGAAGACCTCTTGAATGACGAAGAGCGAGCCGCGGGAGCCGCGGAGAACAGCCGCAGGATGGTTCAGCGTGGTAAATACAACGCTGACGTGGAAACCGTTCGCTGCAATTTCAGTGGCTGGCAGAATGTGAAAATCATCCAGGGCGCCGTCCCGGGAACGCTGAGTCAGGTGACGACGGATCGAGTGGCCTATCTGCACATCGATATGAATTGTGCCGCCCCCGAAGTTGCGGCGCTGGAGTTTTTCTGGCCAAAGCTGGTTCCCGGAGCCATGGTTCTGCTTGACGACTACGGGTTCCCTCAACATGAGCCGCAAAAGCGAGCCATCGATGCTTGTGCGGAAAAATTCGGAGTCATGGCGGCCTCCCTTCCAACAGGGCAGGGCCTGATCATCAAACCTGCGATTGGATTCTGAAAGGTTGAACAACTTAGCTCGGTGATGATGACATGTTTCAATAGGAATCAGACGAACGAATTCTGCCAACTGACGAGAAATAATGCTGGTTGCTGACCCGAACGCTCGAATCTCAAAGCTCGCCGATATTGACGAGTCGAGTCGGGGTACGCGTATCATCGTCGGGGCTCACTCGATGATTGATTCGTTCGTGCGAATCAAATGCGCCGGCGGAACTGATGATGTCGTCATTGGCGAGTACTGCTATATCAATTCCGGGACCGTGATGTATACCGGAAACGGAATTCGGATGGGGCATCACGTCCTCATCGCAGCGAACTGCACTCTGGCACCGGTGAATCATGCGTTCCGCGATCGAAATCGGACAATCATCGAACAACGCTTTCTACCCGGACGCGGGGGGATCGTGATCGAGGACGATGTCTGGATCGGAGCGGGCAGCGTCATTCTCGATGGTTCGATCCTGCGACGCGGTGTCGTGGTCGGAGCCTGCTCGCTGGTTCGAGGCGAACTGGAGTCTTACGGTATCTACGTCGGGAACCCGCTAAAAAAGATCGGAGAGCGAACGTGAAGTTCACCGTACTGGGGTCGACGGGATTCATCGGATCTCACGTTGCAGCACTCGCTCGCTCGCAAGGGCACGATATTTATTGTCCGTCACGTCGCGACTCACTCGCAGGCCGAGACTTGGGACACGTGATCTACGCCATCGGGATGACGGCCGATTTTCGACAGCGGCCTCATGAAACGATTGAAGCCCATGTCACGAAGCTTCAGGAAGTCCTGAAGCAATCGTCGTTCGAATCACTCGTGTATCTCTCGTCGACTCGGGTCTATGCCCGCTGTGCTGCTGGCGGACACGCGGACGGGCTGCATTCTGTCAATGAAAAGACAGCCATTCCCGTTGTTTCATCCGATTTCAGCGACCTGTACAACCTGTCAAAACTGATGGGCGAAAGTATCGCACTGTCGCATGGCAACGGCGTCCGAGTGGCTCGATTGTCAAACGTGGTCGGGCCTGATTTCGCTTCGGATAACTTTCTGACCAGTGTACTGCGCGACTGCATTCAAAAGGGACGCGTCGTTCTGCGGTCGTCACTGGCGTCGGTAAAAGACTATGTCAGCGTGCATGATGTCGCAAAGATCCTGCTGAAAATCGGGACTGAAGGTCGATCACCGATTTACAACGTCGCTTCAGGCTGCCAGACGACGAACGGAGCCATCGTCACAGAGTTATCGCGACTGACTGGAGCCGAAATCACTGTGTTGCCAGAAGCTCCGACGCTGGGGTTTCCACCGATTGATATCAGTTTGTTGAGTTCCGAGTTCGAATTTGCGCCGCAGTGCATGGAAGAGATTCTTCCCGATCTTGTCGCTCAGTCCTGGGAATACTATTCGTTACCGACCCGCAGGGAGGCCGCATGAAAATCGATTTTGAAAAGGCTGTCGTTGAAGTCACCGACCCTGATGGTCAAGTTCGCTCACTTCCGTTTGCGAGTGCCGAAGCTTTTCGCGAAGTCTCCAAGGCGTGGTTAAGAGTCGGGTGGGATACGAAATACGTCTACAGCTTTACGTGGCTCGGGCGGCCGATTATCCAGTTGCCTGATGACATGATCCGCCTGCAGGAGATCATTTACCGATTGAAACCGGATGTCATCATCGAAACCGGAATCGCTCATGGTGGTTCGCTGATTTATTCGGCGAGTCTCTGTCAATTAATGGGAACTGGTCGCGTCATCGGGGTCGACATCGAGATTCGGCCTCACAATCGTCAGGCGATCGAAGCCCATCCGCTGTCAACGTATATCAAGATGTTTGAGGGAAGCTCCGTTGACGCTGGCGTGGTGCAGTCCGTTCGTAATGAAATCAAGCCAGGCGAATCGACGATCGTGCTTCTGGACAGTTGTCATACGGCCGATCATGTGCTGGCGGAACTGGAAGCCTATGCACCGATGGTGACACCGGGATCGTACATCGTTGCCATGGACGGCATCATGCAGGACGTCGTCGGCGCACCGAGAACGGCACCTGACTGGATCACGAATAATCCTCAGACTGCTGTGAATGAGTTCCTGAAGACGCACCCCGAGTTTGTCCTGGAAGAACCGTTGATCCCGTTCAATGAAGGGACGGCGACGGATCGAGTCACCTATTGGCCGAACGCGTATTTGAAGCGAATCTGAGTTCGAAAGGATGCATCGATGAACTCTCGCCTGGTCTCAATCGGAATGCCGGTCTACAACGGTGGCGAAGACCTTCGTCGTGCGCTGGATTCGATTCTGGCGCAGACTCATACCAACTTCGAACTGATCATTTCGGATAATGCGTCGACCGACGAATTGACCAAGGCGTTGACGGAAGAGTACGCCCGCAAGGACGCTCGGATTCGATTGACCCGGCAGCCACAGAATCAGGGAATTCTGGCCAACTTCCTGTGGGTCGTGGATCAGGCTCGTGGCGATTACTTCATGTGGGCTGCCCACGATGACACGTGGTCACCCAATTACGTGGCCAGTTTGGCACGATGTCTCGATGATGCTCCTGCCGCCGTCCTGGCGACCCCTCGAACAATGATTGATGTGGCCAAACGGACCGGGGGATCATTCGAAAAGGTGATACCTCCAGCCCCTAATGGCGACCGCTGGCAGACGCTGGATTTGTTCCTGACGATCTCGGGCGTCTGGATCTATGGAATGTTCAGGACGGAGTGGATCAAAAGGACTTCGCCCGAATTCGGGAAGTACTCGGTCCTGGGTGATCACATCTGGCTGTACGGAATGCTGCTGCAGGAGCAGGTTGTCGGCACGGACGAAGCCATCTACTACCGGACTCAGACCCAGGGGAAGTATGTCCTGAGCACCCGCAAGAAGGTCGAAACGTTGCTCGGTGTTCTGTACCACATCCCTCGACTGACATGGACTCGCCTACCACCCGAAGAGCGGTGGCAGGGGTTTCGTCGAGCCTTTTCGTTCATTTATCGACGGCAGATCCGCCAGCGAAATTTCCTGGGGACTTCGCTTCGTATTGCGAAGCTGACCACGCTCTTGACGTGGTTCGGCATTGATGCAGGGATCCGGCGAATGTTGAGTCCCTTTCGTCATGCCCATTGAACCCGCGATGTTCGACGTCGTCGTGCTCAGTCCGGCGTCGGAAAATCGATGAATTCCGTGGGAACGCGATCCGTCAGCCAGACTTTGTTTTCTGACACGTAAAACGTGTGACCTGCAGAAATCATCTCTTTTGCCCGGACGATCAGTACCACCGGCTTGCCATGTCGCTGCCCGACTTTCGTCGCCGTTGTGACATCGCTTGAGAGATGCACATGCTGGCGACTGCCAGGCTTCAGGCCCTGCGTTCGGATCGAATCGATAAATCGCGACGCTGTTCCGTGATAAAGAGTGTCAGGCGGGATCGCGGGGGGAAGGTCGAGTTCAATTTCGACGGAATGCCCCTGGCTGGCTCGAATTCTCAGTCCGTCGTCGCTGAATGCGAAACGCTTCTTATCGTTTTCTGCGACGACCCGCTCAAGCAATTCGCGTGAAACATTTTTTCCATTCGCTGCCATCAGCTTGAGAAGTTCGTCAACGTCTGCCCAACCGTTCTGATCAAGAGTCAGACCGATCTTTTCGGGGGCGTGACGCAGGACCAGGCTGAGGAATTTACTGACGCGGACGAGGTCGGACATCGTATTTGAGTTTCTGCATACCAGATAAAACTGAAGGGACACTGAATTCCATAGTTGGATTTGATTCAAAAACGATACCATGGCGTCAGCACGGTGTTAATTGCGCGAGCGGAGATTCTGGCGGCATTTCAGCGTCAAATGAATCTCGTTGCCATGTGAGACTTCTTCGGAAGTGAATCCCTGATTGGAAAGTAAAAAGCATGAGTCGATCTCCATATCATCCTGACCGCCGAATGTTCCTGGGAGCATTGGGAACGGCTTTCTTTACGACGCCGGGACTATTCGCAGAGCAACTGTTGTTGCCGTCACCAGCCACAACAGAAGGACCGTTTTATCCGGACAAGATGCCACTGGATCAGGACAACGACCTGATCATCATCAAGGACAGCACAACTCCGGCTGTGGGAGTCATCACTCACCTGACAGGTCGGGTGTTGTCATCGTCCGGCGAGCCGATCAAGGATGCCACAGTTGAGATCTGGCAGTGTGATGCGAACGCTGTTTATCTGCATACGCGAGACAGTGGCCCCAAAACAGATCAGCAGGACAAGCATTTCCAGGGATTCGGCCGGTTTACAACGGCCAGCACGGGGGAGTATCGATTCCGGACCATTAAGCCGGTTCCATACCCCGGTCGTCCGTCCCCGCATATCCATATCAAGGTCAAGCGAGGCGATCGTGAATTGATTACCACTCAAATCTTCGTTCGCGGCGACGCCGGCAATGCTCGGGATGGCGTCTTCCAGGGAGTTCGCGACATTGTGGATCGCGAACTGTTAATGGCTGACTTCACACCTGTGAAAGATTCAAAAATTGGCGAATACCATGCCAGGTTCGACGTTGTTGTCGGTCGGACCCCAGATGAACGTTCCCTGCAGAAGTAATGACACCGTCCGAGTAACGACCGTCCGAGTAACGACCGTCCGAGTAACGACACCGCCCGGTAAACACGGCGATCAATAAGGCGAAGAAAGAATGCGATTTTATTCGAAGTATGTTCTGGCAAGTTGCCTCGTGGGAATCACCGCCACCACGGTGGCGGTCGTAAACGCTCAGCCTCCGCGCGAACGTGGTGGTCAATCGGCGGTGACGGTTGAATCGTCCGTCAATCGATTGATGGCTTACGATGCTGATAAGGATGGTAAGCTTTCGAAGTCCGAAGTCACGGATAGCCGTCTGCTTCCGTTACTGCAGCGATGTGACGCGAACAATGATGGAATCGTCACTCGAGACGAGTTGATGGCTCAGATCGGTAAAGAGACTGCGGCATCAGCCAACTCGGGACCTGGGGCAGGTCCCAGTGGGCAACGCCCCGGCCCCGAAACCCGTGGGCCAGCCGCTCCTCCTGGTCCCGGCCAGATTCTGCCACCGTTCGTTGTGGAGGAATTAAAGCTGAACGACCAGCAGCGCCGTCAACTTCAGGAACTGCAACAGGAAGTTGACGCGAAACTGGCGAAGATACTGACCCCCGAGCAGCAGGACCAATTGCGACAATCGCGTAATCGTGGCCCAGGCAGCCCCGGTGGTCCAGGACGTCCCGGGGAAGGGCGTCCGCCACGACCGCAGTAATTTACAGGTCGACTCGGAAAATCGATGAGAGACGTG
>CAXBSB010000268.1:0-8749 GCA_963977965.1 uncultured Schlesneria sp.
ACGCTATGCTGATTGTTCCGAAATAATCGGACTCGAAAGCCGACTCGTCGACTCAACCGTGCAGCGTCGGCGGATCTGCCAGAACCTCTTCCAGCGATTGCACGACTGCCTGACAGATCTGCCGTAACAGCGATTCAGGCATCGCGGGTGCTGGCATCAGGACGACTGTGTCCCCGATATTTCGCAGGATGACTCCGCGGCGCCGACAGGCCAACGTCACTTGATGTCCGATCCGCAGGGAACCGTGGAACGGTTCCTTCGATATCCGGTCTCGAACCAGTTCAATGCCGACCATAACACCGCGCTGCCGGACATCTGCGATGGAATTCTGAAATGCACCGGAATCCGACGAGCTCAACGGAGCCAGTTCTTCGCGCATTGCGACTTCAAGTCGCTGGACATTGTCCAGGACGTTGCGTTCATCAAACAGTTGGATTGAGGCGAGTGCTGCGGCACAGGCGAGCGGATTTCCGGTGTAGGTGTGACCATGTTGAAATGAACGACCTTCCCAGGGATCGCCCAGAAACGCGTCGTAGATCTCGTCGGTAACCAGCGTCGCGGACAGTGGCAGGTATCCGCCGGTGAGTCCCTTCGAAAGAATGAGCAAGTCAGGTGTGACCGATTCATGTTCGCACGCGAAAAGCTTGCCGGTACGTCCAAAGCCAACGGCAATTTCGTCGGCGATCAGTAGAATGCCATGTTTGCGAGTTAGTTCACGGACGAGTTTCAGATATCCCGGCGGATGCACTCGAATTCCCGCCGCCGCTTGAACCAGAGGTTCGATCACGAACCCTGCCAGTTGCTTTGAGTGCTCTGCCAGCAATCGGTCCAGTTGGTCAATCGTTTCGCCGTCGAGATTTGTCGGGCTGGGAATTCTCAACGCTGGAAACATCAAGGAACCAAACAGGCTGTGAAAGCGATCGATTCCACCCAGGCTGATCGTTCCAACCGTGTCTCCATGATAGGCCTGCCCCAGGCAGGCAAACAGATTGCGTTCTTCGCGTCCGCATGATTTCTGTCGGTGGTATTGAAAAGCGATTTTGAGCGCCACTTCGACGCCCGCGGCTCCACAATCGGCATAAAAGACTTTATTCAGACCAACTGGAGCTCGACGGACCAGTTCTGCGGCGAGTTCGATCGAGGGCTGGTTCGACAGCCCCAGCAGCGTCGAATGAGCGACTCGATCCAGTTGAGCACGAATCGCGTCGTCGATTGCAGCGACGCGATGTCCGTGGATACTGCACCACAGCGACGAGTGACCATCGAGAAAACGACGGCCCTGGTTGTCGATCAGAAAAAATCCATCCGCATCGACAATGATCGGAGCATCTTCTTTTGCGTATGCCGACATCGCCGTGAAAGGATGCCAGACGTGAGCCTGATCCAGTTGCCGTAATCGATCGGTCAACTCCGGGTCCTTCATTCAGGAAAGTCAGGACAACACACGCGTCCGTCTGCTAATTCACTACCCAACGATTGGCAGGGTCGGCAGGCCTGCTTCCCCGCGTTTCTTCCTGGGTTGCGGCCGAGGAGGAAGAATCGCTTCGGCATATTCCCAGACCTGATCCGGAGACTCGAAGTATTTGTCGTAGCATCCATCGTTGTCGTATTCACATTTGTCGGTGGAATAATCGCGACAAATCTGTGGACGCGTGTGGTAGATGCCGCACATGTTATCGGGTTGCAGATGCTGACAATCGCCGTAGACCAGCAGATACCAGACGTTGTCATCCACAAACACAGCGGTCTTGCCGTGCATGATGTACCATCGCATGTGGTCGAAATCTCCCCAAGTCTTGGGGGTATCGATTGGTAATGCGAAATATCGGCAACAGCGAGCCGTGCAATACTGACAAAGCACTTCCCCTGGTTTCAGGTCAGCTCGACGAACTTTCGGCCTGCGCATCCGTAACCGCCTTGATAAATGAAAATTCTCGAATCGACATCCTGCGAACACTTCGATGAGGGGCGATTTCCCGCCATCAATCTCGGTGTCGACTGTTGACGCGAGTTTACCGTTTTGGATCTGAAAACGGTATTTCAGGGAAAGAAAAACCCGGCAACCCCTTCGGTCGCCGACTTCGCGCAAAGCTTGAAGGCGCAATGGCGAAAGGTGTTTTACCAACCTCGGAGACGGAACTTTTTCAAAAACCGCTTCCGATTGCTTGACGGGAAAACCAAGGGCTGATAATGTCCCGCTCATGATTCAGTGACGGCGACAGAATTGTTACAGTCACACCAGCAATCATGCCGAGAATAACAGCATCACTCGACATAATCGCTCTTCAATGCGGATCGAGTCGGTGATGGACTCACTGGGGGATTAGCTCAGCTGGGAGAGCGCTTGCATGGCATGCAAGAGGTCAGCGGTTCAATCCCGCTATCCTCCACTTAAAAGCCCTGAACCTGAATGGTTCAGGGCTTTTTTCTTTTGACCCAGCATGTTTCTCAGCCTGCGGGTACAATGCCCCTCGACTGAACGCTGCTCGCGATTTCTCGCTGATGGCAGAGGAATCTGGCGCTAGGTTTTTCAAGGAACGCGAAGTGAGTCGATCAGGCGTTTCGATGCTTGTCACAGTTGTTGTGGTCGGCCTTCATGGTTGTGGATCGTCGGCCGACATTGTTGGCGGCCCGGAAACCCCCGAAATTGCGGTGTCCAATAACGCGGCGCGGGATCCTGATCGGCCAACTGATTCGTCCGGCAGTTTTGTCAGATCCGCCTCGCAAACCGAATTACAGGCCCCCGTTTCGGCTTTAAAGATCGCAAACGTGCCGTCAAAGACGTTTTCAAGAGACTACAGGACAGGTGCTCTCAATGTCAGTTTTGCAGATCTCAATCTCAAGGCGGAACTCGATACCCAGGCGGTGACAAAGGATAACATCAAGCGATTTCCAGACTGGTTGAAATCGCTTGAGGGAACGAGAATCCGAATCCGCGGCTATATGCTGCCTACGTTCGAAGAAAAGGGGATCGACCAGTTCATTCTGGACCATTCCGCACGGGAGATGAACTTTGGTGCCGACCCGAAAGTCTACGAATTGTTAGAAGTCCATCTGGCAGCCGGTTCGACTACGAATTATGTGGGTGGTTCACGATCAACAGAAGTAGTCGGCGTGTTCCGAATCAATTCCGACATTCAGGATGGCACGATTCAAGCTTTGTACATGCTGGAGGACGCGGTTGTCGTTACCCGGTGATTCTGTTACGGCTGGCAGTCGCGCAAACCATTGACCGCCCGATCAAAACGCGAACGAGAGCGCGATTCTCAGCCTGCGGGACACGATGCCCTCGACCCGCAAAAACTCCGGTCACGGTTTCTCGCTGATGTCGCAGCGGCAGAGGAATTGGCCGCAGCCGGGGCAACCGGAACCGTATTTCTTGCGGATTGCCCCTTCAAGGTCTACTCCTGCGACGTTGGCGATTGTGGCCAGCCAGGCGAGGACATCGGCAAACTCCAGCGTCAGGGCTTCGTGATCGCCTTCACGCAATGCTGCTGACAATTCTCCCACCTCTTCCATCAGCCACATGAACGTCCCTTCCACGCCGCGAGCTTCGTCTTTGGCTCCGTACATCTGACGAATCAGGGACTGCAGGTCTCGTAGTGATAGTGGTGTCGCCTCAGCCGCTGACGATGGTTCGTTGGGATTGCTCATACCAGTTGCCTTCCTTGAAATGTGAACGCCAGCCGTCGCGTCGTGTCAGTTCATTCTCGAAGCGAATCAGGCGATTTAATCGGGGTTCAGATAGTACCACCACAGGGCCGCGACTTCGCGAAGTAGAAATCGTTCTTGATAGTAAAGTCGCCTGGATTCCCTGGCCGGCACGGTCCAGACTTCCCAGCCCGCTCGACGAAAACAGAGTTTGATCCGAGGCAGATGATAGAAATTGCTGACAGCCAAGACTCGCGGTTGCGTCGCATCGCCGCTGGCACTGACGAGATTGTGGACGGTGGCCTGTGTATTGAGTCCCTCGGGATCACGCGTGATCGCTTCTTGGGGGACTCCCAATTCCATCGCCATGTTCTGCATGGCGGCCGTTTCGTCGATGTCGCCCTGTCCCGGCCCGCCCGAAAAGACCAGCCGGGGAGCCAATCCGGCATGATACAGTTCGACACCCGTTCGGACTCGATCCGCGAGGGCCATAGAGGGGGTTCCATCCGAAAAGACCTTGCAGCCGAATACAACGATCAGATCGGCAGGACGGCGGTAATCTGTCTTGCCGAAGCAATACATCTGGACCAGAGGAAACAAGACCATGCCGAACAGGATCGTCAGCAGAAAGCTGCCTCGATCCCACCTGTTACGAGTGGCATATCGGATCGATGAACGGCAACCCCAGACGATCAGTACCAGAACCACCACGACCATCGCAGAAAGAGGCACGCCGAAGGTTGTCTGGATTGCTCCCGATGAAACCAGCCGACGAAAGGCCCAGGCATTCATGGCAGCGATGATAATCAGGCCCGCCAGCAGGGAACTGAGGAGCCAGCTGCGGCAGGGAGCGAACTGGGGCCGCAGGGCAAATCCCAGCAGCCCGATCGCGATGGCAAACAGCAAGACTCGATTCGCGATTCGATTCGCAAACCTCAAGTCAATCCACCAGAGGTTGGCATCAAAACCGGGATGTCGCAGTTCACCCAGGATGTTCAGCAGGGTGAAGCCCCCCAGCAGCAGCGCTAAACCCTGTGCGATCGCGAACAGGATTCGATAGCGACGCGGAATCATTGCTGTGGGGGGCTGAGCACTCATTCGCCAGCATTCGCTCAGTCTTCGCCGTCGTATTGAATCAGGCTGAAGACGTCACAATTCTTGAGACGATCACGTCCGTTCAGGAAAGTCAGTTCGACCAGGAACCCACAGCCAACAACAGTCGCACCGCTTTGTTCGGCAAGTTTCTTACAGGCTTCGATCGTTCCCCCAGTGGCCAGCAGGTCGTCAAGCAGCAGGACTCGACTCCCTTCCGGCAGTGCATCGACATGCATTTCGAGTGAGTCGCTGCCGTATTCCAGATCGTATTCGAACCGGCGAGTCTGATAAGGGAGCTTGCCTGGCTTACGGATGGGTACGAACGAGATTCCCAGTTCCAGGGCCAGGGGGGCTCCGAAAATAAAGCCACGTGATTCAGCCGCCAGAATTGCCGTCGGTTTGGCATCGCCGAAGTGCTCGGCGAACTGTCGAATGGTATGACGAAACGCCTGAGGAGAAGATAAGAGTGGCGTGATGTCGCGAAACAGAATCCCCGGCTTCGGGAAGTCGGGAACGCTTCGGATATAGTCTTTCAGATTCAATTCGGAACTCCTTGATTCGCAGTGAACAGTACAAGTTGCAAGAATTTGACTATTCCCACGAGAATTGCAACCCGGCTGAACGGATTCTCGGAAAATCGATCAACGTCGAGATATTCCTGCGGCCCGATTGCTGGGCTGGAATTAACCCAATGACGCAAGGCCCGATGAGGCAAAGGGGAGTTGGGGCTGATGTCATCGGCTAAAAGCTTTGGCTTTTTGCAGTCGCGAGTTTTGGTCGCTGGTTTGTCACGATGGTAGCCGCTTGCGATCGTCCGAACCGTGGGCCATTGCTCAGCGGCTCCAAACTGATTTCCAGGACGACGCACTTTTCCAGTTTCAACACATCAGCCGGCACGCGCTAGCGTCCGGTTCTCTTACAACGACGCTGCTTCTCGAAGTTCAACCATCGGCTGTCCATAACGATGATGGCGCAATTTGGAGACATCGAGCAAACGTGAAATTTGACGTCGTCAGCGTTAATCTAACGCCATAGGCAAACTTCTCGCCCGTCATGCGGCGAAGCACACTTTCTCTGTTAAACCCAGTGTGAGAATCTGAAATGATAGTCGACGCGCGAATTCAGTTATCAAGGCTCCTGACACAATATGCCTGGCTGCTTCTGGTGTTATTCTGCGCTGCAGTTCACGCTGAAGACGCATCGCCGACGCCTCCCAAGATTGGAAATCTGCCAGCAGGCAGAGTGTTGTTTCTTGGCAACAGCATTACAAGGCATGCCCCCGCGCCGTCGATCGGCTGGACAGGTGATTGGGGGATGGCAGCGAGTGCAAAGGAAAAAGATTACGTCCAGCTTCTGACTGCTGATATCGCGAAAGCCACGACATTCCCACCCAAGACAATGGTGCGCAATATCGCCGACTTCGAAAGGAACTACGAAAACTTCGATATCGAGAAGGAATACAAACAAGAACTGGCATTCCAGCCTCACCTGGTGATCATTGCCATCGGCGAAAATGTTCCTGAACCAGCCACAGAAGAATCTCGAAAAAAGTTTGCAGCGTCATTTGCCCGACTCCTTTCAACCGTGAAGCAGCACGGTCAGCCCACTGTCTTTGTGCGCAGCTCGTTCTGGCAAAGTCCGGTAAAGGACGACATCATGCGTCGAGCCAGTCTCGACGCAGGTGCGACCTATGTGGACATCTCTCGATTAGGGGCTGACAAGTCGAATATGGCCAGTTCTGAAAGAAAGATTGAACACGCTGGAGTTGCCGGGCACCCCGGTGACAAGGGGATGAAGGCGATTGCCGATGAGATCTTCGCTGCGATCCGTCGTACAAGCGGCGCGACATCACAACCATGAGTCACCAGCCACCGTCAGGGCCAGGTCACTGGGTGTCGTGTCCGCAAAAATCATTCACAGTCCAAACCCGCGTGTGTATCCCCATGACCATCGCCGACATCCACATTGACGACACCGTCGAAGCGAAAACGCCAGCCATTCGATGAGTTGCATGAACACATTCAGCAACAGAGTCGCAACGAGTAGCAGACCAAGGCCGATGATCATTGCGAGTGGGATGGCTGCAATCGCCCACCATCCCAGTCCGAGCGAGCTATCAGGTGCTGAGACTTCGGGCGAGGTCGTGATCAGCGAACGGAAGTAACGAAGAATCGCAAGTAACGCGGCGGCAGAGATTCCCAGTTGCGCAAGAAAAAGCATCCCGCACGTCGCGGTGGGAAGGAACCCGCGCGATTCCTCGCAATTGCAACGGCGACATCGATAAATCATGGGTGTCTCACTCGCTGCAGTTGGGTTGACATCACCTCATGCCCTCAGTTAAGCGGCTTGCCAAACTGCAGCAGATAGCCGTTATTGTCATAAATACCAAACTCACGCATCCCATACTCGAAGTCTTCGATCGGGTAGCAGACTTTCACACGATCTTTGATCATGGCAAAGAGGTCATCGACGTCATCACAAGTAAAGTAGAGCGAACCGGTGAAGTGAGGGCTGCGGTCTCCCTCGTGGTCGTTGGGGCCTGACAACATTAACGTCACGTTGTCGCGACTCAGTTGCGCCCAACCCCAGTTGGGGTCATAACTCTGGCAGAGAAAGCCGAGGACATCGCGATAAAACGAAATCGTTCCTGGAATATCCCACGACCGCAACATCGGTTTGACTTCACGCAACGTCATCAGTTTCTCCAAATAGTGCGGTTCGCTCATCCGGGTTGCGTCGAATACAACTCGGGAGTGTGCCCCGCACTATGCTTCGTTGTAGGCCCTTTCGAGTTCAGCGACATCGAGTTTCACCATCTTCATCATGGCATCCATCACAGCATTCACCTTGTTTGCGTCCCGATCACCAATCAGTTCGGTAAATCGTCTCGGGACAATCTGCCAAGAGAGACCGAACGGATCTTTGATCCAGCCACATTGTGTCGGCGTCGCACCAGCTTTCACGAACTTGTTCCAGTAATCATCCACTTCGGCCTGATCAGCACAGTCCACATAAAATGAGACTCCCTCGGAAAAGCTGAAGTATGGGCCTCCGTTGTAACCCATGAAGACTTGACCACCCACGACGAACTCCGCCGAACTGACGGGGCCGTCTTTGCCATTCCGGGCGACATTGCGTACTTCAGAGCCAGAAAACGTGGCGGTGTAGAATTCGATCGCTGCTTCGAGCTGGTCATTGAACATTAGGAAAGGTGTCACTTTGTTCATCGGTCTCTTTCAGTCATGTTGGCGATGTCTGGTAATCTCGAAACGCTTTCAGCGAACCAACCCGTGTAACGACCGTAATGCTGTTCGATTCGTCAATCCAGGTCCATTCCCAGTGCCGTAGTGGCCGATCTATCGTTTGATGTCAGGTCCGGCATCCTTGCTTCCTCACCAATACGGGACCGAAGCAACAAAAGCTGGCATGCACCCATTTTTGGAACGTGCCACTCGTTGCAATTGACGCTTTGGATATCTTCGAGTACACGCTCAAGGATGATCGATACTGTTTGACAGGCAATTCACGCAAGGGCTTCGCATGCAAGCAAATCCCACACTTTCAATCTGTCTGGCATTGATTGGAGGCTTGACACCGGGATGCTATCAATCGACGGTTGCTCCACCAACCCCAGAGATCAGCATGTCAACCGATTCCGTTCTTGAAGTGGAACTTCCAAAACCTGAGTCCAACGTCGTCGTTGCAAGTCAGCAGGGTTTTTCCAGCGAAACCGTCGGGGGTCGCGTCCGTGTGACGTTTCAGCTTGTGGAGTTTCAAGATTCGCCTGTCGTTGATGCCGCCTTAAACGGCTTGTGGAAAGATACGGCTCCCGATGCCCAAGAGCTGTCAGGCAGTGGTGGACCACAATGCAGAATCATGGCAAATGATGAGATTTCGAAAATGATGGCCGGACTGCAAAATCAGGGATTGGCCAAGTGTTACCGGCTTTGGCAGAAGGACGTTCTCGGCGGCCAGTGCGAGACATGGGGGACAGGTTCTGTCC
>CAXBSB010000269.1:0-8635 GCA_963977965.1 uncultured Schlesneria sp.
CTGTTCTCTCTGGCAGTCGAACGGTCGTCAGCTTCTGGTGCATGACGAAAAAGCCGCACGCCGCGCCAGCCAGCACGAATATGATCATCATCGGGACGATCAGAAGAAATGTGATCATACCTGCCCTCGCTGATACACAGTTTGGCGTACTACCGCTGTCCAGGGACTCGCCAATTGAACTGCGGCAGACATGGTCACTGCCCAGAAGACCGCAGGCCACTGAGGGAATGCGAAGACGATCGTCATCAGCCACGCCGTGATTGCCGCAGTCAGAAGTCTGCCGACACTCAATTGGCGTGACCTTCGGGGATTCATATCCTCCCAGTATCGATAAATGAACAGGAATCCGCCAAAAAAGACCAGATATCCCAGCAGTGTCGGATTCATGCCACTCTCCAATAGAGGATGAATTCCGATCCTCGCGAATACCGGCGAATAGTCCGCAGCCCGCGTGAACTCAACGAGCAGATACTGATCGAGACCATAGGCCGCCAGGCCCGTAAGCAAGCCTGCCATCAAGAACGTCTTGCGACTGTTTCTCTTGACGCGATCATTGCGTTGCCGCAATTGTTCGCACGCCAGGACCAGCCATGTCCCGATCACTGAGGTTGTGACAAACATCGTCACGAATTCGGGAGTTAACGACTGAGTGGTCGCGCGGAAAAAATCACCCGTGAAAAGTATCCCTAATGAAAACAATGCCGCGCCGGTACTCCCTGCGGCGAGTGAGGCCGTTGTGTCAGCAATGATGGGACGGTAACCGAGCAACGCGCCGCTGAGCTTCGCGTTGACTTCAGGATCGTTCGTCGCGGTGTCAATTCGGACGCGGCCTCCATGTCGTCCTCGCAACACGGATGTGGCACTGCAGGCAATTGCTAACAGGCCAATACCCATCCACGACAACCAAGTGCCGGGAGCGAACATCAGCAATAGAACCATACCCCCCAAGATGACGGACCAGTTTAAGGACGTCGGCACGTGTGCCTGAGAACTGACAACATGCACGCGCGGCTGACTGGCTTTCGTTGATTTTTGTTTGGTGGAATCTGCAGTCGCTGCTTCCGGGGAACGAGGTTCTGTAGGATATTGAGCGTAGGCAGAAGCGGACTGAGCAGGCGAGCGAGTTGAAACGGGTGTCGTGACGCGGACTGAGACCGAGGTATCACTGGAAACGGTTGCTCCAGTAGGTGGGGTATCAGCAAGTGGCGAGCGTGAATAAACGGAACCGTTGGCAAATCCTGACGGAGCTGGCTGATTTCCAGAGGTTACGTCCAGAGCTTTGCGAAACTCTTCCGTTAGTTCAAACGCTGACGAAGTCCGCTGACGAGGATCTTTCGCTAATGCGTGTGCTAGTACCGGGCGCAAAGATTCGGCAACCAGTTCCAGCCGTGGCGTCGCGGTGAGGTGCTTCATCAGAACTTCGGCGGTGGTTTCTCCCATGAATGGCAGTTGACCGGTCAGCATTTCGTACAGCATGATCCCCAGGCTGTAGACATCCACCTCGGGCCCGTATTCTCCTCGAGCCACCTCGGGTGCCATGTAGTAAACCGTCCCGACGCTCTGAGTATGATTTGCTCGACGATCCGTTCCCAGCCGTTTCGACAAGCCGACGTCACCAACCTTCACCGTCCCGTTTTCACGATAGACGTTGGCGGGCTTCAGATCGCGGTGAACGATTCCGCGGTCATGCAGAAAGGTCACTCCCGCGGCGATCCCGTTGAGCCACTCTTTCACTTCGTCCAGCGGCAAACCATTGGGAAACGACGCCAGCACATCTTCCAGGCTGGACCCGTTGATGTACTCCATCACCACCCATTGCTCACCGTGTGTATCCGTTCGGACATCGAACAGATTCACAAGATTCGGGTGCTTCAGATTCAAGCATTGGCGAACGCCACGCAGTTCGACTTCCTGCTCGCGCTGCAAGAGCTTCAGAGCGACTTCCTTACCACCTTCGCTGCGAGCGTAATACACCTCACCAAACCCACCGCGATGAATACCGCGATGGATCGTGAAACCTTCCAGCGGCTGAGTTCCCGGCTGGTGAGTGAAACGCATGGTGAAGTTCAAATAGAAATGTCACTCAATTTCGAATGAGGCAACAGGCCCATTCGCATCGGCTACATCAAGGCGACATCCTGCCGCTGATTTGTCTCTACGATTCTAACACAACAGAATCCGAAGTCATGGTTTGCGACTGATGAATTATCCCACTCCCGAGTCCACGAGCTGGTCCATGGTCCACGCGATTCTGTTCCAGTTCATGTCCAATTCCGTCGTACCTCATCAAACTATCATTCAATCGCGACCCGCCACTTCTGTAGATTTCGCTTCAACACCAAAGTATGCATCGATCTGCTGATCCAGGTCCGAAGCAACAGCAGACTCAGCCTTTTCGACAGGAATCATCCCGGCGAACTTGACTTCCGTTTCCAGAACTCGCTGCTTGACATCGAGTTGCTTGTTCAGGTCGTCTATCAATTTGCGAGCGTGGCTCAGATTCGAATCGTCAATCGCCAATTGGCTGACCGCTTCCGCAGCCTTGACTGTCTGCAGTCTGGCTTGAAGCTGTTCGAGCTTGACCTCCAGTTCTTTCTTGGCCTGCATCAGGCCTTCAAGTTTGTCACGATTGGCGACCAAAGTCTGTCCGCGAGCGGCGAGGATTTTCTTATCTGCCGCGAGCATTTCCTCTGCAGCTTTGTAACGATCAAATCGATTTGACAGATCACGCTTGACGTCATTTGAAGTGAATTTCTGGCTGGCATAGGTAAATGTGGACTTTCCGCTCCCCAAATCCGACCGTAGAGCCATGATAGCGTCCTTTTGACGCCCCAGTTCTCCAGACTTCTTGTCCAGAGCCGCCGTCAGATGCTCGATGTCAACCTGCTGTTCTGCAATGACATGCATACACTGGCGAATTTCGGGAACGAGTTGGTCAACCATCGTCCGTGCCCGCTCAATCTCGAATTCTACGGGGACTTCAGCTTTGACAGCCTGCCGAACATTGCGACAGCCCGTTCGAAGATAGCTGATCGTGTCCCGACCGAAGACGAATGTCCCTAGACCCGCAGCAATTGCACTTCCAATGAGGATTTTCTTGAGCATGGCAGCAACCTTCCGATTCCGATGACAGATTTCGCAGACCAGAACTGACGTGTTCTGTCTCATTCATCGTTATTCGCTGGTGCTGACCAGATCTTGGCGTGATTTTTTCAAAAACTGCAAAAAATCGCGAAATGGGACAAACGACACTGCTTGGCCCGACAATTCCAAGCACTGAAGTCGAGTTTACTCTGTCGCAATTCCCTTGGGGACGGGCGCGAACTACGTCGCGTGCGACCTGAGATCTGCCGGGGTTGGTTCCGACTCACTTCGCCTTGCTGGAAGTGAGTGGTCTGCCGTGCACCGTGTAGGTCAGTTTCCCGTCAACCGGGGCAATCGATTTACTGTCCAGGACTTTTCCACGGCAGACAACAGACACATTTTTAGGTTGGCTCGATTCTGGAATGTTGATATGGAACTTGTTCATGACTTTGCCATTGAGCCGGTGATTGGCCAGCCGGAAATTAATCGAGCCGTCGCGAGTCTCTACCAGCAGGTGGCAGTCTTGTTCATTTGACTGGTTTCGATCATCGCTGTACGTGAATCCATAAGCGCCGTGAAGTGCCGGATAAATGTAACTCTTCAGTTCGCCCTCGGGATCGTAGTAGCCGACCAGAGTTATCACTGGCACACCAGATTCCTTCGGCTTTCGATCAATCGCCGTGTCCGACTTCGCCCCTGCCTTCCACTGTCTGCCATCAGAGACGTAACTCTTTTTGAAGCCGCGCGGAACCGGGATCTGAGTTCCATTCAGGAAGAGGGTGCTGGCGTAGGCGGCCGCATGATCGATGGCAATCGTGCGACCGCGATTGGCTGCCGAAGCACGAGGAACTTCGATGTTTTTAGTCCAGTTTCCATCGCCCATCGCCACATTCACGCGATCATAGTTGGAAATGAGAACGGCCAGCTTGGCCTCGCTGAGTTCGCTGACCGGGGCCGTGATTTGTGAGGCAACGTCATACGTGTGCTTGTATGGCTCCATGACTCCTTTCGCGTCGTTCCACTTACTGAAACCCGTTGGCGAAGCGGCATCGAAAACGGCTTTGCCTTCCAGGAATCGCTGGATAATGGACGCGGTATTGGGAGTGTAAAGTGTAAAACGATTGAAGCTGGACATTGGCGATCCACCGGCCATCGCGTCCATGCCATAGGAGCGACCGTCGAATGGCGCCTGGCACTGGTCTTCCAGGCACGTATCCTTACCACTGCGAACCGGTGCGAAATTCGGAATAAAACGATTCTTGTCAGCGTCCCACCCCCAGGTCGAGTTGATTTGATCGGCGCTGCGATGAACCGAGCCCTGGAATCCACCGACATAATGCCCGAGTCCGTAGTTGTGTCCGACTTCGTGACTGAACTCGTTGTGCAACGAGTTGTCGAGAGTCACGATGCCACCGCCACCTGACCCACCGTGTACAACAAGTCCACTGGCATATTTCCCGACACTGTTGTGCGCAGCCAACTGCGCTGTCACATACGGGTGGCTGGCTTCCCCTTCACCTGCAGTGCTGTTGATGCCGTAGTTGGCGTTGTCGATTCCCAGAGAGATCAACTCTTTGCCAATCCGTTGACGCATGGTGCCGTTGTGCCAATCCCCTTTACTCGGATCATGATCAGTCAGAAGTGTCCCGTCAGGAAGCATGACTTCAGGAAGAAACAACGGCGAGTATTGACTGATGATCAAGCGGCTCGTTGGCACAGTCTGGAAATATTCGCGGTGGGCCGTCGGATCGTTGGCAAAATGGAACTGATCACGTGGCGGCGTCAGCATGCCGAGGTCAATCGTGTGGATCAGCAGTTCCGTCGGGGCTCCCACTTTCAATTTGCTCAATGTGCCATTCAGATTCCCTTGGCGGAAGTGCAGACTTAGACCTGGCGCGATCCAGTCAGCCGGCAGCACGCCAGTCCACGTATCATTCGCATACCGAATCCCCTGATTTTCGAGATCGCTTTCGAGAATCCACTGGCCTCGCACAGACTTGAAGAGTAACGTCTGACCGCGCGAGATCGAAGCGGTACGGTTACCGTAGTGAACGGATGATCCGTAACCCGCATTAGAACGGACACGTAAAAACTTCCCGTCGAGCTCAGGTCCACTCGGAACGTAGATGTCGCGAACCCACTGACCGTCGGCAGTCTGAATCTCGACCAGAGGATGTTTCTGCAGTAGACCATGAAGAAATTTGTCTTCCTGGTCACTCACCTTTTCCAGGTCGCGCCTGTTATTGATGACGCCGCCAGCCGCAGCGGGGGCTGTGAAATCAATCTTTTCGTCAGGAATACCATCTAGATCATATGCCGTTTTGGGGAGTTTCTCTGGCGGGTCGAGGACCAGCGAGCCCAGAGTTTTTCCGGCGTTGTTACGAATGGTGACGTGCAATGGTGTCGTGCCATCCGGCTTTAAAGGTTGTACCAGCAACAGACATTTCCGTTGACTGATCAAGTGTGGCTGGGTGTCGCCCTTGCCAGGATGAGCCGGGATGATCTGGCTCTGCGCAAATCGGACGTGTGCCGATAATGTCCCCTCAAGATCATTCGTGGGACTCGTTGTATTGAAAACCAGTGGCTTCGCTTGATCCGCTGCGAACAAGAAATGCTGCATCAGTGTCACCGCAATCAATGCGGCGACAGTTCTGATCGAAATGAACATCTGTGACTCTAACTCCTGATTGTCAATCGCGAGACCGTCTTGCGGCTATTGTATCGGGCTGGTTTCAAAATGCCTGATCAGACACTGATGGGTGGTGCTGGTGGAGATTTTATCAGTTTGTCGAAAGGTGCTTCACTGTAGCTGGCATCGGCAAGGTGTAATGTCAGTTCGACTGGGTTCCCGCACAAATCCACACCAGTGACTCCCAGCTTCTTCCTGAGAATCTGTTCGATTTCTTCACACGCCCAGTCAACAGTTGCCTGGCAGAAGTCCGCCTGAGATCTCGCGGGATCGGCGAAGTGTGATGCGACGTCAGGGAGCGGCTTGCCCCATTTCTTGTAGTGACACCACGCCGCCAGGCATTCCATCAATCGACCATCAAAATGAATATGGCGAGATTTCATGCTGGGAGCATGTGTCGTGAAGACTGTCTGCATGTAACCACCGCGTGACGACCCGGCAATAGCCATTGCGGCAAAGACGTCGCCAATGATTGTCACGCTTTCGTGAATCCCGACTTTCGAGCTGAGGACGACAACCACCGCCCCCTTGGATGAGCATTTCAAGTACTGATACAAGGACAACAATCGAACTGCATAAGCCCGCGGACCACTTTCTCGATAGATCTCGTAGGGATTCACGATCAGCATGCAGCCAGCCTCGCGAGAATGTTGCTCCAGACTGTTGCGTTCGGACCGTTGCAGCTTGCGATGGAATTCGCTCCGCTCGCGCTTTCCATAGCGGACATTCCAGATTTCACTCGTTGGCTCCGCATCCGGGATATGGAACGAACTGAGTCCTCCAAGCTGACGTACCAGATGTCCACGAAACATGATGTCGAATGCGGTATTCGAATGCCGAACCATCAGCATGGTTCGTTCTTCCTGGTAATCGGCACATTGGTATCGTGCCAGCGACGTGCACGAACTTCGCTCCACGAGAAAATCAAGTTTTCGCTTATCGAGTGCCGCAGCCAGGCCCTTCCAGACCCACGACTCGACAGGATTCGTGAACGGTGCTTTCGCTTGTTCGGAATCAAGATTGTAATCGTCTGGTGGGTCAATCTTGATGGAATGAACAATACTGATCATCTGGTCCGGCGTCGCGCCAATCGCGATGGGAAGCACCGGTATGTTCATCGCCATCGCGTAGCCAATCTCCTGATGAACCCATCCTCGTTCCCTGGACCTTGGAGTCACCACAGGGAGAAAGACGTGCGAGTGCGCGATGAAATCGCGAATCTGCTCGTGAAATCCTCGCCCGTAGGCAAATGTTTGATCCCAGATAACTTCGACCCCGCAGACTTCAACCAAGTACTTGACGATGACGCTGACCAGATTCGCATCCTGGTGCGAATAACTGACGAAAACGCGATAGGGACCAGTTGATGAGGCCGCAGTTGTCGTTGAATGAGCGATTTCGTTCATGTTAGCCCGATCAGCAGGTGACAATGGAAACTGTCTGTCCAGTCTGTAATCGCGATGGACTCAAGTCAACGCTGAGTTCTGGCATCAATTCTGTTAGTACACGATTGGTCGCCAGTACCACAAATTCATTCGTGCAGGAACAGTCCTTGCTGCCACCGAATCTACCATCGCCATATCGCATTTTGCGAACGAACTCTGCGAACGAATGCCACGCACACAACATGAGTCAGAATAGACTTGACGTTGAAATTCAGATGAGGCACGCTCAACGGGTAATACAATTCGACGAGACGAACGGTTGGATCGATCAGCAGATCCTCGCAGCCTCACTTTTGATTATCTCCTGAATGGGGACGGATAAATGACTTCACGCCTGATGTCACTGTTAATGCTTGTTGCTGCTCTGAGTGGAGTTGCCGACGCGGCAAAACCCGATCTGCCCAACATCCTGTTAATCGTCGCAGACGATCTGGGGTGGAGCGATGTTGGCTGGCATGATGGAATCGCCAAAACTCCGCACATGGATCAACTCGTTCGTACCGGCGTTGAGCTTGATCAACACTATGTTCAGCCTGTGTGTACGCCAACTCGTACGGCCCTGATGAGTGGGCGGTATCCCGGTCGCTTTGGCCCTCATACACTCTCACCAAGCAACCTGCGAGCGATGCCGCTGGATACAGTGACGATGGCTTCGGCCCTGAAATCTCAAGGGTACTACACGGTACAAAGTGGCAAATGGCATCTGGGAGCGCGCAGTGAGTGGGGGCCGAACGTGTTTGGCTTCGATCGAGGATACGGAACCTTGACGGGTGCGGCCGACCCGTGGACGCATAAATACCGCAAAGGGCACTTTGAAGATACGTGGCACCGCGACGGGCGCCGGATCGATGAGGAAGGAAATGCCACCGAACTTGTGGCTGCAGAAGCTGTGCGGCGGATTCACGAAAAACGAAGCCCATGGTTCATTTATGTGCCATTTCATGCGGTTCATACGCCGGTAGACGCTCCCGACGAGTACAAAAAGATCTATGAAAACGTCACCTTTCACACTGATCCAGAAAAACAGGATTCCCGCCTCAGACTGGCAGCGATGGTTTCGCAACTCGATGCCAAGATCGGCCAGTTCGTTGCGGCTCTCGAACAGACTAACCAGCGAACCAATACTCTGATCATCTTTACGAGCGATAACGGTGGAATTGAATCCTTGAAGAATGCCTACGTCGGAAACGTCGGACATTCGCCGTTGAACAGTGAAAACGATCCGCTTCGTGGTCAGAAGGCGACCTTGTACGAAGGTGGCATCAGGGTCTGCGCGTTCGCAAACTGGCCGGGCCGTTTGAAGCCTCATAAATGTACCGTGCCGATGCACGCTGTGGACTGGTTTAGATCGGAAGAGCACACGTCTGAACTCCAGTCACGTTTCGGAATCTCGTATGCCGTCTTCTGCTTGAAAAAA
>CAXBSB010000270.1:0-8629 GCA_963977965.1 uncultured Schlesneria sp.
GGTAGAGAAAATGGGACAACACACTGAATGCAAGCACTGCTTCTTTCGCTTTGACTGTGTCCGCCGTCAAAGCGAAAGAAGCAGTGCTTGCATTCAGTGTGTTGTCCCATTTTCTCTACCGCATAACTTGTATTTCTCACAACAGAAAGCATTGAGAATACTTTGCAACCAAAAGACGTCAAGTCCCTTCTAATCCTGAAGTTGAGATTGTTTTTTGATGCGCGAATTGACCGAGCAAATCTTGCGCAGCGTGGCCTCCTGCGGCTGGTCTTACTTCACTCGCTGTACCGCCGGTGGTTTCCATTCTCCCTTGATCGCCTCATCTTTCGGCCAGTACAACCGCATCGCGACGTAGATCGGGCCATCCGGTGCGGGTAGCCAGTTTGGCTCCTTCTCTTTGCCGGGCGAGTCCTTCTGAATGTAGATGGTCAGCGAACCGTCCTCGTTTTTCTTCATGTCCGGCAGCATGGGCGAGTTGATCAGGTACCGATGGATCGGATTCTCGATGAGGAGTTGCGTCTTGCCATCGTACATGGTCACCGACCAGAAGGCGTGGACCGGCGGCAGTTGTCCTTGAGCGAAGGTGAGCGTGTAGCGGTTCTTTCCGCAATCCGGCTTGTTCCCGTCGCTGTCAGTGGCGAGGAGTGGATACAGCGCCTCCTCCGCGTCGTTGCCGTAAATGCCAGCCATCGCCGCGGCCGCTCGGAGTGTCCAATCGCCCTTATAAAAGTTCCGGTCGCCTTGCGCCCCGCCAACACGCCAGCCATTTTCGTCCTTTCCCAGCGTGGCTACCCTTCGCTTGATCTTCTCCAACCCGCTCTTGACGCCCGCTTCCAGTGCCCCCTTCTGCTCCGCGGTGAACCTGGCGAGCGGAAACGGCTTACCGGCTTCGATCCCAATCCGGGCGAACTTATCACGCAGCGGCTTCTCCACTTCCGCCGACGCCGTGGGAGGACAGAACTGAAGGGCGAAATTCAAGTAGGCGAAGGGGTCGGCCTCGGCTGATTTCTTGTCGAGCTTCAGCCACTTGATCTCTGGGGTGGCGGTCGGGGGGGACTTGCTCAGGAACGCGGATAGTGCCTGGACGTTGTAACCCGCCTGCACCTTCTTCACGTTGTTGATTTCTTCCGGCCCAAACAACTGGGTGCGGTAGAGCACCAGGGAGAACTCCGTCTCGCACCGGAACAGCTTCTTAATGCCCCGGGGCGTCTCGCCCTTCCAGTTCGGTCCGGCAATCATGTAGGTACCAGGGCCGTTACCCGTCGCGCGACTGCCGATGTAGCCGTAATTGCAGCTATAAAGGTCAGCCAGCATCACGGAGTAATACCGGTTCTGCTCCACTTCCGGGACGCTCAGGACGAGTGGCTCGGTCCGCAGATCGGCCCACACGAAGGAGTACGGGGTGTCGCTGTTGGGCGTGACTACTGCCGTGTCCTTCGGGGTGTATACTCGTGCCGTGTTGTAGATCTGGTTGAACGGGGCTTTGTACTGGTCGGACTTGGTATCGACGGCGTACTCGTACAGGATCCCGTAGCCCATTACCATCGGGAAGCCGTAGATGAAGGCTTCCTCGGCAATTTGCTGGACTTCGTCCTTCGCGACATTCTCTTGAGACAGACACGGTTTGCTGCCGAGCCCAATGAATGTGAATGCCATCAACGCCAGACTAAAAATTCTGTTTTGCATGTGGCAATTGCCCCGGTTTTGTGAGCCTAAGCGGCGGCGTTCGTGATTTTCTCAACAGATTGGATTGAGAATACCCCAAAGGCAATAAGTGTCAATCTTTAGGCAACATACGATTTTCGGAAGTTCGTCCGCAGGGAACCCGCTGGATCGTACTCCTACGGATCGCTGCCACTTGTACCATCGTGCCGAACTCCATTTCCAATCCGTCGTAGTCAAGCTGTGCTTGTTTGCCATGTCGAGAATTCTTGACAAACTCGATTGAAGTCACAACTTCCTTTGGCTGCGCCACCCCGGTAGGCTCAAGGCAGCCAACCGGGGCCACCCCTGAGCAGGTCCCCTTCGACTACCGCCGGGGGTTACTTTTGTACCTGAGTCGGCAGAATCCCCTGATTTCACGTTTTCTCAGGGGACAGCGATTCGAAGCGTACGAGCCAGTCATTCAATTGAAGATATCTTGCGGCTGCGCGGGTTCCAATCGATGCGGCGAGCCATTTGATGGCGAGGGTTTCGGGTTGTTCGGAGAAGCGGATGCCGGTGAGTTCTGTTCTCGTTGCGATTGTCGATTGAGTCAGTGCGTGTAGCATCGATGCTGCGGCGGGTCGAAGGCTTGCTTTCAAACGCGCTGCGTCTCGAACGGCACTTGTGACCAGTCCCTGCGGAATGGCATGACGACCGCCGATAATGATTGCTCGCAACCAGCGTTCGACGGCGTCGTCGTGGTGGCTGCCAGACGACGCTGCTGCCGTGTCGCCCGTTAGAACTGCCACGCTGACGGGTTGCGTTTCGGCCTGGGACAGATGCGACCGCGTGACTTCTGCCAGCCCGATCGAAATGACGGGTGTCGAATCGGGCACCACCAGGTTTGGTCCATGTCCCGCGTCGGAGTTTTCGAGACCCGTTTGATCAGGAACTGCGAGTGTCGCTGGGGCCACCGCCAGCAGTTGGATACATCCGGCCGATTTGAACTCAACGCGGCCAATGCATCGCAGCGCCAGGCCCGGGGCGCGTGACAGCATTTGCAGGCTCGACCGAAACGCCAATGCATCGTCATCAATCGCGATGGACAGGCGAAGCATGGTCCCTGAATACGCGTCGTGGACGATCAACTGCTGTCCCGCATAGCCTGCAACGATGACGGTCAGGAAGACGAGGTCGGTACCTGCAGGACTCAGGAATTCGATGGTGGACTGCCGGCTAAATATTTTCTGGATCTGGTCGGGCAGCGGTGTCTGAAACCGTGCGGCGATCGGCGGTGCGTCCCAACCTTGCCCGTCAATGGCAACGGCGCGAGCCGATTCGCCTCCACCGATTCGGCCGTCAACGGATCGAGTGGCCTTGGAAATCAGCAGGCACTTCTGGCTGAGATCCCGATGCGACATCGATAAGCCCGCCAGCGACACTCCCGACTGCCAGGCCTGAGGGATTCGTTTTGCGTCTCCAGGCTGGACGTCGCTGATCGTTCCCATCCAGCCATCGTCGGACATCAGCCATGTCACGACACCGCTGTAACCGCTGCGAGTCAGAATCGGCTCGCAGAACAGTGCATGCAGCTTCAGACTGTTGAACGGCTGAAACGTGCGACGGGCGATTCCAATCCAGTCCACAGACACCAGCAGCCCGTGGTCAAAGGGGTCAGACCCTTTGGAGGGGAGTCGGCTTGACGTGGAAACCGTCTGCCCGGAGAGGGTCTGACCCCTTTGACCACGGGCTGCTAACGACGGTTCCGACACCGCAGGAAGGCTGTCGTGATTCGCGTTCAGTCTCACACACGTTTCCAGCACTTCGCAAAAATCGGCTTCAGCAACCGATGAGTTGAACTGATCATTTCCGTCTCGCAACAGGCGGAGATTGTTCATCAGCCGCAATCCGCCAGCAGCGACTCGATGCAGCCCCTCGGATCGGCATTCATGAATCGCCCGCAGCAGCCGTGATTGCAACTGTGCACCAGCCGCCCGCAGACCAGTCGCGAGGATTCCGGCACAGGCCTCGAACATCAATCGAGCTGCTCGATGCTGAGCTTCGGTCAGTAGATGAACGTCGGTTTGAGGTTGCTCGTTTGAATCATCAGGGCCTCGTGTCGCTTGGGAACTCGGCTGCTCCACTTCGGCCGCGGGCTGTCGCCCGTCTCCTTCGCCTGTCTGCTCGACCGTACCAGTGTCGGCGGCATCGGACGGATTCTCGTCACCAACGGCAATTTCGGCGACGTTGAGCACGGCCAGTACGTGGAAACAACGTGGCGACAGCAGGCACGAGCATTGAACCTGCGCAACGTCGTTGATCACACCAACCGGGATACGAACGGTCTCTTCACCCGCGCTGACACTCCACAACCCGTTGGTGTCTGTCCAGGTCCAGGCATCGGCCGCACGCGGTTCGCGATCGAGTTTCTTCTGCAGTCGTTCAGGAGCCGCACTGATGATTGCAGCAAGGACATCGGGAGTAATCGTGGGACGCTGCGTCATCGGATCTGCTCCCCGACCCAGCGGGCGAGTTCGAGGGGACTGAGTGCAGCGACGGGCATGCCGCAGTTTACGACCTGCGACGCAATGCCCGTGTGATAACGAGGCTTTCCATCATCGGACAATGCGGCCAGCCCAAGTGTCTTCGCTCCTGAGTCGACGAGTGCCATCACCTCATTCAATAACGCTCCAACCGAGCCCCCCTCCTCGAAATCCGTCACCAGCAGAACGATCGTGCGAGCGGGAACTTTGAGTCGTTCGCGTGCGGCCGCCAATCCTTTCCAGATGAAGGTTCCGCCGCCAACTTGCACTTCCATCAGCATCGCCAGCGGATCGTCAACGTGGCTGGTGAAATCGATGACCTCCGTACTGAACGCCAGAAACGTCACGCTGAGTGCCGGCAGAGCCGAGAAGATCGCCGCTGTCAGAGCACTGTAGATGACCGACGGCTCCATCGACCCCGAAACGTCAACGACAAAGATCAAATGCCAGTCCATCGTTCGTCGTGACGGGGTTCTGAAATAGAACTGTTCGGGAACAAGTCGCGTCGTCCCATCTGGATCAACCTTGGCTGTCTTCAGATTCGACATCACGGTCCGCCGCAGATCAAGCCGTCGGTTCGGTCGTCGAGTCGGCCGGGGCGTGGTGAGTCCCGTCAGAGCGGGGGCTATGCGAGTGGCCAGTTCCTTTGCCAACTCGTCAGTAATCCTGCGAGCGATGCGACGTAGTTTTTCAGTCTGACCGTCCGGCAGGTTCCCCTTCATCGACAATACTGTCTGCAGCAGATCGACCGACGGACGAACCGAATCTTCGTTCATCACAGCCAGTGCTGCCGCGCGCCCCTTTTCAACGGCGCTCCCCAAAACCTCCTCGCGAACCCGTTCACCGAACAGGTCACCGAGTTCATCAGCCCAGACGCGAGTGTTCGGCCAGGGGGGCTCTTCCCCTGCACCGCTGCCATGACCGCCGAGTGTACTGCGTGAACCTTCCCCGGCACCGGATCCATAGAGTTCGTCGAGTGCCCTTGCGGCGCGTCGAGCGGCCGAACACATGGACTGGTCACGAAGACCCAGGATCAGCCGCCAGCGGTCCAGCAGATTCAATTGGCGCGACGGGTCGTCCACCATCGAACGACGTGATTCGCCCTCAGGTACGGAGATGTCGTCCATCCACATCAGGTCGGGCAGTAACTCGGCTACGGCAGCGCGAGCCGCCTGGTCCGCTTCGAACATCAACTTTTGCACAAGCGGGTCGACGTTCGTCGGTCGTATAGTGGAAGAGGATTGCGGTAACCGTTGCTGAATCTGGTAGAGCAACTGTCGACGAAGGGCCGGGCTGATGACATCGAAACCGCCGCGCAACGCTGGCAGTCGCTGGAAGAAATCGGCATCCGAGAAGACGTCGATCCGTTCCTCCATTCCGTTCAGGCAGCCGGGATCGGAATGCAATCGGGGAGCGACCAGGATTAATGTTCCACGCAGTCGCCGCGTGAGATCATGTCGCAGGTCTTCGTCAACCGCGCTGTCGAGCCACGAACTCGTTTGCGTTGTGAAGTCCGTTTCCGACAGATCGCCGATCAGCAACCGGCAACCCAGTGCCGCCCCCTGCATCAATGCCGAACCCGATTGCGAGAACTGGCGAAGGTGAAAGAGCAGTCGCCCGGCTTCAATTGCGATGGCGGGCGCAACACCGTCATTCTTATCGTCGTTCTCGGGAGATTGGCTGTGATCATCCTGCTGCTGGAACCACAACACCAGGTCCAACAGCGCGGCGACGTCGGATTCCTCTTCAGATCCAGACAGCCCGCCAACTCGTGAAATCGCAGCCTGCAGCAGTGTCGTGATGTCGAGATTTTCTGGAGCATGGAATGGCTGACAGAACGCCGGCATCACGTCATCGGTTGGTGAGGGAAGTCCTGGAATATGTCCCGAGTGGACTCGATCGACAAAGTTCATGGCATACATCAACTGTGGCAACGACGCCGTGCCCGTGAATGAACCCAGCAGCCAGGCGAGCCCTGTGGACACCAGTTGCACCAGATTGCCCTGCGCGGCGGAAGTCAGTTGAACCAGATGAACTTCGCCCCATTCTTCGACTGGTCTGTCCATCCCGCGCAGTCTTAACATCCCTTCTGCGGCTTGCCGCAGCGTCGTGCCTCGCGTTCCCGCCAAAGCAATCATTGCCGCCGTAGCATGCTGCCATTGCACGTCCCAGACCGACGTGAGACTCTCGCGATCACCCGCGCTGCCGTCTTCCGCTCGTGCGGCATACGGGATCTGGCAAATGTTCATTTGTTCCAGCACGACAACGCGAGCGCGGTCGAGCGAACTGCGCAATGGATCGAGTCTCAGTCGCTTTTCCTGGCCGAGGCTTTCAGGTCCCGGCAGACGCAACTGTTTCAGAATCGACTCGATGTGCGGTGCCAGACCGCAACGCGGCAGTTCACCAGGGACGGCTCCACTGCGATTCCCCACCAGCACGATCTGCATCGCGTCGGCAACGGCGCGGCCCAGGCCAGACAACTGTCCTCGCGTCAGACACGATTGCAACGACTCCATGACCTCACCGCGTCCGGGGACCTGCAATCTTCGGAGTCGAGCCAGATCTCGCGACATCCGCAGCACTTCCATGCCATCAGCCGCGTTCATCGGATGTCCCGCTTTACGGAGTTCGCGACAGATCGAGACGATGATCCGGGCAACCGCCTCTTCGCACTCCGGCAGAGTCGCCGCTTCCAGAATTTCCTGATGCCAAAGCGGATCACGAATTCCTGCGGGATATCCCGATCGTTCGTCGAGTTGCTGGAACGAATACGGAATCATCGCCGTGATAAATCGGTCATCGTCGGACTTGCGGCCCTTACGTCGTACGTCGCCATCGTCATTGAGATCGTCATCACTGTCTGCAGGTTCGTGCCATAGCAGCGGAGTTGGCAGCAATGCCGCAGCGTGATAGGCACCAATCACTGCTGCGGCCTTCTTCGAACGGTGGGCGGCAATGCGCGACCGCATGTATGACTCGCGAGCCAGATCGTAGTTGGAAGGTTGCTGATCGTTCCATCGGATCGCCCAACCAAAGAGCAACCCCGAACGCCGGATGTTTTCGGCGGCACTTCCCAGCGCCGTCGACTCCACCAGCCGCTCCCACAACTGGCCTGAGTCGGCAGACTCGGTCCGCGCCATCAGCGACGCCAGCAATCCTTGCGGATTTGCCGATTGCCGGTCTCGCGAATTCGTTCGCGAGGCCATCGGCAGGTCGAATGCTTCCACGGGCACCTTGTTTCGCGCAGCCCAGCGAATCGCGGCCAGTTCGGGCGAGAAATCAGCAAATGGATAGAACGCCAATCGTTCTCCATCGACATCACACCCTGATAACGCGACGGGTGCCTGAGTTTCAGGATGAGCCAGCCAGGGAATCCAGTCCGCGAATTCTGGAGGAAGTTCGAGCAGCACGATGTCGGGCGCGAACTGGTCCAGTAACTGTGGAATCACCTTGGCCATCACCGCCGAATGATGACGCACACCAATCAGAAACGGCTGCTGACACTGTGACAACTCCGTCAGCACTGCTTCGGCGTTGAAATCCGGCGCTGCGAGCTGATGCGGTTCGGATGAACAGGTCTCGGGTTGAATCGTCATGGGTTCGTTACCTGAGATTACTGCATCAGTTCCTGCCGCAGTTCCAGTAGACGCTGCCAGTTTCGCGAGGTCTCGGCCCGGCGTTTGACGGTGCTGTCCCAATAAGCCAGCAATCGAGCCCGATCCTGCGAGTCGTCCTTAAGGACAGCTCCCAGCAACAGGCACGGGATCAGGCTGAGCGGATCTTTCTGTGATGGAAAGTACGCAGCCTGCCGACCGATCGATGCGGCGATCGCGACGGCTTCTGCGGTACTCATCACTGAGCCAGGCTTCTCGACCGTCCACCCTTCGACCGTTCGCCCCACGCGAAGATCGCGGAACGCCGTGACGAGAATGTCGAGCAGTCCATCATCGACGGGTGTCTGAACGTTCGACGCGTGCAGCAACGCTGTCGCTTGTCGACGGACGAGGTCGACTTCGCGCTGGTGCTCGGCAATCGGGGCAATGACCTCAAAGTTGAACCGACGCTTCAGCGCGGCCGACATTTCCGACACGCCCTTATCCCTCAGATTCGCCGTGGCAATCACATTGAAACCGGGCCGGGCAAACACACTGCCGGATTCCCCTTGAAGTTCGGGGATCATCAGCCGCCGTTCCGACATCTGCGAAATCAGGGCATCCTGAACTTCCGGCAGGCAGCGAGTCACTTCTTCGACGCGTACGATCTGCCCCTTCGTCATGCCGGTCATCATGGGCGACGGAACGATTGCGGATTCGCCCGGCCCTTGAGCCAGCAACAGCGCGTAATTCCATGAGTAGCGAAGATGCTCTTCAGAAGTTCCCGCCGTCCCCTGGATCGTCAGAGCACTCGTTCCTGAGACACCTGCCGAAAGCAGTTCGGACAGC
>CAXBSB010000271.1:0-8537 GCA_963977965.1 uncultured Schlesneria sp.
GGGCCGGATGGTGCCACATCTGTCGCTCGATGTGTTTCCCGAGTTCGCTCCGCCGTATATCGAAATCCAGACGGAAGCTCCAGGACTTTCCTCTGAGGAAGTCGAAACGCTCATCACATTCCCCTTGGAAAACGCCCTGATCGGCACTCCCGGCCTGGAAACACTGCGATCCAAGTCCGTGCTGGGTCTTTCTTCGATCCGAATGCTTCTGCATGAGAACGTGGACCTCTACCGGGCACGGCAACTGGTTCAGGAACGACTGGCGGTGGAATCGCCGCGATTGCCAGCAGTCGCGAGACCACCCGTCATTCTCCAGCCACTGTCATCGCTGAGTCGGATGATGAAGATTGGCATCTGGTCCGAAAAGTTGTCTCAACGTGAGATGTCAGAATTAGCGGTCTGGACGATACGCCCTCGCCTAATGGCTATTCCTGGTGTGGCCAACGTTGCGATCTGGGGACAACGCGATAAGCAGATGCAGGTGCTTGTCGATGTTGACCGGTTGCAGGCACATCAGGTGACGCTAGACGCAGTGCTTCGTGCCGCAGGGGATGCGGTTGTGCTCGACGCTGGAGGATTTGTTGACACCCCCAATCAACGTCTGGCCGTTCGGCAGTTACCACCCGTGCGGGAAGCGGAAGACCTGGCACAGACAGTCGTCGCCTACCGCCAAGGATCGCCGCTTCGCCTGGGAGACATTGCGGACATTCGGATTGGTTCTCCACCAGCCATTGGCGACGCGATTATCAACGATCAGCCGGGCCTGTTGCTGATTGTAGAAAAGCAGCCAGCGGCCAACATGCTGGAAGTGACACGCAAGGTTGAAGCAGCATTAGATCTCCTGAAACCTGGCCTGAAGGATATTGAGATCGACTCGACAATCTTTCGCCCTGCCACCTTCATCGAACGTTCGATTGAGAATCTGACGCACGCTCTACTCGTCGGATGTGGTTTGGTGATCATAGTTCTGATCGCCTTCCTGTTCGACTGGCGAACGGCTGCGATCAGCCTGACCGCAATTCCTCTTTCACTGATTGCCGCGGTACTGCTGATTCATTGGTGGGGTATGACGATCAACACCATGATCATCGCTGGGCTGGTGATCGCTTTAGGAGAAGTTGTTGATGATGCCGTCATCGATGTCGAGAATATTGTTCGCCGTCTCCGACTGAATCGGTTGCTGGATCAGCCGCGTTCTGCATTTTGCGTCGTTCTGGAAGCTTCCATCGAAGTCCGAAGTGCGATCGTCTACGCCACAGCAATCATCGTACTGGTATTCCTGCCGGTATTCTTCCTGGAAGGCCTGCCGGGTGCATTTTTCCGACCGTTGGCCATCGGGTACGTCCTGGCGATACTGGCATCGCTGTTCGTCGCTATCGTGGTGACTCCCGCATTGTCGTTGTTGATTCTTCCTCGTGGGAGAAACACAGGCCATGAACCGCCGATCAGCCGCTGGCTGAAGACTCCCTATCGGGCCATGCTCCCCTGGTTCGTGCGGCGTCCCACAACTGCGATCGGAGTGCTGCTCGTTTCCTTCGTCGGAACATTCCTGCTGCTACGTACGTTGGGACAAGAGTTCCTGCCGAACTTTCAGGAAACCGATTTTCTGATGCACTTCGTTGAGAAGCCTGGAACATCGATCGAGGCCATGGATCGAATCACCATTCTGGCCAGCAAGGAACTTCGTTCGATTCCCGGTGTTCGAAACTTTGGTAGCCATATCGGCCGCGCCGAAGTCGCGGACGAAGTTGTCGGACCGAACTTTACTGAGTTGTGGATCAGTATCGACGAATCGGTGGACTACAAAGATACGCTGAACAAAGTCGAAGCAGCAGTTGACGGTTATCCAGGGCTTTATCGCGACGTCCTGACGTACTTGCGTGAGCGAGTCAAAGAAGTATTGACGGGGGCAAGTTCAAGCATTGTGGTGCGGATCTATGGTCCTGATCTGGCTGGTTTAAGAGGGCAGGCGCAGCAAGTTGCAGCCGTGATTGAGAAGATCGAGGGAGTCAGCAACCTGAAGGTCGAGTCGCAAGTGCTGGTTCCTCAGGTCGACATTCGGCTCAGACCAGATGCAGCCGAACGGTTTGGACTGACGTCCGGACAAGTTCGACGAGCAGTCACGACACTCCTGCGAGGATCTAAAGTTGGTGAAATCTACGAAAAACAAATGAAGGTCGATGTCGTGGTCTGGGGGACTGACAAGTCGCGCAACAACCTGGAAGCGCTCCATGATTTGAGGATCGACACGCCCAGTGGCGGCCAGGTGTTGTTGCGGGATATCGCAGAGATTGGCATCGCTCCTGCTCCTAACGAAGTTAAGCGAGAGAATGGTTCGCGGAGAATCGACGTCACGTGTGATGCTCGTGGTCGTGATCTAGGCTCTGTCGCACGTGATATCCAAAAGGCCGTACAGGGAATTTCCTTCGAGCGAGGTTACCATCCCGAGTTTCTTGGCGAGTTTGCCGCGTTGCAGGCTTCGCAGAATCGGCTCTTCACACTTGGGGGGGTAGCTCTGCTCGGAATCCTGTTGATTCTGTACCAGGATTTTCAGTCCTTGCGACTGACGATGCTGGTCTGTCTGACCATTCCATTTGCCCTCATTGGCGGAGTCGTTGCGGCATGGATCGCAGGGGGATCATTGTCGCTCGGGTCGCTGGTCGGATTCGTCACGGTCCTGGGGATTGCTGCCCGCAACGGGATTATGCTCGTCAGTCACTACAGACATCTCCAGGTGACTGAGGGGATACCGTTCGGATACGACCTCGTCGTTCGAGGAGCGGAAGAGAGACTGAACCCGATTCTGATGACCGTGCTGACCACAGCGCTCGCTCTCGTGCCACTGGTGGTTTCGGGTAACAAGCCGGGACACGAAATCGAGTATCCACTCGCGGTCGTGATCGTCGGTGGTCTGGTGACGTCGACGATCCTAAATCTCTTTTTACTCCCACCGCTCTATCTGCTTTGGGGACGGAACGCGATTTCCCAGCAAGACGAAGTTTAAGCTTTGTCCGACGCCGTCAGTCATCCCGCATAATCACTACAACCCGTACAGCCGATACGGATTCTCAGGGTTTCGGTGATCAATGTTGTCCGAAAGATTAACTCTCGCAAACAAGTCGCGACCTTGCTCACGCCGCATGAGGGCGATGGACGAAACAAAGAGCAGGCCGAGTTTGGATTTATGGAGCCAGGACGATTCCATATTCGACGGCCAACGGTAGAGAGCCAGGATGGCCAGAATTCATTATCTGAGCGTGTTCGTATTGCTTGCACTTTGTGGTTGCAAATCAGCCCGAGTTGCGCAATCTGACCTTGTTTCCGAACCGCGTGTAACTGATTCAAGATCCGACGAAAAATCTTCGCCGGAAGGCAAGGTTTTATCTAAGGTACGTTCTCGCGAGCGAAAGAACGAGGCGGAAACGACTGTGGTTCAGACTGTCTCCGCAGAGTCGCCGAATTTATCGGATACGGTTGCTGATGAACTCGTTGACCCCCAAGCGAGCGGGCAATTCCATTTGCTGGATGCGGTCTCTCTCGCTCTGGCCCAGAACCCTGACTTGATCGCCATACGCCAAAGAGAGCGGGTGGGTACCGCAACCTGTGGCGTTGCCAGTACCTATCCATTCAACCCATATGTTCAGGTTCAAGCGACTCCCTATCAGAACATTCCCGGTGCGGGCTCAGGCACGACCGCACATTACGTTTTGCTGATGCAGAGGATTCAACTGGCTCATCAACAACAGCACCGCGAGGATGCGGCACAGTCATCGCTGAACTCCATTCGCTGGAATATTCATCAGGCGGAATTGCAGGCAGTCTCTTTGACCGCACAGCTCTATTTCACCGTGTTGTACCAGCGTGGATTGCTGGAAGTGGCAGAAGCCAGTCAGACCAATAATCAGCAACTGCTGGATGCCATCAACAAGCGGTTTGAAGGTGGGGATGCTTCTGCTGCAGACGTTGCCACAGTACGCATCGACACTAAGGCAACTCAGCAGCAGTTGCGACTGGCGCAAGCGAATTACCAGACGGCCATTCGCAATCTGCGCAGGCATCTCGGTGTCCCAGTCGATTCCCCACAGGAGTATGCGGGAGACATTCGGCAGATTCAGTGGCAGTTACCAGGTGCAGCATCGAACGCTATGGCGACAAATGGCGCCGATCAGACGGTGAGTGATCACAAGTCTTGGGTCGCATCATGGGCAGCAGTTCGACCAGACGTTCTTTCAGCTCACGCCAATATCGACGCAGCAAGAGCCAATTGGCGACTGGCGACCGCTGACCGGGTTCCCGATGTTCAAGCGGGACCATACTATGCACGGGGCCCCGAAGGGGGAACATTTGTAGGTTTCCGTGCGGAGGTGAACCTGCCCGTCATCAACTCGGGTAAGCCTTTGGAAGACCAGCGGGCAGCGGAATTCGGTCAACAGACTACGTTATGGCAGCAAACTCAGATCCGTGCCGAGTTGGAAGCACAAGCCGCTTTCGAACGCTATGAACTCGCTTTTCAGGCGCTGGCGCTTGAGTCCACAGCGGAACCGGAGGACTTGCCGCAGGAGTTGCAGAGTTTAGAAAGACAATTTCGAGCGGGCGAAGTCGACGTAGTACGCGTAATCCAGGCTCGTTCCAGTATCCTTCAGAATCAGCGTGCCAGACTCGATCTCCTCAATGAACTGGCCCAGTCCGCTGCTCTCCTCGTTGGCGCTACAGGAATGCCAATCGAGATGCTAACCGTGACCGGACTTGAGGCCCGGGCGAAGAACTGATCCGCGCGGAAAAGCCATCGAAAAGGATGACGCCTGACTCTTAGCAGCCCAAAGATTCTTCAGAGGCCGCGATTAGCCCTCGTTACTCCCAGGCCAGGATCGCACGAGCTTCAATTGTCTCAGATTACCAGGCCATAGCTCGACCTTGTAGTGGTCGCCACCTTACATTCCGTCATCAGCGATGGTTTCCAAGCCGCCGTACAACAAACGAACCACGTTTGTTCCGGCGGGAACGTTCCAGTCGAGGACAGCGCTGCCGGTACATTCATGGACTTGCAGATGTCCGGTGGGTAGTTCAAGATAACACGCGACGATGTGATCCCAATCCATCGGCTGGTAAGCAGGTTCCGTCTGGTGCAATACGACTCCGACAGGAACCGTCCTGTTTCGCAGGGGACAGACCACAATGATGTTGTCTTCCACTTTGCATTGTCGCTCAATGTCCTCGTCAGTCCAGTCCTCGGGGGCGGGCGGATTGATGCCACCGTCCTGAACATAAAACTGGTGATATTCCGCAAATACCTTCAGAGCTTTTGACTGAATGTCTGTCATGAGTTACGAGGCCTGACGCGACGGATAAACAGTCAACATTCTTCACAAACCACTGCGAACCAGTCTCAGCGTCTGTCCCATACCGTGATATGCAGGAGTGACTACCTGCGGGAAAACTGATCCATTTCACATTCCCGCGGAAGACATCGCGCTTCCAGAGTCAAGTTATCATCCGTATCATCGGCCAGCAACAACATTGAAGGGATGAGGGCGCGTGGCCTCCACACATGGTCGCCAGCCGATGTCATTCCGTGGCAGATTCGAATCCCGATTGTGCTGGTTGTATTCTCACGACTCTGGGGGTCATTTGATGTCTATTGCAATCTGCCGCGTCGCACTGATGTTCCTGATTCTCGGCGCTGATTCCACAGGCAATGAGGCAAGTGCCGCGCAAGGTGACAAAGCCCCCGAAGGCTGGACTGCAGGCGCCAGTCGCGACGAAATTCGTCCGACGTTGACCTACAACGCTAAAGGTGGCAGAGATGGCAAAGGAGCCTTTGTGATTTTGCAGGATGAACGAGAAGGCCTGCATGGTTACTGGCAAAAGACGTTTCCCGTGAAAGGGGGCGAGTATGTTCACTTTCAGGCATGGCGCAAGATTAACGACTCTGTGTTAGTCCCACGTCAGAGTGCCTCGGTTCGTATCCTCTGGCGCGACGCCCAGGGCAAGAATGTGCCGCAAGACGAGCCAGCGGCTGCAGGTTACCTGATTGGATGGTCTCCCACGTCTGAGGCCGAACACCCGACCGATAAGCAAACCGATAACCACGGCTGGACCGAAGTTTCCGAGACGTATCGCGTTCCCTCGAAGGCGACACAAGCGATCGTGTCACTCAATGGTCAATGGGCGCCGAACGGCATCATTGAATGGAGTCAGATCTCATTTGAGAGCGTGCCGCAGCCCAAGAGTCGACTTGTACGACTCGCAAGCGTCCATCACCGACCAACGGGCAAGTCAGCGGAAGAGAACTGCCGCGAATTCGCCCCTTTCATTGAACAGGCCGCCGCCCAGAAGGTCGATCTGATCGTTCTCGGTGAGACAATCACCGTTGTGAATACCAACAAATCGTTTGTTGAAACTGCAGAACCGGTCCCCGGGCCGTCTACCGATTACTTCGGCCAGCTGGCGAAACGGCATGACATGTACATCGTCGTCCCGATCCTCGAACGCGATAAGCACCTTGTTTACAACGTCACTGTCTTGATGGGACCGGATGGAAAAATCGTCGGAAAGTACAGAAAGACGTGTCTGCCACGAGGTGAAATCGAGCGAGGAATCTCGCCAGGGCACGAGTATCCTGTGTTCGAAACGCGGTTCGGAAAAGTCGGCATGATGATCTGCTACGATGGCTTTTTCCCAGAAGTCGCTCGCGAGCTTACCAACAAGGGTGCCGAAGTGATTGCATGGCCAGTCTGGGGTTGTAATCCCATGCTGGCCAAGGCCCGTGCCTGCGAGAATCAGGTGTACATCGTAAGCAGCACGTACGAAGACATTAAACGAAACTGGGCATTAACCGCGATCTACGACCATTCGGGAGAGCCGATTGTCCATGCTAAGGATTGGGACACAATCATCGTTTCGGAAGTTGATTTGAACAAGCGATTGAAGTGGAACAGCCTCGGTGACTTCAAGGGTGAATTGCCTCGACATCGTCCGGTCGTGAAGTGATTGGTCTCGTGACTCGTTCCAGCTTTATCCTGCACCGGTTAATCGCTCGTTCGTCAGGTAGTACAGGTTATCCAGTTTTTGGACCTGACCGTTCTGGATTAGATCATCAAACCAGATGTCAACGCGTTCAGAAGTTTCCTCTTCCGAAAGCCTGTTTCTTGAATGGGCAGCCATGATGTAGACACATATCCTCCACGGATCGAATCCATCAGGTAATCCAAGTTGCGAGTAGTCGAAGTCGATGTGCAAATCGCCAACGCGAATTTCCAGCCCGTAGCCGTGGATTCGAAATACGTCTGCAAACGGACACACATCGTAGGCCGCTCTGAGCTCAGCGTGGCGAAAGGCCCAATTCTGCGCACGCATGTCTTCCGGTGTGCGGAGCTTCTCTGAAACGAGCCGTTTTGCTCTTCGCTGGTCAGCCAGAAACGCATTGAGAATGAGAGTATTCATTCTTTGTGGTACACCGGGACAGCCACATCCTTTGCGAGACAAATCTAGTTGGCACCCATGCAACCATCAACGCCGCCAGTTAGAATTGCGGCATGAGCGATGTCACGCGAATCCTGACAGCCATCGAGAATGGCGATCCCGCCGCAGCCGACGAATTGTTGCCGCTGGTCTATATTGAATTGAGGAAGCTCGCGGCAGCGAAGTTATCTCACGAGAAGCCGGGGCAGACGTTGCAACCGACCGTACTCGTTCACGAAGCGTTTGTGCGGTTGGTGGAAGGCGAACATTCGGCGCAATGGAATGGTCGTGGGCACTTTTTTTCGGCGGCGGCAGAGGCGATGCGACGAATTCTTGTCGAAAATGCTCGCCGCAAGCAGAGCCTCAAGCGCGGTGGCGGGTTGCGACGTGTCGACTTGGATTCTGCTCACGCCATGACAGAGAGCAGGCAGGAAGAGCTGATTGCACTGGATGAAGTGCTGACACTGCTGGAAGAGCGATGGCCTGACAAGGCCAAGTTGGTAAAGCTGAGGTACTTTGCCGGATTAACAATCCCCGAAGTTGCTGAAGCGATGAAGATCTCGGTGGCAACCGCCGAACGGCATTGGACGTTCGCCCGTGCATGGCTGCACTCGCAGTTGCAGAATTGATCGAGTTCCTCGAGATTGTCCCATTAGAAAACACTACCGGTCTTTGGACTTTCCCAGTCGGTTCGAAGTTTGGCATGATCCATTTTCCCCACAAGATTTTTGATGGGTTTTGGTCGCCGATTTCGCACTGTCATGGTGAAGATCCAATAAAGGAGATCGGGGTGTCGGACTCAAAATCAAATTTGGATTCATTATTCCTCGCGGCACTCGAACTGGATTCTGCTGACGAGCGACGAGCATTTCTGGAGAAGGCTTGCGGGGACGACCTGTCGTTGAGGGACGAAGTCGAACGGTTGCTCAAATCGAATTCTGAGGCGGGAAGCTTCCTGCAGACGCCGGCTCCAGAATTAGCCGCGACGATGAATTACTCAGGATCAGATTCGGACCGAGCATCTGCGATGAACGCCGGACTGGCGGCGGCTTTTGACTGTCAGCAGGCGGTCATCA
>CAXBSB010000272.1:0-8482 GCA_963977965.1 uncultured Schlesneria sp.
GCTCACAAGGAAATCTCGACTTCGATCTGGCATCCACGGCGGTGGCGCGCTGTTATCCGGCAACATCACAAAAGTGATGAATGCGATACACGCACCGATGGCAATCCCAGACGCAAACATGAGAAAATGGCCGCGTGTATACATCGAAACTCCTGCGAAACGACGTGTCACCTCGGGTGGTCTGGATTGGCAATCGCATTGCCCCGCGAGCTAATCTGGAATAGGCAGAATCTTCGGCAGATTCTTGTCAGTGGGAAATGGATCATCTGGCCGGACGAGTTTGATCACAATGTCCTGCCGCACTCCGTTTCGCTCAAACACCAATTTCACGTCGGATCCAGATGTCGACAACAAATCGCGGATCTTTGCCAGCGATAGTTCGGATGCACGAGAATCGTTAACGTGTGTTAGTTCGTCACCTACACGTACGCCAGATTGCCCGGGAACGCTGCTTGGGATGACTGTGCACACTAGTGTTTTGTTGTTCTTTCTCTCGATTGCAATTCCGCTGCAATCCCAGCGTTCCGGCTCTTGATATGATTGACTTGGACAGAAATGAACGATTCGATTCGGAAAATCAAAATCGAGTTCAAATCGCCTCACAAATCCAAGTCCAATTGCAGTCACGGCCCCTTCATAGACTTTCACATTTTGTATTTTGTATGGGCCAACCTCAATAGAGTCCAAAACGCCAACTCGCCTCCGCCGAAATTCGGGCAATTCTCCCCCGTCTGCTGAATCACGAAGAACAATTTTGTTGCGTCGCAACAATCGCCGAAAATCATCTTGATCAAGCAGCACGCTGTAGCAGTCGCCCAACGAAATGATGGCGTCTCTGAATCCGTCATCCGACACATGTATAGACACGTGTGGAAGGAACCACTCCTTAACGATAATCGCCTTCTTGGCCACGCTTTCCTTGGGCGTTTTTAAAAACGCAACATAGCCTGCATCGACATGTACTCGTACGACCAACGCCGCGAGTCGATCAAATGCGATTAATCCATCAACAGGGACTCCGAATCTTTCTTGCCACGGGGTCATTGACATGCACGCCACGACTTCATTCGGAGTCTCAATTCCTGGAATGTTTGTACCTATCGAAATGTGAGGGCCCCGATGGACTGGAAGTTTCATTCCTAAAAGCCTATTAGCCGTGAGCGCAGGCGTGGGAACGACTGGGCCAAGATGATCCCGGTAGGCTTCGTCGACCACCGTAACGTTGAATAATGAATAAAGAATGAATCTGCCTTTTTGTTCGTTAAGTCGAATTGGAACGCAAAGCGGCTCGCCGTGAACGATCGGGAATCGATCCAATTCGTTATCGGCTGCGCTACAAAGTCCGGCCAAAGCCAGACTGACGCAAAGAAAGTAGACCCGACATCCAAGTCGATGACAATGCGGCACGGACATGTGGTGTTCTCTTGAATGACACATAGTCGCCTAATCCGTAAAACGAGAAATCGAATGAAAAATTGATGTAGTTGGCCGTGCGACCGACAACAACCGACAACAGGAGCAAGTAAACGATAGCGGGATTGGAGAACTCTACAAAGTGGAATTGGCGGGGAATCGATAAGTATGATGCCACCATCCGGCAGCGCGGACCCAGTTTGGTACCGACTTTTAAACGATCACCACGCGGTAAGATCTTGCAGCCATGATGGGAGGCATCTTCTCGAAAGGAGACGCAACCGTCTTTCAGATTTCCCGGTATCTGCCGCGTGCCTGTCAAATTCCGTGATTGTGTTCACTCGTATGACCGGTACTTTCGGATTCCCCGGTCTAGATTCTGGGAAAATCTCAATTTCTGTGCGGAAGACTGCCGATTTCCTCAAGCAGCGTTCAGTGATGAATTTTTCGTCACATCGGTATTGCAAGATGCATCAGCATCCCGTTCAGAGGATCAAGCAGTGATGACCGGCAATAATTGCGTGTCTGGACCAAGAAAATGGCGCAAGTCCATTCTGGCATTCGCATGGTCGATTCCGGTCAGCTCAATGTTCCTGATGTCGTCCACAGGTTGGGGACAGCAAGCTCAGGTCGATCCCGTACCGACAGACCCGGGAACGGATCCGGTTCTCGTCGTTGATCCTCAGGTGGTCCCTGACGGATCGCAAAACCCACCTACTGACGGAACCCCGACTGATGGTACTCCCACCGATGGTACTCCCACGGACGGAACCGTCGATCCAACCGTGATCCGGTATAACGTCATTCCTGGTGGCAATCTTGATGGAGGTGTCGTCAATACAGACACAATTCCGCCTCCCATTTTCTATGCAACGGGCGGTGGGCCTCCACCATTATCAACGGTTGCCGGGACGCCGAACCAGCTTGGTGTGGCGAACGGTGTCGATTCCGTTCAGCAGGTTCCCGTGGGTGTTGCCAGCTTGTTTCAGCAACTTCACGCGTTACCCACTTCCAGTGCCCAGCAGAGTGCTCTGAATGCACTATCGGGCGAGGCCTATGGGACGTCCCAATCGATCGGTTTGCAGATTGCCAATCAGACTCTGCAGTCGATTACCAATCGCCTGGTCAACAACAGCCAGTTTCTGATTGGCGGCGATAGTGCGATCATCGCTCAGCAATCAACCGCTCCAGGAACGATTCTGCGAGGCCAGCCTGCGATGCTTGAAGCTCGGGCGTGGGCCCAGGGCTATGGAAGCTCGGGTGGATTTTCATCAGACAGTAATGCATCGGCATCGAACTACAATCTGGGTGGCCTGAGCTACGGAGTCGATCTTGCCCGCGATGAAACAGGCGTCTTCGGTATCGCCGGAGGGAACACCTTTACGACGTGGGGCAATGATCTGACTGATCGCGGGCATGTGTCATCGTTTCAGGTTGGTCTGTATGGCATGAAGCGGTTCGAAAGCTTTTACGGTTTTGCCGTCGCCAACTATGGTCACAACCGTAATGACGTGAATCGCAATATCAAGATTGGAACCGTGAACGCTGTGACAACCGGAAGCTTTACCGGTCATCAATTCGGAAGCTATGGTGAAGCCGGGGTGAATCTGGATGCTCCCGCCTTCCGACTTCAGCCGTTTGCTGGTCTGCAGTACGTCTATCTTTCCAATGGACGCTTTACAGAAAGTGGTGGAGGCGGAGCCGCTTTGAATGTCGCCGCAGCCAATTTGAACACCCTGCAGTCTCACCTGGGAGCTCGCCTGGTCGTCCCGGAAATGGTCACGCGTCGAGGCCTGAAATGGACACCGTATGTGGGGGGACGCTGGGTCTACGACATGCTCGGTCAACAGAACTCGACATTCGCGTCGCTCAGCGGTGCACCGGGTGCGTCATGGGTTGTGACAGGTGCTCAAGCTGGTCGCAATGTGGGAATGGTGGGACCGGGTGTCACGGTTGAACTGATGCGCGGAGTCTCGCTGTTTGGCAACTATGATTTCCAGTGGGCGAACCGATACCAGGCTCATACTGGCAGCGGCGGAGTTTTGATTCAGTATTGAACAAACCACGCCAGCGATTCAGGTTTGAATGCAATACAAAAGCCGAGGTAACCGTAAAGGGGCCTCGGCTTTCTTGCTTTTCGCAGAAGGTTCACGCAAAGAAGCCAAGACGCAAAGTAAAAACAGGATGATGTCGGACGAGGATATCGGGGCGATGATTTAGGTCCCTGTGTTTGAACCTGAGCAAGATCCCGTTGCTGAGTTAATTAACGCAAGGACGCGAAGGCGCAAGGACGCAACGAAGAGGCCGGAAAGACTCTTTGACTTTTCAGCTTTGCGTCTTGGCGTCTTTGCGTGAAATCACATTTCACGCGCCGAATTCGTGATAACTCGTTACATTGGTCTCGCTGTTTCCGTCGTTTCCGTCAGATGCCCATGGAACCGCGAGTATGTCCGATGAACCCGCTGCCAAAGCTTCTCCGCAAGGTGCGCTGCCACGTATCCTGGGGCTGTTCGATGCCACGATGATTGTAGTCGGCTCGATCATTGGTTCGGGGATCTTTCTGAAGGTGGGTAACGTCGATAAGGCTCTGCAGGCCTATGGGTTCCTGCCGATCCTGGGGGTCTGGGTCGGTGTCGGACTGGTCACGCTTTGCGGATCACTCGCCCTGGCGGAACTGGGGGCCATGTATCCGCATGCGGGTGGTCCTTACCTTTACCTGCGTGAAGCATATGGGCGGCTTCCTGCCTTCCTGTGGGGTTGGACGGAATTCTGGGTTGTCCGTACGGGAAGCGTTGGCGCCCTGGCATGTGCGACAGTGATCTATTTCAACGAACTGGTGCCCTTGCCCACCTGGGGTCAGGCTGGTCTGGCAGTTGGAATTGTCCTTGGCCTGTCCGCGATCAACATGTTCAGCACGCGGTGGGGAGCGACTGTCCAGAACATTGCGACCGTCACCAAGGTCGTGTTTCTGGGTGGACTCATTGTTCTGCCGTATGCCATGTCTCAGGTCGAGCCGACAAATCTGCAGCCGATGTGGAACGATGCTGCGGGCGGTACCAGCAGCCTCAGCTTCTGGAAGGCGATCGGAGTCGCGATGATTGCGGTACTCTGGCCCTACGACGGATGGATCAACCTGGGACCGGTCGCGGAAGAGATCAAAGAACCGCAGCGAAACGTTCCGCGTGCTCTGGCGCTGGGACTCGGAATCGTGATCGTTGTGTATTGCGGAGCGATTCTCAGCTATCACCTGACGCTGACGACCAGTCACCTGGCGGACAGTGCGACCGTTGCGGCCGATGTCTTTCAGAGACTGTTCGGGTCCACGGGTGCCAAGATTGCGGCACTGGGAGTCATGTGTTCGACGTTTGGTGCAACGAATTCCAACATGATTACCGGCCCCCGGATCTACTTTGCGATTGCTCGCGACGGGTTGATTCCTCGCTGGGTTCAGGAGATTCATCCACAGCGTCAGACACCCGCAAACGCGATTATTCTGCAGGCTGTCTGGACGACAATCCTGGTCGTGTTCTTCTACTGCTGGAAAGACAAGCCGAAAGACGCGTTTGACGGACTGACGGATTCGGTGATTTCGGCGGGACTGATCTTCTACAGCATGGCTGTCGGGGCGGTCTACGTGCTGCGGTTCAAACTCCCTGACCTGGTGCGACCGTACAAAACGTGGGGCTATCCCGTGACGCCGGCTCTGCTGCTGATTGCCTATGCCGGTGCATTTACCAGCCAGCTTGTCGAGCAACTGCAGCAGACAGTCGGTGTCGTGGTACTCATCATGTCAGGCATCATTTACTACTTCCTTGCATCGCGACGTTGAAGACTCGGGACTCATGCCACTCTTGCATATCGTTTTGTACCAGCCGGAAATCCCGCCCAATACGGGCAACATCGGACGGACCTGTGTTGCTGTGGGGGCGAAGCTGTGGTTAATCCGGCCGCTTGGCTTCAGCCTCGACGAAAGTCAGTTGCGACGTGCGGGACTCGATTACTGGCCGCATCTGGATTACGAGATTGTCGACAGTTGGCACGAAGTCTTGCAGAAACTTCCGGGCCGACGCGTCTGGTGCGTGGAGAACCCTGCTGCTCGAACTGTCTGGGAAGCGGATTTTACACCGGGAGACATTCTGTTATTCGGACGTGAAACGACCGGGTTGCCGCCTGCCATGGTTGAGGAACTGCGATCATCAACGATCCAGTTCCCGATGCGACCGGAAGTGCGCAGCCTGAACCTGGCGAATACCGTTTGTGCGGTCGTGTACGAAGCGGTTCGTCAGTTTGGCGGAATTCCCGGCGTCGGTTCGTAAGGTTAGGTGCCGGTCGTCGACATACCTGTCAGACCGAGTTTCAACCGGATATCCGCCTGGATCTCATCGGCTGACTTACGTCCATCGGTCTGGATCACGAGTTCCTTACGACCGAACAGTTCCAGGATCGGTTCGGTCTTGGTCCGGTAGTCCTGCAGGCGTTGCCGAATCCCTTCTTCATTGTCGTCGCTGCGCACGACGAGTCGTCCGCCGCAGACATCGCAACTGTCGATCTGAGCCGGGCGGTGATAGATCAGGTTGTAGTCGAGTCCACACTGGCTGCACAGTCGCCGCGCCAGCATCCGTTCGAAAACGACTTCGTCGGGAACATCAATGTGGATGACGGCATCGATGTCATAGCTTTCGAGAAAGAACTCAGCCTGAGTCCGAGTCCGCGGGAATCCATCTAGGATGAATCCGAAGTTCCAGTCATGCTGGGCCAGTCTGCCGCGAATGATTTCTTCGACCGTTTCATCGTCGACCATCTGACCTGCGGCGATCAGGCGTTTGATTCTGGCTCCGAGTTTTGTGTGTGACTGGATGTGCCAGCGGAAAATGTCACCAACGCAAATGTGGATCAGGTCGAGTTCCTGCTTGAGCCGTTTGGCCTGGGTTCCTTTGCCACATCCTTGAGCACCCATGATAACGAACTTGCGCATGCAATCCTTTCACCCAACCCGCCAGACCATGTTTGCAGCGAGCATCTTCAAGTATTCCACCCAATCAACCGGACACGTGAGGTGTTCGGCAAAATCTGCAATGTCAGTGCCGTTGAGCCGCCCCTGTGGAGTTTCCAGACAAGGCAAATTCGCGGCTCAAGACACCAGCGGCGTAGTCTAACAAGCGATTGGCCTTGCTGGCGAGTCGGTCCGGGAACTCGGCGCGTTCCAAGGGCAACGATGCATCGCGATTGGGCAGCCGCTGGTGTGGGCAGGTTGATTGTGGGATCAATATTCACGCAAAAAACCCATAAAAAACAGCGTTTCGACGACACGGATGCAGCATCGCCGAAATTCAAGGCACGCGAGTTGCGTTTCGGGAAATAGCAATCGCGCAAGCGGTGAACCAAGGTGGTGGATAGCACGATGTGCGCCCGCAAACAAGCGAACCGGGTGGATGCTCCGGTGACGCTGTCGGTGCGCTTTCCTCAGTAGTCGTCAGGGAAGGTTGCGCCAATTCGGCGGGAAGAGAATTCAATTGAAAGGAACGATGGACATGTGGCGTATTTGGGCGCTCGCTTCGCTGATGGGAATGTTCTTGTTAGGGGGAGGCCCGTCTCTGGCCTTCGCGGCCGATGAGCCTGCAAAGGCGGCAGAAGCTCCTGCGGCCGCACCTGCAGATGCGAAACCGGCGGAAGCTCCTCCGGCTCCCGCACCTGCTGCTCCCCCAACCAATGCCGAAATCAAGGTGATGCTCGATACCGTCTGGGTTCTGGTTGCTGCGTTCCTGGTGTTCTTCATGAACCTCGGATTCGCCGCTGTGGAATCCGGGATGTGTCGATCCAAGAACTGCGTGAACATTCTGTCGAAGAACTTCATCGTGTTCGCAGTATCGTCGGTGGCATTCTGGATCATCGGCTGGGGGATCATGTTCGGTAACGGAAACCCCTACTTCGGAACCGATGGTCTGTGGTTTGTTTCCGGTGCTGACAACAGTCCGGCGACGTTGACCGAGTACAAGGGTGACTACAACGCGATCAACTGGACCGGCGTGCCACTGTCGGCGAAGTTCTTCTTCCAACTCGTCTTCACCGGGACCGCTGCAACCATCGTTTCGGGTGCTGTCGCTGAACGTATCAAGTACCACACCTTCATCGTCTTCAGCTTCATCATGGGAACGCTGATTTATCCAGTGGTCGGACACTGGATCTGGGGTGGTGGATGGTTGGCCTCCATGGGCTTCTTCGACTTTGCAGGTTCGACTCAGGTTCATTCGATCGGCGGATGGGCTGCGTTGACAGGTGTGCTTGTTCTCGGTCCGCGTATCGGCAAGTACACCCCAGACGGCAAAGTGCTCGCGATTCCTGGACATAACATGTCCCTGGCGACGATTGGTTGCTTTGTTCTGTGGTTCGGCTGGTTCGGATTCAATCCTGGTAGCACGATGGGTGTTGCTCCCGCGCTGATTTCCCACGTCGCTGTCACAACCAACACCGCAGCCGCCTTCGCAACGATCACAGCAACAATCACCGCATGGCTGCTGCTCGGCAAGCCTGACCTCGGGATGACCCTCAACGGTTGCCTCGCTGGTCTGGTAGCAATCACCGCTGGTTGTGCTTATGTCACCGTTCTGAGCTCTGTGATCATCGGTAGCATCGCAGGTGTGATCGTCGTGTTTGCTGTCATCACATTCGATCGCCTGAAGATCGATGATCCGGTCGGTGCGACGTCGGTACACCTGGTGAATGGTGTCTTCGCAACGATCTGTATCGGACTGTTCGCCGATCCCAAGCTGATCGAACTGAACGGGATCACCATGAAGCCAGGTCTGTTCGCTGGTGGTGGCCCAGATCAGTTGATCGTCCAGTTGATCGGTGTCGGTGCTACGGCCGCTTATGTTCTGCCAGTCTCCTTCGTGGTCTGGATGATCCTGAAGTTCACTCTCGGACTGCGAGTCAGCCGCGAAGAGGAAATCGAAGGTCTGGATCACGGCGAGCACGGCAACGAAGCCTATCCAGGATTCGTCATGCAGGCTCCCAGCCACTGATCTGAGATTGATCGGACTTGCCGGGATTGGCAGTTGACCAGTCCCGG
>CAXBSB010000273.1:0-8468 GCA_963977965.1 uncultured Schlesneria sp.
GTGTCATCAGTGCCCATGGCCAGATTACCGGACAATTCAAGAAGCGGGACATCGACAATCTGGTCGGCGTTCTGAATGCAGGTGCGCTGGCGGTTCCACTGAAAGAAACCCCGGTCAGCGAATTCACCATCAGCCCGCTGCTCGGTATCGACGTTCGTGAAAAGGGTGTGCGAGCGATCGTCGTTTCGGCGGTCGCCGTGTTCGTATTCATGCTCGTCTACTACATGGTCGCCGGTGTGGTCGCAGACCTTTGCCTGGCCGTAAACCTGATCCTCGTGGTCGGTGCCATGGCCTTCATTTCGGCAACGTTTACGTTGCCAGGTCTGGCAGGTCTGGTGCTGACGATCGGTATGGCCGTTGACTCGAACGTGCTGATTTATGAGCGCATGCGTGAAGAACTGGCACGTGGCGTCACGCTGCGGATGTCGATTCAGAACGGATTTGATAAGGCTCTGGCAGCCATCGTCGATAGTAACGTCACCACACTGATCACGGCCGTGATTCTGTACCTGATCGGTACCGACCTGATCCGCGGTTTCGCGGTGTCGCTGTTTATTGGTCTGGTAGTCAGCCTCTTTACCTGCCTGTACATGGGTCACCTGCTGTTCAACATCGTGGAACGCAAACGCTGGGTCACGACGTTGAAGATGATGCAGTTCCTGGGCGAAACGAAGCTCGACTTCCTCAGCAAACGCATGACGGCTTACATCTTCTCGGCGACATTGATTGGCGTCGGGATGCTCAGCCTGTTTGTGCGTGGCTCGCAGAACATGGATATCGACTTCAGCGGCGGTACGATGGTGACCTTTGAATTCGTCCAGCCGCAATCAACAGACGATGTCCGCAAGCACCTGGAAGAAGTCTTCCCGAACGGCGTCAGCCTGGAACGGTTGTTGTTGAGCGGTGAAGAAGCGTCAAGTGCGGGTGGTCTCCGTTACCGAATCCGTACCACCGAGCAAGATCAGTCGATTGTGGCTGACAGCATCAACAAGGCGTTTTCCGACCAGAAGTATGCGTTGCGGCGAGTCTCGCTGGATGACTTCAAGGTGGGTGCAGTCACCACCAAGCTTTCTAGCCAGATGATCCGGTTTGAAGGAGGCCATCAGGCCGATTTGACCTTCACTGGTTCTCTGTCGGAAGCAACGGTCACCGATTACCTGGCAAAGCAGTTGTCCGATTTGAAGGGTGAAGGGGATCGTCCGAAATATGACGCGGTCCAGTTGCTCCTGTCCTCCAAGGGGACGAAGGCAGCGGTGGAAGAGAAAAAGGCTGGTCGCGGCAGTCCCAAGTTCACCGAGTTTTCGGTGCTCTTCTCCAAGGATGTCGACGTGGCCGACGTGAATGGTGCTCTGACGACCATCAAGTCAACGCTCGCCAAGCAGCCACTCTTCGAAGAAGTGAATGCGTTCGATACGTCGGTCGCCAACGAGACCAAGTCGGCAGCATTGATCGCGATCGTCGCCAGCCTGATCATGATCGTGATCTACATCTGGTTCCGGTTTGAAAAGGTCTACTTCGGATATGCAGCCGTCGCGGCTCTGGCACACGACGTCCTTGTCACGCTGGGCTGTATTGCACTGGGAGCCTATCTCAGCAAGACGCCGATCGGTTCGCTGCTGTTCCTGGAAGACTTCAAGATCAACATGGGACAGATCGCCTGTTTGCTGACTATCGTCGGCTACTCGCTGAACGACACGATCGTGATCTTTGACCGTATCCGTGAAATCAAGGGGAAGAGCCCGAAGATTACCTACGATATGATCAATCAGAGCGTGAACCAGACGTTGTCACGAACAATCCTGACAGCATTGACGGTGTTCATCGTCGTGATCGTCCTGTACGTGTTCGGTGGTGAAGGAATCCACGGTTTTGCATTCTCGATGATCATCGGCGTTGTGACCGGTGCTTACAGCACGATCTACATCGCCAACCCAGTCCTGTTCTGGCTGGTTGATCGCGAAGGCCGAACCGCCAAGTCCGCGGCCTGATCCATGGACGCATGATCTGCAAATGCGAGAGGGGTTCCGATACGAGTCGGAACCCCTTTTTCATTGAACGTTATGCCTCTGGACAAGAGAGCCGCTGGCTGCAATGGAATGCAGGTTTACCACAGGGGGCACAGAGAATGCACAGAGGAAGACTTGGCAGTCCTGTTGATCATGTTTCATCGTGGGGACCATTATCCTGATTTTCCGGATGTTGTCTGCCGAAAACTGAAAGATAACCGGACGCGAGCCTGCCGACTGATTTGCTGTGTGACATTGTGACGCACCCGTGATCAACTTAATTGACCGTCAGGTTTTCCTCTGTGTTTCCTCTGTGCCCCCTGTGGTAAACCTGCATTTCAGAATTGCCAAGCGAAACTTTGCTTCGGTTTGACTTTGCATGCCTGTCGAACGGCTACGGCTCAAGTTACTCGTCGTCGAATGATTCAATCTGACTGACAGGGGAACTGAGTCGCTTTACGAAGATTGTGGCATAGGCCCCTCGAGGCAGAACGAACTGCAGTGTGATCCGTTGGCGTCCCGAATTGATGTCGTCCTCGTCGGCGTGCATCTTCAGATCTTTGGGAATCACGATGGCCGATCGCTCTCCCTTCGAAAAGAAGCTGTCGCGCGGGTATTTGACTCGCAACTCGCGCAGTGACAATCCTTCGTCGGCCAGAACGGATTCATACAGCGACAGGATCGGTCCCGGTTCCAGATGCAGCCGGGCTGACGGGAGCGGCAGCGCGGGTTCCACGAGGGATGTACGTTCGGCGTCCGATAACTCGCGATAGAACGGAACATTCGCGGTTGCGAGTTCGACCTTGTACAACCGGGCCGGGTCGACATGTTCCTGCAGCCAGGCCGAAAGCATCAGGTTCCACAAATCACTCTGAAACGCCGCCAGCCACAGGCTGCGCATGTCCTGCCGGAACAGTGCCAGTGCATCGCGAAATCGAGTCGGATGGTCACACAAATAGGTCACAATGCTCCGCCGCGAGCATTTCGGCAACGCCGCTTTGCATTCGGGCCAGCGTCCCCAAAAATCGCGAATCGTCTGCTTCTCGGCTTTGTCACCCGGGCGGTCATGCGGGTTCGGCTCAGCCAGCGCCAGCCAGACAGCTCGTTCATAATCACCCAAGCACCAGGGCTTGGCGATGAATTCCCCAGACTCACCCAGCGATCCAAATCGCTGATCGTCGAAGTAATTCGGAACCCCGTTTGCGGCCAGGCTCTCTTTGAGCGACAGCATCCGCATCGCTTCGTCAGGCACCAGGTTTCGCATGACGACGCGAAATCGGTTGGCCGAGATGTCGTGAGGCCCGAATTCACGAGAAGATTGGCCCTGATAGGCGAGCGTAAAATGCTCCTGCTTCATGTCGCGCCGCGGACCATGATGGATGGTGACCCACTGGCGCGTCACGGCATGTTTATCCTTCAAGCCGCCATAACTGATCTGACGGCGCGACAGGTTCCATCGCTCGGCGATGGCTGTTATGGATTCAGGAGTTCCCAGCGATCGCTTGGTCAGCAGGTAGACGGCAAATGGCCCATTTCCCAGCTTGAAATCACTTAACTCTTCGACTTCGAAGTCGTCCGGTAGCGTCTTGAGTTTCATACGACGAAAGATATCCGTAGTCAGAAGAGAACTCGAATCCTGCCTGCACTTCAACAAGAATCCGAGACCGTGATGCCATACTACTGCATTGTCAAAGGAAAGGACGGGGGGGTGATGTCCGCGGGACGCCGCACTTTAAACAGAATGCGATCCAGGGTGTTGGCACATCGACTTAGCGGCTCGGCGGGAGCCTCGCCCTCCCATTATGTTGAACCCCTCCTTATAGCTTTGACAAACTACTACCGACTTGCAATGCGATACAGGTGAGTACTCGTCCGCAGCAACAACGTATCATCCAGGACAGCCGGCGAAGCCATGTGCTGCCCTTCCAGTTTGTTCACCGCCAGTTCCTTGTACTCTTTTCCCGGCTGAATGACGGTCGTATCACCCTCCCGATTGCTGAAGTAGATCCGTCCCGCTGCTGCCAGGGGAGACGCGGAATAGTTCCCACCCATGCGGTGAGTCCAGATCACATCCCCGTTCTTAGCGCTGGCACAGGTCGCAACTCCCTGGTCAGTCACATAATAGATTTCATCACCAACGACGACAGGAGATGGCATCGTTGGAATGGACTTGGGAATCTTCCAAGCAATGTGGCTCGACGTCACATCCCCTTCACCATCCATGCGAATCGCAATCAATTGAGGCTGCATGAAGCCGGTGCAGACGCAGACCATGTTGTTGACCACAACTGGCCGTGGCACATTCGAAAATCCGTCACCATGACGCACTCGCCAGATCTCGCGTCCGGTCTCTGGTTCGTAAGAGGCGACCCATTGTGCCCCGGGGATGATCACCTGAGTTTTTCCCGCAACAGTGACGATCAGCGGGGTACTGTACGACTTGTGAAAGTCTCCGTTCGTACCGGTCATCGCAGGACGTTTGGTTTTCCAGACCTGTTCGCCGGTCCGCTTGTTCAGGCCAACAACATATTGCACATCGGTCCCGTCACAAGGGACGATGAACAGATCACCGTGGACAACGGGTGAGCTTCCCGCCCCCACGGCATGCGTCGACGGAAGCACTGCTTTCCAGAGAACCTTTCCGGTGTATGTATCGAGGCAGGCCGTCCCCAATTCACCGAAATGGCAGAAGAGAAGATTTCCATCGAGAATTGGTGTCGGGGACGCGTAGCTGTTCAGAGTATGGATGCCGGGAGGATTTTTCACCGTCATCAATTCCACATCCGACGTCAACTTTCCGGTGCGAGCATCGACACTGATGGCTCGTAATGAGACGGATCCCACCAGACTCATCTGCTTCGCCATGGGGTTCCCGCCGAGGCGTTCCTTGCGAGCCTTTTCCAGGGCCTCGCCGGTCAGAATTTCTTCGACAGCAGTCGTCATCCAGATCGAGTTATTCTCAAGAACGGGCGAAGACCAGCCACGTCCCGGAATGGCTGTTTTCCACTGGACGTTCTCTGATTCGTTCCATTTCAGTGGGAGATTCTGGACATCGGCGTGACCCTGTCCATCAGGTCCACGAAACTGCTTCCATTCGGCAGCGCTGGCAGTAGAAGTCAGGAAAACGATTGTCAGGCAGGCGATCAGTCGCATCGGGAAACTCGGCTGTAATACCAGGGCGGGGCAGTGAAAGATTGAAACATCACCAAAAGCATATCCGATTTACAGGTCGAACTGCCACAATTGGGACAGGAGAGGTTTTGGGGCGGGCTGATTCATAATCGGGACATCCTGATCTGCGATTCCGCAAACTCTCCTCATCAATCGCGATATCGCATCAACAAGTCGCGATCAACCTGTGCGGGATTGCACTTCCTGCGTAAGCCTTTCAGAATACATGTATTCGGGCCTCTCTTTGTCCATGGGTATGGACACTCCTTATTTGAATGTGGATCGGGTGGCATGACCAAGCGGATGATCGGACCCTTTGAAGTGGGGGACCGGATCGGCGTTGGAGGTATGGGGATCGTTTATCGAGCCACGTACACCAAGAACGGCGCACCGGTGGCGCTGAAAGTCTTGTCGCCCGAAGTATCAGACTCGGAAGCTCTCCAGAAGCGGTTCGAACGCGAAATCTCGATCCTCAAGAAACTGCAGCATCCCAATATCGTCCGCTATTACGGCGGCGGTCGGTTTGGGGCTCAGCGTTTCTATGCCATGGAACTGATCGAAGGGGGCTCGGTCGAGCAGTACCTGAAAGACAAAGGGAAACTTCCCTGGGAAGAGGCGCTCGATATCACCATGCAGGTTGCCAAGGCCCTGGAACACGCTCACGAGGCGGGAATCGTTCACCGGGACCTGAAGCCTGCCAACCTGCTGATCACCATGACCAACCAGATCAAGCTGACCGACTTCGGGATCGCTCGCGATACCACGGCCACCGCGTTGACCGCCGCTGGCAAGACGGTCGGAACCTATGCCTACATGGCCCCCGAACAGATCCGGGGTAAGCCGCCCGTCGACAAGAAGACCGACCTCTATGCACTCGGCTGTGTCCTGTTCGAGATGATCGCGGGCGAGACCCCGTTTCTCAGCGAGAATCAGGGTGAGATGCTGATGATGCATCTGCAGGAAGAGCCGCCGCGGATTACCTCGCTGGTTCCAAACTGTCCCAGCTTTGTCGAAGACCTGATTTTCCGGTTGCTCGAAAAGGATCCCAACGAACGACCCTACGATGCGCTGGCATTGCAGGTTGAAATCGAAGAAGTCCGCAAAAAGATCGAGCAACAGCGCAGTATTGCAGCCGAGACTCTGGCGACTTCGGCAGGAACTGTTTCCGGAGGCCGGTCACCGGACGAGTTAAAAGCCGCACTCGGCAAGAAGAAAAAGAAGAAGAAAAAAGAGACGGGGCCTTTCTACGAACGAACCTGGTTTCTCGTTCTCTGCTTCTGTCTGGTCGTCGGTTTCTTCGTCTGGCACCTGCTGCCGTGGAGCGAAGACAAGCTGATGACCGAGGCCGAGCGATTGATCAAATCGGATTCGACGTCAGACCACATCAAGGCTCGAGATGAATATCTGAAACTGCTGCTGGAGCGTTATCCGGCGGGTCGGCATTCGTCTCAGGCGAAATCCTTGATTGTGGATGTCGACAAGAAAGAAACCGTGACGCAGATGCGGGCCAGGGTAAAACTGCGTCAGCCACCCGCAAATGAAGCGGAACGCCAGTACCTGAACGCCGAGAAGTACCTGGCGTTTGGTGATCATGTCACGGCACAGCGAAAATTCGGCGCGATTGTCGATCTGTTCAAGGACAAGGATGAATTCATCAATTACGTGCGGATCAGCCAGGACGAAATCGACAAAATCATCGCCGCTTCGGGGAATGAGTCACTCGCGAGTTTCCTGAACAAGCGACTGCGTGATGCCGAGGCTGCTCGACAGTCAGGAAAGTTGAGCGAAGCCGAATCGATCTGGACCAGCATCAAGACGCTGTATGAAGACAATGCCGAAGCGACCGTACATGTCACGTTTGCGAAGAAGCGTCTACGCGACGAAGATCCCGGTCCTCCGCCATGGGCGAACGAGCCTGAATCAAAATCGGAGCCACAAAAATAACGTGTGGTTCACACGTTCACCGGGGATGGCCATGCCGTGCTCCCCACATTCCGGCGGTTCATGCGAACCGTCACAGAGACTTCAAAGGAGTTGATCGATGAATTTGAAAGTAGCGTTGGCAGCAGTGGTCGTGACCGCATCGGCCGCAGCCCAGGTGATGGCATTCCCCTCAATGCCGAAATATCTGGTCGATGGTTACAAGAACGAAAAGGACTACAAGCCGTTCATCGAAACGGTGGAAGGCCTGAAAACGAAGTGCGACGTCTGCCACAAACCGGGAGCCGAGAAAAAGGCCAAGGGCCACGGTTTGAATGACTTCGGCAAGGTCTATCACGACCGCTTCAAGCCCAAAGACTTCAAGGCCGCCGACATGGAAAAGAAGACCGACGACGCCATGAAAGTCTTCAAGGACGCCTGGGAAAAGTCGATCATTGAAAAGAACGCCGAAGGCAAGGTCTATGGAGACCTGATCAAGGCCGGAAAACTGCCCGGAAAGAACGACTGATCTGGCTGCGATGCACGAAATCACGAAGCATCGCAGTTTTTTGAGATGAACTCGCCCCCGGTGATCACATCTGATCACCGGGGCGTTGTCTATGAATCTGCCGGCCCATGAGTCGAGTGTTGCGTTGAAGAAAGAACAAACGCAGCGATGCTTACACCCAATAGTGTGAAGTCAATTCTTGCGTCGCACACTGCGGGTTGGTGTGAACGCCGATTTGATGATGGACGAGCCTGCTTATGGCTCAAAGTTCTTGAGGTTCGCTCCAAAGCTCTCACAGAACACAGTTATGGGATTCTGCGTTCGGGCGAATGGGTCGCCGAATTCGCTGATCGATTACGTGTGATGCCCATCGCTCACTACGTGCCGTTTTTCCCCTTATTGGAACTCTCACACGAGCTCGCAGTGAACGAGCTCAAACAAGGCGTTGTGCAAGTCAATCTGCCACTTGTTGTCTATACCACATTTCCATTCGATTCAATTCTGGAATCCGCATTGCGACACGGTGGCTACTGGGAAGAATGTGGAAGGGCCTGGCTCGATTCCGGGTATCCAATCAATGGGGCCATCGCAGATGCAGTTCCAGATCATCCGTTTGTCCAGCGATGGAACATGAATCGATTCCGAAGCGTTTACTTAATTGACCCCGCAACGTCAGAGTGAGCGGAAAGGACCGAATAGCCAGCAATCACAGACCCTGTCGTTCTGCGAATGGTCGGTTGCCAGAGCCCTTCGGCTCTGGCATTGAACCTTGTTGTCAGTGTCTTCAACTCCAACGGAGTTGCGTCTTAAAGCCCAGGGTTGCTCACGAAGTGAGCTACCCTGGGTCTGGACGATCCCAACCG
>CAXBSB010000274.1:0-8455 GCA_963977965.1 uncultured Schlesneria sp.
TATTATCAGTCTCAGCGAAAAGACCTTTACAAGGCTGCGGTTGATCGACTGCTCGCAGAAGGAAAAGCCTTTCGCGACTACGACCCGCCGGAGCTGATGCAGGCCGACCGAGCTGCTGCCGAAGCCGCGAAGCAACCGTTCCTGAATATCCGCAGGTCTCTGGACCTGACCGATGCCGACCGCGCGCGGCTGGATGCCGAAGGGAAGCCGCATGTCGTGCGATTCCTGATTCCGCGAGATCAGAAAGTCGCGATTGACGATGCAGTGCGAGGGCACGTGGAATGGGATGGCGCACTGATGCCTGACCCGGTCATCATGCGCAGCAACGGCACGTTCCTCTACAACTTTGCGACAGTCGTTGACGATGCGCAGATGGAGATCACTCACGTGATCCGTGCGGAAGAGCATCTGACAAATACGGCTGTTCAGGCGTTGCTGCATCAGGCCCTGGGCAATACGCCACCAGTTTTCGCTCACATTCCGTTTATCACTTCGCCCGGTTCCACCAAGAAGCTGAGCAAGCGCGATGTCGACAAGCTTCGTAACTCGCCCCAGTTAAAGAAGATGTTTGATCGTGCGGATGAAGTCTTTCCACAATTGGGACTGGGCGACTCCAAGACGCTTAATCCGGTGATGGTCGAATACTATGAGCGGATGGGGTACCTGCCTTCCGGAATTCTGAATGCTCTATCACGTCTCGGCTGGTCGCTCGACGACAAGACAGAAATCATGTCCTTGGACACCGTGATTCAGAACTTTTCACTCGACCGGATCGTCAAGGCCCCGGCTGGTCTGGATCCAGAAAAGCTGCAGAGCTACCAGCAACACTGGATGAACCAGCTGCCGCTCGAAGACAAGGTGGCGGGCTGTTTGCCCTTCCTGCAACAGGCGGGACTGGTTGCAGACGCCGATGATGCTCTGCGAGGACTCGTTGGAAAGGTCATTGCAGCCATCGGGGATCGGCTGCGAGTCTTCAGTGATATTCTTGACTACAAAGAATTCTTTGTCTCTGATGACAAGTTGGCCTACGACGAAAAGGCGTTCACTCAGCGTTTGCGTGACGCCGCCGAGGCCCCGGGGCTGCTGCGACTTCTCAGTGAGAAGCTTGCGACGGTCGAACCCTTCGATGCCCCGACACTCGATGCTATGGTTCATCAATTCGTGGAAGCAAACGGCATCAAGATTGCGCAGATCGTGCATGCTGTCCGTATCTCCACGACAGGCCGTGGTGTGGGGGTCGGACTGTTCGATGCGTTGGCGATCCTCGGGCGAGACCGCTGCCAGGCCCGTATTGCTCGCGCGCTCAGTCTGCTGCCCGCTCAATCGTAATGCGGTTGAGTCGTGAAACGGGCTCTTCAGTTCGCGTTTTTCTGATCAGGAGTGAACAGAAAAACGTGGACAAACGGTGTGATGTCGATTTCTGACTTCAGTGCGAGTTTTGCGTTTCGAGCAAGCCTGATCCATTCACGGCGTGGGTAGAAATGAAACAGGCCTGGACCGAATGCCAGGAATGCGGCGAGGTTTCGCAGGTGTTCAATCACGATGATGGAACCGCTGTTTGCCGTGACTCGCTGAAGCTCATGGAAGAGTTGTTCTCGTGCTGCTGGCTGGCGTATTTCATGCGCAGCCAGCGTAATGAGTGTGGCATGACTCCAGCCCGTTTCCACAGGAAGTGAATCGACGCTCGAACGAATTGCAAGTGTCGAATTGGCGGACTGACGTGCCCGGGTGACTGCAGGTTCCGTCATCAAATCGGGATGAAACAGATCGAGCAACATCACTTGCGCGTTCGGAAAGACTTTGGCGAGTGGCAGCGTAGTCGCCTCGAGAAAAACGCTGATCTGAATACAACGTGCAGGAGAATCGGGCAACAACTCTGGAATCCATGAGCCGCTCAGTAGTCTGGAACGATCAAACATCGCATGAAAAGCAAGAAAGGACGCAACGGCATACCAGATGGCGATCAACGCACCGAGTGTTCCCGCGCAGCGTAATTCAAAAGCCACGTGAGCATTCAACGCGACGAACGTCCCGAGAGTCGCTCCACTGAACGCAATCAGATAGAGCGGCCAGTTGTAACGAGCTAACGACAATGCATTTTTGAATGACATTTATCAGGGTGGCTGACGCCGTTTTGATGCCCGCTGGGACTGTGGGACGAATTTCAATTCCCGCAGGGATTGTACACGGACCGGCAATCCTTCTTCTTATTTCAGTGGAGACTACAACCGAGGATCAACGGGTTCGCTTTCCAGTGCCAGGACTCCGAAGACGCATTCGTGGACTCGGCGCAGCGGTTCTTTTCGAACGAACCGTTCCAGTCCTTCGAGGCCCAGAGCGAATTCGCGCAGGGCGAGTGATCGCTTGGCGCCCAGTCCTCGTCGGCGCAGTCGCTCAAGATGTTCCTCGGCTGTGTAGTCCGGGCCATAGATGATCCGCAGGTACTCCTGCCCCCGGCACTTCACTGCGGGTTGAGCCAGCCCTTTGATGCCGTGAACGACGAAATCAACAGGCTTGACGACCATCCCTTCACCGCCGCGAGCCGTCAGTTGCTGCCACCACTCGATTCCTGCCAGTTCCTGATCGGGTTGCGTGACATCGACCACCTGATATTCGGTGGCCAGCAGCAACTGTGGATCATGGCGGCAGATCTTCGCCAGTGTCTGCATATGCCAGAGGTGATTCTGGTGACTGTGAACTTTACGCTCGGTGGCCAGCAGGTGAAACGGGGCGAGTTTCAAGTCGTCGATTGAAGCAACGGGCCAGCAATACTGCTGGTAGGATGTTACGAACTTCGTGAGATTGCTGCCGATGCTCCCGAAGCGATCCGACAATTGTGTGATGCCCTCGGGAAGTTCAGCCTCTCGTGATCGTGCCTGATTCAAAGCTGACGTGACCGCCGAGAGTGCCGCGGAACCCGCAGCGCCGACGGCAGCGTACTGAGATCGCAACAATTCCTGTGCCTTCGCTGACCATGGCATCAGTTCACAGTCGAGGCAGACCCATGACGTGTCATGAGTTGCCCAGAAGTCGTCCGCAGTCAACGCCGCGCGAACTCGATCGAGGAACCGTCGTTCCAGATCAGTATCGTTGAAGAACCGGCGACCCGTCCGGGTGTAGACGATTCCCGATTCGTCTTCCATCACACCAAATCGTTCGCGCGCAACAGCCGCATCGCGACAGACGATAACGACAGCGCGTGAGCCCATATGCTTTTCTTCACAGATGACCTGAGGCACTCCCTGATTTCGAAAGTAGGCGAAAGCCTCCGCAGGATGTTCCAGTAATCCCGGCAGAGCCGATGTCTCGCACGGTGACATGGTCGGCGGAAGGTAAATCAGCCACTTGGGGTTGGCGGCATACCGACTCATGACTTCCAGCGCTGCCGTCGCGTTCTCTTCACGGATCGTCACATTGTGGTGCAGGCGAGTTTGTACAATCCGCTTGCCAATCACGTCGCCAGCATCCAGCAGATCGTCGTGGACCTGCTGGGCAGATAAGGCCGGAGCCTGATCCTCGACCGGCAGGAATGGGCGCGACGGGACACAATAGGTCTGTCGTGCCTGCACGGATACGAAACTCAGTTCTGGATAACGCAATGCCGTCAGCCTGCCGCCAAACACACAACCGGTATCGACATTGACCGTTCGATTCAGCCATTCCGGTTCTGGCACGGGTGTGTGACCATATACGACCATTGCTGATCCGCGGTAATCGGCAGCCCAGTTGCAGCGAACGGGAAGACCGAACTGGTCGGTCTCGCCTGTTGTTTCGCCATAAAGCGCGAAGTCACGGACGGTCCGCGAACCTCGCCCCTGCATCGATTCCTTCATTCCGGCGTGAGCCACCACGAGTTTCCCGTTGTCGAGCACGTAGTGGCTGACAAGACCATCCAGGAACGCAGCCAGAGAGTGACAAAACGCCTCTCGCACTTCGGACGGAACCGCTTCAATCTCGGCCATTGTCTCCGCCAGACCATGCGTGATCTGAACGTCTTTGCCGCTGAGCTTTCTCAGCAACTTCATGTCATGATTGCCAGGGACACAGATCCCTGTACCGAGCTGAATCATGTTACGGACCAGGCCGAGCGTGTCGAGGATTCGAGGGCCGCGATCAACAAGGTCTCCGACAAAGACGGCCTTACGACCGGCAGGATGCTGATAGACGATATCGCACCACCCTGGTCCTGGATCAGCAACGGCTTGCCGGACATACCCGAGTTGTCCGAGCAACTCTTCCAGTTCATCGGCACAGCCATGGACATCACCAATGATATCGAAGGGACCATGTTCATCCCTGCGATCATTCCAGAGAGGAACCCGTTCGACGGTGGCTGATTCGACTTCATCGATCTTGTCGAGAACGAAAATGTGGCGAAAACCTTCTTTTCTCAGGTCACGCAGCGATTTTCGCAATTGGGCTCGTTGCTGACGAATGACGTGCGGTCCAAAGTTTCGATCGGGGCGATCCTGATTGCGGGCCTGACAGATCTCTTCCGGGATATTCAAAACAATCGCAACCGGCAAACAGTGATATTTGCGCGCGAGAGCCACCAGCGGAGCTCGCGCTTCACGCTGGACGTTTGTGGCATCGATTACAACCAGCCGGCCTCGTTCCAGCCGTTTGGCGGCAACGGTGTGCAGCAGGTCAAACGCATCCGTCGTTGCCGACTGATTGTTCTCGTCATCACTCACCAGACCTCGAAAGAAGTCCGAGGAAAGGATCTCTGTTGAAAGAAAGTGCTTACTAGCAAACGTACTTTTCCCTGAACCGCTGGTGCCGATCAGTGCGACAAGTGACAGACTGGGAATAGAGATTTTCATGAAATTGACTTAGTGAGTCCTGCCGAACTGTTTCGTGACTTGCCAATCGATGATTTCGCTCAGCCTTGTCGGCGTCCGTTCAGACGAATGCGCACCAGCAGGTCATTCAGTCTGGCTGTCGCGCTGGAAACTTCAGGAAGTTTGCTTTGTTCATACGCGGATTGCAGTTCCAAACGCAGCCGTTCGTATTCTGCCTGATGAAAGCGAAGGTCTGCGGCGTCGAGGCGTCCAAGTTCCGGGCCGCCCGTCTTGCGAGCGATCAGGTCATGGATATATGGCAGATGTGCGTCCTCATTGAGACGGACCAGGTTTGCTTCAACAAGCCCCGTCTTCATCAAATGAATCCCCGTCAGCAGGACTCGATAGACGTACAGCAGCGGTTTGACGTGTGGCGGATCCTCTTTCTGAAACAGTTTCCATTGAGTTTCCGCAAAACCAAAGTAGTGATGAGCATGGTGCTTCGTGATGCAATCTTTGGACAGCGTTTTCAGTTCATCGTGCTCAGCCGTTGTGGAAACAATCATGGGTGACAGCAATTGTTCCAGCACGTAGCCGTTCTTTTTCAACATCAGCCCGAAGAACTTCCCGGCGTCGTGCGTCACCAGATCGATTTCCAGTCCGTTGTGGATCCCCGATTTTTCGACGGTTTCCTCACCGACGGTCAACCCGACGAGATCCTTCAGTGGCAACAGGTGGATTCCACGCAGGTCAAAGTCTGAGTCTGGTGAAGGGAACCCGTACAGATGCGCCCCGCTGATCGTAGCGAACAGCAGCGGATACGGATGGGCCGCGACCTGCCTTTCCAGTTCAGCAGGGAATGTGAATGTCTGTGTCATTGTCAGGGTAACCCTTCTTCCATGGCGGCACGGCGGGCTTTCAGCAGCAGCGCATTGGCTTTTTCGTAATCGGGCCGTTCGGGGAGTTTTGATTCCGTCAGTGCCCGTTCAAAGTCAGTGTGAAGTTCTAATCTCCATTTTTCTGTCTGCTCCCACGAGACTTCGCCGCGCTTCACCGCCAGCAACTGATCACGAAATTGGTCAACTCGCACGGGGACAAACCCATTTTTCAGGACGCTGATCCCGGAAATCAGCAGGCGAATCAGGTGCATCACATGCTTCCATTTGACTTGCCCCTGATTGCGCAGGTCGGACTGCATTTTCTTGAATTGCGACATGACGTACCCGTTGTAAGTCTGGTAGACCAGTCGCGACAGAAAGGATGTGCGCATCTCCAGCAATTCGTTGATAAGTGGAGTCGTTTTCTCAATCAGCGGCGTGTAGAGGCATTCCAGCACATTCGGATTGGCCTTCAGTGCCAACGTCAGGAACCGTTGAAATTCCCAGTAATGTTCCTGGGTGTCATAGCATTCCAGGTGATCAGGAACGCCATACAAGGACCAGTGCAGTTCTGCGGGAGGCAGAAAGATTCCGCGATAGTCCGTGTCAGACTCGTGATCATCCAGGCCATACGCGCGGGAACCGATAATGCAGCGGAAGATGACTCGCTCATAGAGATTGCTGCGAGCTGCCGAGATCAACGTGTCGCCGATTTCCCCTTCTTTAAAATGAGCGAGCATGACGACATCATCGCATCGCAACGATTCTTCCAGACCATCGGGAAAGCGGATGCGATAGGTGTGGCAAAGGTCGGCTGGCGAACGCACGATCACTCCGACGGCACCGCGGGGATGAAGCGTCCGTCCCCCCTGCCCTACGATATCCCGGAGTGCAACGACCTGCGTCCCTTCCGAGAAGATCAGGGTCGGATTCTGATGGACACGTTCAGTCACGACGGAAAACCCCCATTTGTGTCGGTGAACCGACCTGCTCGTCAATCGGGCCGACGGGCAGGAAGCGGACGGTATAGCCGTACTGGCTGGCGACTCGCTGGCCCCATTGTTGAAACTCCTGTCGAGTCCATTCGAAGCGGTGATCACTATGGCGAAAACTTCCGGCAGGCAGAGTTTCCCATTTGACATTGAATTCCTGGTTCGGCGTGGTCAGGACAATCGTCCCGGGCCGAGCACATTCGAATACCACTCGTTCAAAGGCCGAAAGCCGCGGTGGATCAAGGTGCTCAATGACTTCGACAATCGCCGCAGCGTCAAAGTTCGCCAGGCGGTCGTCTCGATACATCAGCGATCCATGAATCAGGGAGACTCGATCAGCCTGCCGCTCGGGGACTCGGTCGAGCTTCAATCGACGATTCGCTATTTCCAGAGCTCGAATCGAAACGTCAATGCCGACGATCCGCTCGAATTGTCGGTCTGTCATCAATTCGCGCAGCAGCTTGCCTTCACCGCATCCGAGGTCGACGACGGATCTTGCACCGCTGCTTTTCAGCGTGGCCAGAACGGTCCCCAGTCGTTGGTCATTCAGGGGTACTGTCTGCTGATCCTGTTCCAGCAACGATTCTGGCGGCAATGACTCCTCATCTGTCGATTCGCTGCCGCCATCGTCAGCGAGACGTGCGAGAGCTGCGCGGAACAGGCTCGACTTGTGATTCAGGTAACGTCGACTGATCAGTTCCTTCTCAGGATGCGTCCCCAGCCACCCGGCCCCATGTTCCAGCAGTTTTTCGAGTTCATCATCGCCGACAAAATAATGCTTGCTGTTGTCGAAGACTGGGATCAGAACGTAAAGATGCGACAGCAGGTCGGCCAGTCGGCACGTTGCCGAAATGGTGACTGTGAAGTAGGGGCTTTCTCCCCATTCTGGAAATCGTTCATCAAGCGGATGACGAGTCAGTTGGACCTTGTACCCCAGTGGGCCAAAGATTCGCTCCACAAAGTCTTCCCCTCCGCGAACCGGAAGGACATCGATCCGGGCGGTTAGCGGGATTGCTGTTTCAGCCAGCTCCGGGCGGTCGTTGCAACGTCCAGACATTGCGGAACGGAACACTTGAGCGATCGCGACGCTCAGAAACGACGACGCAACATACGGGCGATCATTGACATATTGGTCGAGTAAAAAGCTCTGATCGCGGCTTTTGCCTCGCACCATCCCGACCGGATCGACGTCGAGCAGCAGTGCTGCGGATGTCCGCTCGGCTGATGTTTCCGGGTAAAAGACATGGGCCTTCCCGAAGCTCAAGTCAAACGACTGGCACCGATCCGGATGCTTATGCAGCAGGAATCCAAGGTCGGTCGCAGGTTGATATGTGGTGGAAAGCGTCAGGAGCACGGGACGCCTTTGATTTCAGTGTGATGGAATTCGGTTCGACAGAAGTGACTGCCATCGGGATACGTCGCTGACACTGGAATATCAACCGTGGTTCACGGCAATTCCAGGACGATTGCCATTTTGAAGCGGGGCAGGAAACAGGTGCTTTGTCATTACCGCGAGGTGGGAACTCAGTTCCTTTTGCTGAAGAGCCGTTGGTGTCAGGTCAATTGGACTGATTTCGGCGGACTTGTCGTCAACAATACTCCGTAGGAGTTATGTCATATAGCCCTGGGTTGCCGCGTCTCGCGGCTACCCAGGGAATGCGTACAGGAGATTCATTTACCCAGAATGGGTTACGTCAAGTATGAGGACGGAACCCCGTCGGGGTACGCGGTTGGGATCGTCCAGACCCAGGGTAGCTCACTTCGTGAGCAACCCTGGGCTTTAAGACGCAACTCCGTTGGAGTT
>CAXBSB010000275.1:0-8386 GCA_963977965.1 uncultured Schlesneria sp.
AGTCTGCGAGAACCGCGTATCCGATGCCCCCGCGACTGCCGGGTTTAGCCACCCATCGCCCGGCTCGCCGTTGGGCTATAACAGAGAACTGTTGAAAAGGTCAACCTGAACTTTTCCTCAATTAAGGGCGAGAGATCCGTCACTTCAGTGAATCTTCAGCATTCAGTTTGACGGGAACCCGATTTTCCAGATCCTTGCGGAAACATCCTCCCAATCTACGCAAACTTTTTTGCGTCAGTTGATTCGCGATTGCGAGCATCGCAGTCTGCGTCACAATAAAACACCCCGCCACACGTCACGCCACAGCTTGCTGCATCCGCATTGGCCTGTGTCGCCATTTTGATCGACAGGCATCAAGTGGCAACTGCATGGCAATTATGAATCCATCACTAGATGTGCTGAATGAACCCCGATGAATGCATTCCTGCACTGACGTGATATCGAAACTATCGATAGCCCTCTTGGCAAACTAATTCACAATGTCTTAAGTGCTTTTGGCAAAAACAGCCGTTCCGGCACCGATGTGAATTGAAAGCGACTGCAATCCTATGTAACGTGGTCACAATGAAAAGCGGGCCCAATTATTACTTTAAAGGAAGGTCTTTAGCATGTCACGGGGGCAAGCCGGATTCAGCGTAGCGGACTTGGAACGTATTCTGGATGAACGTAAGAGCCAGCTTCAAGAACTGGCTAAGCGACGAGATGCAGCCCAGAAGGAGCTGGATAAGATCGACGCGGAAATTCAGGAAATCGTGGGCGAAGGCGGAACAATCGGGCGGATGCGTCGTCGTCGCCGCCGCGTCAAGAATGACCGATCGCTGCGTGCTGTTGTTCTGGAGATTCTCGGCAAGAACAAGAAGGGATTCACCCTTGCTGACCTGGCAGGAAAGGTTACCGAGACGGGCTACAAGAGCAGCAGCAAGAACTTTCGCAACGTGCTGTATCAATGCTTGTATAACACTGAGGGGATCGTTCACGACGAAGCTTCTGGCTGCTACCGGCTGGAACGCTAGTCAATTTGACTCTCTTGAATTGTGCACGGCCGCGCCGAGTTTCGTCGCGGCTGTTGGTTTTTTCAGGGTGTCGGAACTAATTGAGAATCTACGACGTGAATTGAATTGGTCTCTGTTCGAATGCAAAATCCAAACACTGCCGTCTTGCAAGTCACCGGTGGTCGATGGGCGAAATGTGACATGAACTGGGCTCCTTTATTTCGCGGAAATGACGGTTCCAGCCCAACTCCAGAATTGCAATGTCCCTGCGAATCTGCCGAATCTGCCCTTCCCCCTTTGCGCCGATGTTTCTCAGCGGTAACATATTCCGTTGATGGAATGTGGAAATCTGGCCCACGACGTTGTGTGGTTTCAGAAATGTTTGTGGCGCAAGGACGCGGACGCTGGCATGGCTGTTCAGGGTGGTTCCCTCGAATCGGATCTCGTCGCCTTACGAGAACTCGTAAATGCGCGCTTGGCTCACTATGTCAGCGCCGGTTCGTTCACTTCTGCTACCGACTGTCCACCGAAGCTGCGTGAGTCGATGGCATATAGCCTTCTGGCGGGGGGGAAGCGACTGCGCCCGCTTCTGGTCTTGCTCACCGCTGAAGCGTGTGGTGGCAGTATTGAGGCAGCACTTCCGTCAGCATGTGCCATTGAAATGGTTCATACCTACTCGTTGATCCACGATGATCTTCCCGCCATGGATGATGATGACCTTCGCCGTGGACGCCCGACGAACCATAAAGTTTTCGGCGAAGCGATGGCCATCCTCGCTGGGGATGCTTTGTTGACGCTGGCGTTCGAAGTGATTGCTCAATTCACACCAGCGCCTGTTGCCGCAGCCTGCTGTGCCGATCTCGCCAGTGCTTCAGGTTGGTGTGGGATGGTGGCAGGTCAGGTTGCCGATCTGGAAGCGGAAGCCGCGGGCCCATCAACGATTCACGATCCCGTATGCAGTTTGAGCCAACTCGAAGCAATCCACCGTCGTAAGACGGGGCGTCTCTTGACCAGCGCCGTCACTCTGGGGGCCCGTGTCGCCCAGGCAGAGCGAGATTTGATCAATCGGCTGGAACATTTCGGAAAATGCGTTGGTTTGGCCTTTCAGATTGCGGATGACTTATTGGATGTCACGGGTGACGCTGCGAAACTCGGGAAAGAGGTTCAAAAGGACGCGTCGCTGGGAAAAATGACCTACCCGGGACTGCTGGGAATCGAAGAAAGCCGTCGTAAGGCGGATGCGTTAATTGACGATGCCTGTGCAGCGTTGCAACCGCTGGGACGCCGTGCAGATAAGTTGATCGAACTGGCAAAGTTTGTAACTCAGCGAGACCACTGAGCCTCGCGTACTGTGATTCATTACACCTTGTCATCGCGACAGCGAATAATCCCGAAAGAGCCATCATGAAAGATTTCGAACTTCTGCCGCGGATTGAATCGCCGCTGGATCTTCGAGAATTCAGCGATCAGCAGTTGTTGCAACTTTCGGATGAAATCCGTGAGGCGCTTTGTAACCTCGTGCAGGAGCGTTCCGCTCACTTCGCCAGTAACCTTGGGGTCGTGGAACTCTGCCTGGCTTTACATCTCGTCTTCGACTTTTCAAAGGATCGTCTGATCTGGGACACAGGTCACCAGATTTATCCTCACAAATTGATTACAGGGCGCTTTGGCCGTTTTGGTTCGATTCGCACCCGTGGCGGTCTGATGGGGTTTCCAAATCCCAACGAAAGCGATTACGACCTGTTTATGACTGGCCATGCGGGTTCCAGTGTTTCCACGGTTCTCGGGATGAAGGCGGGGGATGACCTGCTCGGACAAGCTGGACGCAAATCGGTTGCTGTCATCGGCGACGGGGCGTTGCCGTCAGGCGTCGTCTTCGAAGCGATGAACAATGCCGCTGAGCTGAAAAAGGATCTGCTGGTGATCCTGAACGACAATAAGATGGGAATTTGCCCTCGAGTCGGGGGGCTTGCGAAGTGCCTGGATAAAGCACGTGTCGCACCATTCTATAACGGCCTGAAACGTGATGTGAACTGGCTGCTGAACAAACTTCCACTGGTCGGACGTTCGTCAAGGCAGGCGATCGGACAGTTCAAGGATGCCATTAAGGGGTTTCTGCACGGTGGAATGCTGTTCGAAGAAATGGGATTCCGATACATCGGCCCTGTCGATGGGCACGATCTTGTTTCGCTTCGCGGTTATCTGGAAATGGTCAAGGAAGTCAGCGGTCCGGTACTGCTGCATGTCTTCACGCAAAAGGGGCATGGGTTCAATCCTGCCTGTGAAGATCCCGTCATGTTCCATGCCCCACCGCCGTTCGAACGAAGTTCCCGGCATGAAATACTCTCGGTGAAAAAGTCGTCATCGCGCGCCTATACGAATTCGATGAGCGACGCGATTTACGATTCGATGCAGCGAGATCCGAAGGTCTGCGTCCTGACGGCCGCGATGTGCGAAGGGAATAAACTTGGGAAGATCCGCCAGGATTTCCCAGATCGATTCTTTGATACGGGGATCTGCGAGGCCCATACGGTGGCGTTCGCTGGTGGGATGGCAAAGTCTGGCCTGCGACCTATCGTGGACATCTACAGCACGTTCCTGCAGCGAAGTTTTGATCACATTTTCCAGGAAGTCGCACTGCAGAACCTGCCGGTCACGTTCTGTCTCGATCGCGGCGGACTGGCAGGTCCTGATGGACCGACGCATCACGGTGTCTTTGACAACAGCTACATGCGGATCTTCCCGAACATGACTGTCATGGCTCCGGGGGACGATCTGGATGTCGCGCCGATGCTGGATTTCGCTCTGACTCATTCGGGACCAACATCGATCCGCTATCCGAAGGCGAATACCGAAGTTGTCGAGCGTCCTGAATGCCCAGTTACCCTTGGCAAGTCTGAAGTGTGGCGTTGGGGCGAGGATGGAATGTTTATCGCCTTCGGAGCCTTGTTCCCCACCTGTGTTCGTGCGGCAGATCGACTTCGCGAGGAAGGTCTCGACGTTGGCGTTATCAATGCCCGGTTCGCCAAGCCGATCGATCAAGACGTGATCCTGCGAGCCCTGGAGCAATCGGGCTTCGTGCTGACCGTCGAAGAGAACACCGTCTGCGGAGGATTTGGATCTGCCGTACTGGAGGCTGCAAACGCCGCGGGGGTTGAGACGAGTCATCTGAAATGCCTGGGGATTCCAGATCGGTTTATTGAGCACGGTGAACGTGAAGAACTGCTTGCCGAGATCGGTCTTGATCTGGATGGACTTGTGGCCTCGGCAATGGCAATGCACGAGCGTTCACAAATTGCGAATGTCCAGCGATCATTTGAACAGGATGCTTGAGATCAGGGACTTGCCGACGCGCTCATAAGAAGGATTGGAACATGCGCTGGTCACGGATGGCTTGGCTCGCCTTTGCAATGTCGATCTGCGTTGTCGCACAGGCAGCGGATACCTACCGACTGGAAGAACCGGTTGACGATACGCGAGTTTTCGGAGTCGGAACTCGAATCGATATCACAGGCAAGACTCAGCCATCGCCCAAGATCGACCCATTGCCACTCGTTGCATCTGCCGCGCTTTCCTATCGCGAGCGACGTTTACTGGGGCCAGGGACGGAATCGGAATCGTTTCGATCGCTGCGTGAATACGAACAGACTCACGCAGATATTGAAGTGGGTGGCCAGAAGTCGACGTCCCAACTTGCGAATACTCTGAAGTTGATGGTTGCTCAAGGGCGTTCCGATGGAGTTGAGCTCTATAGCCTCGGGGGGGCACTGACTTCGAATGAACTGGATCTGGTTCGATCTCCTGCAGACAGTCTCGCGCTGATGGCGCTGCTCCCATCAAAGCCTGTTTCCGTGGGAGACAAATGGACTGCTCCCACCTGGGCATTTCAAATGCTGACAGCTCTGGACGCCGTAGTCAAAGGGGAGCTCACGTTTACTCTCAGCAGCGTGGAAAAGCAGATCGCACGAATCAAGCTGGAAGGGACACTGGAAGGAGCCGCTCTATCGGCTGTCAGCCAGATCACTGTGAATGGATTCTTCGAATATGACCTGACCCAGAAATGCATTTCGCAGTGTGACTTTACTCAGGTGGAAAAACGTGGGTTTGGCCCAGTCTCACCTGCATTCGAATTCACGGCACGAGTGAGATTGCTAAGACGCCCCGCATCAACGCCTGGAAAGCTGAACGATCAGAAGTTGGTTGATTCCGCAATCAATGAACCACAACCGACCGCTCGGTATTTGCGATTTGAGTCACCCTGGAACATCGGATTCGAATATCCACGTTACTGGCATCTCTGGAAGATTCAGGAAAAGGCTGCGATCTTTCGTTTGATTGACGAAGGTAATTTTGTCGCTCAATGCGATCTGGCCCCGATCACACCAGCGAAGCCGGGTGAACATCTGTCAGAAATGGAATTTCAGCGAGATATTCGTCAGGCGATGGGTGAGCGACTGCGAACTATCGGAACGGGCGAAGTTCTTCCAGCGACGGACCGACGTTACATCCTGCGAATTGTCGCTACGGGCGTTGACGGAGAGCGCCCCCTGACGTGGATCTTCTATCTGATTGCTGATCCATCGGGTCGGCAGGCAACCCTGTCTGTCACTGTCGATACAGGATTAGTCGAAGCACTGGCCAATCGCGATCGTGAATTCCTGACCTCGCTGCGGTTTGGTCCTGCACCCGCAGCGCCACGTTGATCACTCGAGATCAATTCGCTTTGTATCAAGCGCACTTGGCGAGACTTTGGTTGAGCAGCGCTTGGAGCCTTTGCTGATCCATCGCAAAATGCTCATGCAGTGACTGAATGAAGTCCGAGTGAAGCTGCGGTCGTTTTTCTTTAACCTGCATCCTCTCATAGATCCACGCCATGATTTTGGTGTCGTGCAGTTGCAGGTATTTCTTGGCGGCATTTTTCATGTGATTCAACGGAAATGGCGGATGCATCAGCATTCGTGAGAGCCATGGTTTTGAATGCCGACGATTCCCGTTAACTCTGGGGAACTCTTTCCGGCCATCGTCCGGAACGCCAAGAAAATCGAGCGAGCGCACGTAGACACTACGAAATGAGTTTTGCAGTTCGTCAAAGTCAATCAGCAGAACTCGTTCTGCGGGAACATGCTCCAGAAGTCGTTCGACCTGTTCACCCAGCATCGCCACCTGACTGTACTGAAGGAGTTCTGGAAAGCTGCAACAGTCGGTAAGTTTATTACCTCGACGACGTTCCTCTTGAAGTCCCCAGGCAGCCTCGAACGATTGTTCAGATTCAAAAAATCCGTACAGATATTGTGAATGAAGAGATTGAACGAGCTGAACAGGATCACGTAGCAGGACAATAAACTTTGCGTCAGGATGGTCGTTCAGAATATTTGGTACGGCTTCCTGCGAGTAAAGATAGAAAACCGAAGACTCGCCAACGGCCAGATGCTGATCGGTTGCTCCCCGAAACAACGCGTTGTACTCGCGTCGCGAAGTGATTCTTGGGTAGCCGTCAACATCTGTGAGATAGAAGTGAGGTTCTTTGATTCGCGGCAGGAAGATATCCCTGTGCCCTTGAAGGTACGTGTGCAGTGCGGTTGTGCCACACTTTGGCGCACCAACAATAAAAAAATTGGGACTCTTCAAGATTGGCTTTCCCCCCAGAAAGTCGCGATCTCGGTAACTGTTGGGTCGCGATACGCGTACCCACCCTTTCGGTATCGTCAGTGCGAAGCTCAATCTTGACAATGTCGTTAGGCTTGGCGCATTCCACACCAAAAATCGTCGATTCGCTCAAATTCGCTTCAGAAAGCGGCCCATTTCAAGAACGCAGAAGAGTCTTGACGGCCAGCAGATGGGCGATGAGCATGACGAGAGAAACAAACAGCGCCGAAAGGGCTGCTCCGAGAAGACCGAGGGACGGGACGAACAGAATCGCTGAGACCACCATCGCTGCGACAGCAGCTGCCTGAATTCGAAACAGTCCCACAAATTGACTGGCGGCTGTCATTGCGGCAGCGACAGGAAGGGAAACCATCCTTAGTCCGCAAGCGGCCATCAGAATGACCAGAATGTCACTTTCCCTCGAAAACGCTGCCCCGTAGGCCAGCGTTAAAAATAACTTCCCGAAAACAGCCGTAGCCGTCAGCCCAACGAGTCCAATTGCCAGGCCGATTCCGCAAAGACGCCAAAGCAACTTTGCAAATGCCGCATGATCGTGCTGACTCAATAGAACGGCAAACCGCGGGACTGCAGGTTGATTCAGCGATCGTGCAAATGTTTGAACGATCATAAGGGAATAGGCCATCGCGGCGAAAACACCAATGGCGCGTTCGTCCGAAAAACACTGCAGTGCGTAATAAGGGATGTTGGCTTCGAATGACACAAGCATCGACCGCAGCCCGGCGGGTGCTGCGAGAATCGCTAACGCCCAAATGCGTGATGAAACGATTCGCGAACGAATCAGCCCGGACCACGTCGTGTCGAGGAATTGCCTGGCCGATGGGATATCGAATGCGAACAGGATCACCATCCAGGCAATCGACTGGGCATAGATCCCGGCAACCAGAGATCCAGTAACATACATCACGAAACCAAACACAAAAGTTGAGATCATGGATCGCAGGATCAAAGAACGTGCGATCAGATCCATTCGCTCGCGCTGTTGGAACTGGCCGTAGAAAACATCTGCGATGGCCTCAGTTCCCTTCGAGAATGCCACTGCCATCAGGATGCTGGATTCGAGATGGTGGTACCCACAAACAAATCCAATGCCGGCAATCAGTGTCTGAGCGACGCCTATTCCCAGCAGTCGTAGTGCAAGGTATTCCGCAAAGGAAAACTTCTGTTCTGCATCGGCGGATTGAACCAGCCTCAGTTCCAGTCCTGCAAACAGCATGACAGGCGCCGAAGTGGCGAGTGCCAGAGCGAACTTGCCAAGTCCATCAGGACCGCAGAATCGAGCCACAATAGCAAGAGTCACCCACTGCGATGCTGCGTAGGTGGCAAAACCGACGAATGCCCACGAGACATTCATTCGCAGCGAAAGTGGAGAAGAAGCGAAAGCCGCAGGTCGGTTCTCGGAAAATGAAGGAGTTCGGCGACCAATGATCGCGCCCCAATTCCTCGATAGTGAGAACGGCGCTCGATCAGTCATTCGTTCGCGCTTTGATACAACGGCCTCATTGCCTGCATTCGTACACGCGTGTGCGATATCAGAACCCCGGAAGTCCGTCAATTTCAACTCGGGCAAACTGGGAGCAGGGTTGCAGTCGTTCTTTTGTAGTCACAGGAAGCCGACCATGCGGGGTGCCACGGTTTTGGAGTCCTCGAAAAAGCCGTGCGTTTTCGGCAGATCGGAAGAGCGTCGTGTAGGGAAAGAGTGTAGATCTCGGTGGTCGCCGTATCATTAA
>CAXBSB010000276.1:0-8361 GCA_963977965.1 uncultured Schlesneria sp.
GCTGGCCGTGACCGTTGAACGTCGACTGAGATTCGCCGGTTGTGCTGTCGAAGACCTTCGACGTTTTGTCACGGCTGGCGGTAGCAACCTTCTTTCCGTCTGGAGACCATGCGACATCCATCACCCAGTCCGCGTGATCTTCGATCAACTTCTGCTGCTGGCGGCTGGCGACGTCGAACAAGCGGATTGAACGATCCGCAGCGGCGGCCGCCAGGCGAGTTCCATCCGGGCTGAAGGCGACGGCAAAGACTTCGTCATCCGTTGTGAACAAGTCAGCAACCAGAGCACCGTTTTCTACATTGAAGAACTTAACTTCGCCGAGCTGGCCAGGAGTACCAGCAGCAACAGCGATCGTCTTGCCGTCAGCGGTGAACTCAATGTCGTGGGGGCGTTCTGCCAGATTCGAAATGCGTCGAACAAGTTGACCATCGTTGGGATTCCACAACAGAATCTCACGATAACCAGAAGAGGCGAGCAGGTTCCCATCGGGACTGAACGCCAGAGCCATCACCGGAACGGGGACTCGATAAGATTCTGGAGGAGCAGGTTGAGTCGGCTTCGGGATAATGGTGATCAGAGTGGCTGTTGCAGTGACTCCGGCATCCAGGCGTGCTCCCGTTTCAATCCACTTCTTGATGACAGCGATCTGATCTTTGGTCAGCGGGTCAGCGTCTTTGGGCATCGAGTGATCTTCGATCATCGTCTGAAGCAGAGAATCACCGGGCTTGGCAGCGACGACCGATGCACCGTTTTCGCCACCTTTCATCAGGTTGGCAAAGGTTTCCATATTCAAACGCCCTTTGGCTGTTCGAGCGTTATGGCAAGCCAGGCATCGCTGTGAAAAGATCGGCGCCACGGATTTGGCAAACGAGACCAGTTTACCTGCCTGCACGAGGGTTGCTTCGAGTTCAACCTGCTTTGCGATGGCTTCCTTGGTCAGTGCGGCGTATGCGGCTTCTGCATTCTGCAATTCGGGCTGGAAGGCGGTATTGGCCTGTTCAGCGGCGGTGATTTTGGCTGGTTGCTCGGCAATCAGCTTCTTGGAGTTGGCAATCGTCTCTTCGGTGGTCTGCACCGCTTTGGTGGCGTCTTCGAACGTCTTGACGGCGGCGGCCAGCTTATCAGCCGCAGCCTTCGCCTTATCGGCTTCCGCCTTTTCCGTGTCTTTTCCCTTCGCGTCTTCGGCTGCTTTTGCGGCTGCAGCAGATTCACCTTCCAGCTTGGTCTTATCGTCGGTCGCCTTCTTGGCGGCTTCCTGCAGTTTAGGCAACTTGCCTTCGCCGTCTTTGACAGCCGCTTCGGCCTTATTCTGCTCAATCTTCAGTGTGGTGATGGCGGTCGACAGTTCCTTTGCCTTGGCCCGTGCCGCCTGAACGGCTGGTTCCCCCGCGACCTGTCGTGCCTTGGCTTCGTCGGCGGCCTTCTGCTGTTCGGCAATTTTCGGCTCAAGGTTCTCCTGAGCGAACGTGCTACTCACTACGAGGCACAACATCCATCCAGCAAGGACAAATCGGGCGAGGCACTTCATGGTGCATTCCTAGTCACGAGGCGAGCCGAACGCAGGCAGGCAGATTTCTCTGTAAAGACTGCAAGCGATCAATTCACAAGGGCGGGAAAACCTGGCGGGCGGAGTGAACCGCATTTGGGCGTAGATCAGCTTCGCCCGATATGTGGGCGGTGTCAAGCAATGACCCACGGACAAACATTTTTCTGGCAAAATCGTCTCGTCGAGTTTCTCGGAGAAAACGGCGAGTCGACACGTCACTGGCGTGGCCGAACAGGTCTTCGCATTGCCTCGAAAACCTGTTCACACACCGCATTTTTCAGCGAAGTCGAGCTGCAAGGGACGCCACGATCTGGTTGAGCAGGTCGAGCGATGTCTGCGCCTCGGCTTTGGTAATCGTCAGTGGAGGGCTGACTCGCAGGACTTTCCCGGCGAGAGCTCCCAGCAGATGAATTCCAACGTCATTCTGACCGAGATAGCAGGCTTCCACGATCCTTGCTGCGACCTCGCCAGCAGAGAGTTTCCCAACCGGAGCACACTCAAAGCCAAAAACCATCCCTTCACCGCGGACGTGACTGACCAACCCGGTCTGCTTCAAGCGATTCAGGCCACTCAGGAAGACTGGAGTCAGTTCACGAACATTTTTCAGGACGTCGGTCGATTCGAACTCGTCCAGCGTCGCCAGTACGGCTGCACATGACAACGGATTGGCACTCCACGTATCCGAGGCTTCCCCGTACTTCATGACACCGAAGGTGTCTCCACGGGAGGCGACTGCGGCCACGGGCACGCCGTTCCCCAGGCCTTTCCCCAGTACGACCATGTCTGGTTCAATTCCGTATTCTTCGAACGCATACATCGATCCCGTACGTCCGAAATTGGCTTGCACTTCGTCAAAAATGAAGAGCAGGTCATGTTCACGGCAGAACTGTTGCAGCATCTGGTGATAAGCCGGTGTCGGATGAAAGCTGCCACCGCCCCCGAGGTAAGGTTCGGTAATCAGGCATGTCAGTTTGCGGCCAAACTGACGCCACAGGTCATCCAGTTCAGCGCGGTACCGAGCCAGATCGATTGCGGCAGGATCAAATCCCGCATCGATGATTTCTTCCATGGGGAAGCTGACAAATTTCACGCGAGGATCGCGTTCGGCATCCTTTTCGGAACCAGTGACGGCATTTGCCAGGCCCTTCTTCCCATGAAAGCCGTAGCGAGTTGCGATGATCATGTCGCGAGTCCGATCGCGAGCGAGGCAGGCCCACAACGCTTTCTGGATCGCTTCGGAGCCCGATGCGGCCCACACAATCGTGTCGATCCGATCACTTCCCTTGGCTCGCCGCAGGTTCGCGAGCAGTCGCTGAACTGCCATGGTTTCGATTTCGGTGATGCCGTTGTAGGCCGTCATCGTAATCGCTGGAACGTACTCGTCGGCAGATGCGGGTGAGCCGAACAAAGCCTCGGGAGTCCAATTCATGTAGCTGGCGAAATGCTGCATCCAGCGGCGAGGGTTATGTCCGAGATTGGCAACAAGTACACCCGATGAAAAGTCAAACAGTTTGCGACCTTCGGGAGTCCAATGATAGACCCCGGCGGATTTCGCAAAGACCGCCTGAGAAGGCGTAAACGTCCGAAGTGCCACAGGTTCGCGTTCGGCGACGACCTGGCGGACAGCATTCGATTTCGATTCACCGGGAAACTGAATGGCTTGAGTCATAGGAGTCTCGGACTGAGTTAAGGAAGGACACGCACCTGCGGAGTTTCAGTGTAACGACATCGAATTCGCAGAGAAACCGAGAGTAGCCACAACAGGCAGCTACAGACCACTTCAGACATGCTGCTTGAAATTCTTCCTGGTGTTCGACAAGGTAATCTCGATCGTCACAACTTAAACGGCCAGGAGTTTCACAAATGTCTTTCAGTCTCAAGTCTCAATTCGGTTTCGCCATCGGACTGGCGATTGGGTTATTTCTGATCACGGGATGCGGATCCAAGCCTGACAAAGCTGTTGTCGAGAAGAAAATTCGCGAAGGGTTGGCCAAATCGTCCGAATGGAAGGATGTCGCGGTTGAGATGAAAGTTGATGGGGCAGTGACCACTGCAGGAGCGAACCGTGCAATAGACGCGAAGGATCATTGGTTCTCGTTCACGGGGAGTGACGGGAATGGCGGTGTAGCAGTCCGTGGCCCGGCCGGTGAGTGGTTGTGCAAGTACCGGTTTGAAAAAGGGAAAGAAGTCAGTGCCGACAAAATGACAGGCACTGACGATGACATTGCAAAACTCAGGACAGCCGCGAAAGAGTTCGCAACCGTTTGCGTTGAAGCAAGTTTGTAAGCCTAACCATCCTTTGTCTCGACATTACTGACTCGATCCTCAAATCAGTCGGAGATGCTCATGTTTCGTCTCTTTGCGTTCGGTCTGCTGATGTCTGCAGCGATTGTCCATGCCGATGAGCCCAACACGTTCAAACTCGCAGCCCCCGAAGGTTGGTCGGGTGAGACGATCTCGCTTCCTCCAGGCTTTGCCCCGGATATGGCCCTGAAAGGTGCGGAACATATCCGATTTGCCCCCGGCATGATGAAGCCGGCATCGGATTCGTTTTTCAGCTACGCATTCGTCTTCGAACTTCAGGCAAAGCCCGCACTGACCGAGGCGGTTGTGAAAGAGGAATTCCTGAAATACTACCGTGGCCTGTGCAAGGCTGTTCTAAATGGGAAAGTCCCCGATGTCGACCCTGCGAAATTCACGATGGAATTAGAACGGGTGAAATCCGACGCCAAGCCGGGCGAAAAGTCCGCGGACTCGCCGACGGTCTACACGGCGACTCTGGAATGGGTTGAACCGTTTGCGACAAAGAAGTCGCAAAAGCTGAATCTGGAGATTCGGACGTGGACAAAAGATAACCGCAATTACCTGTTTGCCTGCGTCTCACCGCAGGCGCGCGACGCCGCGATCTGGAAGCAGTTAAACTCCATTCGCGACGACTATATGAAAAAGCAGAATCCCTGACGGATTACTTGCCAGCCGTCGGCCCCCACGGTTCGATCTGACGTAATTTCTTGCTCTCCAGAACTCGATAGCAGTCCGGAAGATCAAAACTCTTCAGAACTGCCGGGATGAACGACGACAGGGGCCAATGGTAGTGTTCGGTTTCAGCGACGCTGGTCCATGATGTCAATGCGTGTTTGAACGTCAACTGCTTGACGTCATCAGAAAGAACTGCGGCCAGCGTGGCCGGAACTGTTCCCCATCCATTTGCGGCGAGGTGAATTTCGGTGCGGCCCGTCGACTTCAACCACGCCAGAACTCGCAGGATGTCATAGGCTCGCTGAACGGGATAAGGTTCTCCCAGCATGATCGAATGAGCCGCGTAGAAATAGTCGCTGCCGTACGGCGAAAGGTACTGGTTCGTTCCACACGTGTCAGGTCGTGAATCGCCGATCCCGCGAACGTCAACCGCGTAGAATTCCGTTCCCGGCTCTGCTGCGATCAGTTCCTTTGGAAACGCGTCGTCTCTCAGTTCGACATCACTCGACTGATGTGAGACGTAAAGGATACATCGCACCGGTCCAACAGGCGGTCGCGAGTACTTCGCCTTGTCGTCGAGACGATAGACAACGGCTTTGACACCCGGTTCCGTCTGAATGGCATACGTCGTGAAACTCGCCTTGGGATACTTGCGGCCACCAATCGTCCGTAGGATATCGTAATCAGGAGGTGACTCGGGACGCGGTGGAATGAGCGAGCTCAAGTGCTTCACCAACGAGGCGGCATCGGGCTTTCCTCGCTTCTCCGTCAACTGCAGCGACACCTTTTGCGTGAATGAAAAGAGAGTGGCTGATCCCAGATCGGCGACCTGGCCTTTCGGGGTACACCACAATGTTTGGTCTTTTTCAATCACGAGAGTCGGCTCGGCACTTCCCTTTGATGCATGCGTCTGCTCATTGAAGAACCCGTACATGGCCTCTCGATTGGGTTGAGTGTACCCGTGCTCATTCGGACCGATGAACAGCCGGATATTCTGTTCTGCTCCGAGCAGCGACCAGAGTTTCTTCAGTCGGTGATAGGTTTCTGTTGAACCACGTGCGTCAAAGTAGTCCTGCTCGGCGGCCAGTATGATAACTGGCTTGGGAGCCATGGCTGCGAGAAAATCTCCGTGATCCAGTCCCAGCTTCAAGACCAGCGGTGGGCACTGTTCGGTATCAGCGGGAAGTTCATTGTCAAAATTGCGACGAAACGACGTCACGGCGCAACTGGGAGCAGACATCGTCCAGCGAGACTCGACCCCGCTGAGCCACATCGTCATCGTTCCACCACCGGAATTGCCGGTGATACCCACGTGCTTCGGATCGACTTCACTGCGAGTCAGCAGGTAATCGAGAGCCCGGATGCCGTCCCAGGCCCGCCACGACCCGAAGAACTCACCCACCAGGAACTGCTGATTCCCCCCCAGCAGGTGCTCACTCACACCAATCCCGACGGTTGATTTTGCGTGGTCGTGTTCGTCCAGATATTGAATACGTTCTCCCTGGCCGATCGGGTCGAAAATCAGCACAACATATCCCTGCCGGGCCAGAGCCTGTGCGAACGACTGATAGGCCTCAGCAGCCTTGCCATTGGAAGAATGCCCGCATGAACCGACAACACCCGGCAGCGGGAAGGGGCGTCCCTTTGGTACGTACAGATTCGCAGTGACCAGAAATCCCGGACGACTTTCAAAGATCACGTTTTCGATTCGGTAGGCATCGCGTTCAACAACCCCGGTCACACGGGGCTTGAGGGGCGTTCGTTCGGGAAATGGACCAAAACTCTCGCGAATCAGCCCGCGGAGGGACTCGACGTGAGCTTCCGCTTCCGCACGAGTGGTCAGTTTCGCCTGTCGCAATTCGGCCAATTTCTGAGCGGCAGCGACCTTGGCGCTCAGATGTTCCTGCATCATGCGAGGAAAGCGATTTAAAGGTGTAATCGCAGGGACGGTTTTTTCGGCAGACTGAGCCAACAACTGATTTGCGGGAATTCCAATGATCCCAAGTGCTGCCCAGGCCAGCAGATGACGCCGCGTTAAGTCCGAATGAGCGAACATTCCAACGGCGGCCGCCTCAGGCGACGAAGTACTCATGGAAATCGTCCTCACACAGGGATGAAAGATGGGGAGCTTTCAAGATCGTGTCGACATCGAGCAACAGCGTCAAGTTGCAGCGACCCCGCATGCAGGCAAGTGCCAGCCACGGATCTTGTTGCGTTTTGCAGATCCTGCTATAGACCGGTCAAGATTGCCGGAATTTGAAGTGGAAAACCGTTCGGCCAACACAACCTTGATTACCGGGGAGCGAGAATACGATGAACGCGGGGTTCCGCAGGGATGCGTGGTTGATCGCCGGGTTACTCGCCGTTTATCTGGGACTTGCTGCGGTGCTGCCTGCCGCTGACGATGAAGTTTACTACTGGAGTTGGGCTCGTCCGCTTCAATTCAGTTACTACGATCATCCGCCGCTGACCGCCTACCTCATCCGGATTTCCACGGACCTGTTTGGTGACAGTATTTTCGGATTTCGTGTTCCTGCCTGCCTGGCAACCGTGTTTGTCGTCGCTGTCATTGCTCACCTGTCGCGACCTCGCACGCTGCTCCCGGGAATCATCCTGACTCCGTTGTTCACGTTCGGTGCGGTGCTGATTACGCCCGATGCTCCGTTGCTCTGTGCATGGGCCGGTTATCTCTGGTGGTTGGTCGAAGTTCACAAACGATTGACTCCCGTGGCAGAGGGAGAAACGCCTGTCGAAGCCCTGCCGATTCCCTGGTGGCTGTGGTTGACCGGAGGAATCGTTCTGGGATGTGGAGTGCTGGGAAAATACACCATGGCGCTGGCTGTCCCTGCGGGGTTTGTCAGCTTCTGCATGGTCTATCGACAATGGAAGCGTTGGCTACCGGGATACATCGCACACGGGGTAGTCTCGTTTGTTGTGGCGTCCCCGATTCTGATTCACAACATTCAGCACGATTTCGTGCCACTACTGTTCCAATGGCGACACTCCATGGGAGATTCGCGTCCCGGACTGAAGCCGTTCGGCGAATTCGTCGGTGTTCAACTGCTTCTGTTTGGAACTCTTCCGTTCTTCCTGTATCCGTGGGTCATCAAGAACTTCAGGAAGTTGTGCGATGATCCGCGGCTGCGTGCGTGTACATGTCTGTACGCACTGCCAATGACGTTCTTCCTTTACAAGTCGACGCAAGCACCGCTTCAGGGAAACTGGGGACTGGTGATGTTTATCGGGTTCTGGCCGCTGGCGGCAGCCTGGTACGAAACAGTGAAATCGTCTCGCTCGTGGCGTCGAGCAACTGCCTCATCATTTCTGATTCCGTCGATCGCGGTTGTCGTTGTGGCCGTCCACTTGATCCAGCCGCTTTCTGTGATTCCCAGCGAGGCGGATCGCATCACCCGCCAGTACCGTATCAATGACGCAACTCGCGAGATTGCAGGGACGATTCGAGCTCGTGGCGAAACCTTACCAGTCTTTACGACAACCTATCAGCTGGCTGCCTGGTTACGATTTCAAAGGCTGGACAGTCGGCAGATCGATCAGATTTCCAGGCCAAGTCACTTTACGCAGTCGCCCGAGCATTTGACTGATGTTGATCGTGCTTACGTTGTGGCCGATCATTTGCTTCCTGCCGATTTCATCAAGGGCTTTGACGAACCGAAGTTGATCGACAAGTTTCCGATTCGTGTCCGAGGCGAATCGGTCCGTGAGCTTAAACTTCTGCTTTACACTCGGTCGAATCTCGCTCAGGACAAAATGCAGCATCTTTCAGCGGTCGAAAAGGAACGTCGATAGTGGGCGAATGAAAGACTTCTGACCGAAAG
>CAXBSB010000277.1:0-8328 GCA_963977965.1 uncultured Schlesneria sp.
GATGCCCTGATGTCTTATCGTACGAACCCACATATCGATCAGGAACAGCGAGGTGTAGAAGCCGCCGAATTGATGGCTCGGACGCTTAGAGGTGAAGTGACTCCGGTTCAGGCGGCCTGTTTCCCACCGATAGTGATCAACATTGAGCGGCAATGTACGTCAGAACCGCCGCTGACCGAAGTTGTCGCTGATTTTGAAGCGATCCGCGGTCGGGCTCACGTTCTGTCAGCCAGTCTGATGCTTGGCTTCCCGTATGCGGATGTGCCGGAAATGGGAGCGTCTGCTCTGGTGGTGGCCGACGGGAATCTTTCTCTAGCGCAATCTCTCGCGAATCAGTTGGCACAATCCATGTGGCGTCGGCGTTCCGGTCTGGCGGGGTCTTTCATCTCGGTCGAGGACGCGGTGACTCAGGCACAGTCACTGCCATCTCCGATCTGCATGCTGGATATGGGGGATAATGTTGGTGGTGGCTCACCCGGAAACGGAACCTGGCTTGCTCACGAACTGCATCGCCAGAAGGTTGGCCCTTCCTTCATGTGCCTCTATGATCCAACGGCTGTCATGCAGGCAGATGCTGTCGGAGTTGGTGCCAAAGTCCGGCTGGCCGTTGGTGGAAAAACGGATGATTTCCACGGAGCTCCGTTTCAGGCCGCGTTTCAGGTGAAGTTTGTCGGAGACGGTCGTTTTTCGGAAACGCAGGTCCGTCACGGTGGTTTCACCAGCTTCGACCAGGGGCACACTGCCATCGTTGAAACTGATGACGGCCTGCTGACAATCATGTTGACGACCCGACGTACGCCCCCGTTCAGCCTGCGACAACTGACGGCGTTTGGCCTGGATCCGAAATTGTTTCGAGTCTTGGTTGCCAAGGGGGTCAACGCACCGTTGGCAGCCTACCAACCTGTTTGTCCCACGATCCTGCGAGTCAACACGCGCGGGGTAACCACGGCCGACGTGACTCAATTGCCGTACAAACATCGCAGGTCGCCGATGTTCCCGTTCGAGGTCGATACCACCTGGACACCGTAGCTGACGACTTTCGAGGGATCATTCGGATCTGTCGTTCGGATCAGTCGTGGCCAACTTCAGGGCGACCTGAATCTTGCGGCCGTCGCGAATCACGGTCACATGGACTTCGTCGCCAGGGCTTTTTCCTTCGATATAGCTGAGGAAATCCTCTGCATGGGCGATCTTCTGATCGTCGAGGCCCACGATCAGATCGGCAGCGGTTCGGTCGACACGTGCAATTGTGAAAATTCCACGGCGTTCACGAATCAGCTTGGGGCCTCGAAGCCCTGCTTTTTCGGCGGGGCCATTGGGTCGAAGTTCCGCGATCAGCAGTCCCTTTTCGGTCTGGTAAACCTTGTCGATCCCGCTTTCAGGGCGGATCACTCGACCATGCTTCATCAACTGGGGAATGACACGCATGATCAGGCTGACCGGAATCGCAAAACCGACTCCCGAACTTTGACCAGACGTGGTTGCAATCGCCGTGTTGATACCGATCAGGCGACCATGCGAGTCGAGTAGCGGGCCACCGGAACTGCCGGGATTGATGGCTGCATCGATTTGGATGATCGATTTAATCTTCCAGTTGCCGTGGATCTGAAGAGATCGATTCAGACTGGAAATGATTCCTGTCGTTAAGGTTCGTTCCAGTCCGAACGGATTGCCCAAGGCAAAAACGTTCATACCCACACTGAGCGATTTGGAATCCCCGAGTTCCACAGGATTAAGATCTTCTTCGGGAACATCAATCCGGATTACTGCCAGATCGTTCAGTGGATCCGCGCCCACCTGAACTGCATCAACCGTTTTTCCATTATACAGCGTGACCGCAATTTCCTTGGCACCACCAACCACGTGATAGTTGGTAATGATATGTCCATCGGTATCGATGATGGCGCCCGAGCCACTTCCTTCGAGAGACTGACGGGTCAGTTGTAGTCGATCGGTTTTGACTGCCGTGGAAGTGATGTTTACGACACTGCGATTGACCGCTTCGTAGACCGCAACCGTGACCGCTTCTTCGGGGGTGTGGCCGTCGATGTTGAAGGCTCTCGCCACATTCGGGCGAACGCGTTCGACGGGCGACAAAGCATGATGGCGTTCCTGGGCAACCAGTTCTGAATGTCTGTCAGGACTGGTCAACCAGATTGTGAGAACGCTTCCCAGAATCGCCGAACAGAAGCATCCAAACAGCAGTCTCATGCGATATCCTCTCCGAACCCATGGAACAGCGTCCGTTCGCCGTCCGTCTGGTCTGTCGAGTGGTGTCGCAAGGCCTTGATTTCAAACTGGTTATCAATCGTTCGACACCACATTGGCAGACGCAGTCTGCCAACCGTCGAAGATATAGGAGGTTTTGCCAAATGCCTCAAGATCTTCTGGCGTGAATGACATCCTTCACAGGAATCATTGGGAAAGAATTCCCTCCCGGACATTCGGAGAGTTCGTGTTCGACATCTACCGTGATATTAGTGCGGGGGGGGCACTTCCGTGTCGCGTCGGAACATCGGTTTGACGCTGCATTACGACGCCGGGGGAATGCCATTCTTGAATGGGATGCGTCTAAGTCGCGACTTCGACCTTTTCCGGGGTGCGAGTCCAATAGCAAAGCCCAACTCCCAAGCCGTACAGCAACAGCAGGGGGACCATCATCAGAAGCATTGTCATGGGGTCTGGCGTTGGGGTCAGAACCATCGAGATCACCGCAATTGTCAGGACGGCAACTCGCCACTGTTCCAGATAGTGTTTGACGGTTAGCAGGTTGATTTTCGCCAGGAACAGCATGATCAGGGGCAGTTGGAAACTGATACCGAACATCAGCGGCAGCATGATTGCAAAACTGATCCACTCGGAAATACGGATCTGAGCCGTCAGGCCCATTCGGCCGTTATAGCCGAGCAAGAAATCGAGGACAGTTGGCAGCACGGCGTAAAAGCAGAAAAACACACCCCCCAGAAACAGGATGACGCTCATTGGCAGATACATGTGGATGTACTTGCGCTCATGGGGATACAGCCCTGCTGCGACAAATAGCCACAGTTGATAGAAGACCCACGGACTGGAAAGGATCAAGCCAGCGACGAACGAGATTTTCATGTAGGTGACGAACGCTTCCTGCACGTTAAATGTGACAGGGCGCTCAATTTTCTCGATTCCGAGGCGAAACTGCAGAAACGCATCCGACGTTGCTTGCAGCTTCAGGTTTTTATCTTTGAGGTCGTCTGAGGGGGCGGGATAGCGCTCAGGGGAAGCCTGATGAAGTTGGTCGGCCAATTCATGTGCCGAGAACTGGATTTCGATATTTCGCCGCTCGGTGGTTGACGTCGCTTCCTTTTTCATCCGTTCCGTGGCCGCAGTCGTATCAGGTGGGAAAATCATCTGCCAAAACGAATCAGAAAAACTGACTTGTTTGACGTTGTCCTCGACTTTGATCAATTCATTGGTGTTGGCGCGCCGGAGCGCCTGATCGACGGGATAGCGGATCATGCGAACAAGTTCTTCGCCGTAACAGAGAGTAATGATCACGCAGACAGTAAGTCCCATCAGAGCTCTGATCAAGTGAAAGCGCAAGACTTCCAGATGCTCGCCAAATGTCATTGTCGAGTCATCAAACAGATCTTTGTCGTTCGCCATGAGTCACTCCAATTGCGCGGTCGCCGCATCTTGCGTAAGATGGACCCCCGACGCAAGTCGAGATACAGGGGTCGAAAGCGTGTGGCCGCGACTCAGTTCCGATCGCATGGGATGCGTCGACTGTGCGGTGTCCACTCAAATGGCCCGGCGATTGGCAAGGCGGGTGAGCGGGTTAGTTAAGATTCTAAGCGATCTCAGGCGGTTGTCCAGCCTGCCAGATGGACATCCATCAAACCGTGCTTGTGACGGCGCTTTTTCCCGCAAATCTCAAATCGGACGACGGACGTTACAATTATCGTCTGCACAACCGAAATTGATCGTGCAGACGTAGTTATATTCAGTCGGTCCACTACTGCGGCAATGTAAACGTCTCGCCCATCGACAAGAATACGCCAACGGTAATCAGAGCGATAACGACTGCACCGATGATCTCAAATGTTAGCTTTCGCGTTCGTTCCCATGAGAATCCGCCTCCATCAAAGGCGAGGATCATCAAACGAATCAGTCCGAAGATCAGCCCAAGAGTTGTTCCGAGCAGGACTCCGAACGAAATACCTTTTGGCAAGCCCGCGGAAGTCAACGTTCCGTACAGCATGCCCCCAACGCCACCGACGAGAGCAAAGACGATGGCGATTACCAATCCGTCTGTGAGGTCCTTCTGCAAAGTGGCCGGTTCATCATCGTCATCTTCTGTCTTACGCTTCTTCGCGACGTACTTGTATTCCTTGGCCTTGTCGATCAGTTCCAGGCGTTCCTTGAAGTAGTAGACGAACTGGCCGTTGGTACGCATGTTGAACATGCCGATGAATCCCAGCGGTAAGCACATCACCGACAGAATGATGCAGGGGCCGATGAGCGGCTTGAGATCGATGTCGACAGGCTTTCCAATCGCAGTGAGATCAACCGGTTTGGCATTCTTTCCCTTGGGGGCATTTTCAGCCGCCAGAATTCGTCGGCTGATGTCTGCATTTGACTCCATCGTCTGCACAAGATTGACAATATCATTTCCCCAGACCGCACCAATCGCGGCCGCACCGCCAGCGAGTGGCAAGCTGGTGATCACGAACCACAGGAACCACATGGAAGCTCCGCCGATCGATCGTCCCCAGTATTGAATGACCTTCCAGAACATCCAGCCCGGCATCGATATCGGCATCGTCATGTGTGCCATGACGATAGGCATCATCCAGATGACAGGGATCAGTCCGATCCCGATACAGATTCCCATCATCCATTCCGGTTGACCGTTGTAGTTGACGAGGTAGTATCCCAGACCGCCTAACGGCAACAGAATGGGGCCAGCACCTACGACCAGCCAGGCCACAAGAATGACCCCTTTGGAGCTTGCCAGAAAGAAGTCGAAGTTCAATTTTTTGAACTTGTCTTTGCGTTCCAGCGTCAACTTAATGATTTCGGTATCCAGATACCATAGCCAACCGGGGATCACGAGAAACGCGACGAAAAAGCAAAGCGCGAAAAAGACTCGTGGAGGCCAGGCCGAAATGTACAAGTAGAGGAATGCACAGAGCATTGAAATCAAAAGCGGTACCAGCGAATAGATGGCCGTCCGCCAAGCCAGCATTTGATTCTTGAAGACGAAACGCCATGCGCCTTTCGCGAGTCCAGGAAAGAAGTCCGCAGGATCAGGCCCCTTCATCTGCTTCTTACGAGCCTTCACCCCCAAACCGCCAGATTCAATGTCGAATCCGCACTTGGGACACTCCGTTTCCTCCTCGTCCATATCACCCATGTCAAAGCCACATTTGGAGCAAATGCGAGCATTGGCATCTTCGGCCCGTCGCAAGTCCAATGAGGCGAGTGCATCCTCAGAGTCGACAGGCTTGTTTTCTTTCGCCGCTGGCTTCTTCTTGGGCTTTTCAGCCGCTTTCGTAATCTGCGAATCGCCGGTAGGAACCGTTATTCGTTCGTTGCATTGAGGGCACTTGACCCCCTTGCCTCGTGCAGCATCAGGAACAGTCAAAACCTTGTCGCAGCTCGAGCAGCGAACTTTGACGGGCATAGGTATCGCTTTCGGGGTAACAAGAGCCCATCCACCATCTTGCGTCGATTCGCAAGGTGCGGGTGGTCAGGCAGTCGGTCGAATGGAAATAGAAAAAACTGATGAGCGGAAGTTTACGGTTCCCCTCGCCATTCACGCAATGCAGACATAGTGACTTTGCCATGAAATCCAGCCTGTCGATCGAATCGGAGAAGGAACGCTACGCAGCCATCGACACGTCGGCTTGTCTACCTACGGAATCGAATCCGTGGACTCGGTACAAAATCAGTGAAGATCCGAATTGCGTTCACGAGGAGGTTTCTTTTCCTTACAATTCCGGCGACGCAATTCGTTACACAATGACATCATTCCCTGGATGCCCTCATGAGATTTCTATGTTCCGGCTCTGTGGTTGCCATGCTGGCGTTGCTGTCATCGGTTACCGCAGTCTGGTCGGCAGACGACCCACGCCGCCCGGCCGCGATCGAGGCTCAGGATGTTCCTGTTGTCCCGGCAGAACTGGCAGCGAGGCTGGCTCAGTACCAGAGTGTTCGAGGAGCCACGTTTCGCGGTTGGGCGCCAGATGGGACGGGAATCCTGATTGGGACGCGATTCGGTAACTCGTCGCAATTGCATCGCGTCTACGAACCGAGTGGTCGACGTGAACAAATCACGTTTCATGATGAGCCTGTCTCGGGAACATTCATTCCCAAAGCAACCGATGGGTCGATCCTGATGCTGATGGACTCAGGCGGGAACGAGAACGATCAGGTTTATTTTCTGGATCGCCGCAATTTCAAATCATCGCTGCTCACGGATGGAAAGTCGCGCAATAAGCTCGCTGCGATCCGGTCTGATGGTTCACAAATCGTGATCACCAGCAATCAGCGAAATGGGCGTGATGTTGACCTTTATCTGGCCAATCCGCGTGAACCAGGATCGATGAAACTGCTGATGCAGGTCGACAAACAGACCTGGAGTGCTCACGACTGGTCACATGATGGCAAGACTCTTTTGATTTCCCGTTACGTTTCAGCGAATGAGTCCTATCCGGCGATTCTGGACGTGGCGAGCGGACAGGGGACGGACCTGATCCTTCCGGGTAATGCAAAAGCCGCCGTTGGGGCCATGGTGTTCGCAGCAGATGGCAAGTCACTGCTGATCGCGACCGATGCCGTGGCCGAGTTTCGACGACTGATGCGCTATGATCTCGAAAAGAAAACGTTTGTCGGACTGACCGATGACATTCCCTGGGACGTCAGTGATCTTGTGGTCGAACCGACCACGGGTGACGTCGCATTCACCGTCAACGAAGATGGTGCCAGTCGGCTGTTTTTGATGCCCGGAGGAAGCGGTCGCCGGGAATTGAAACTGCCGCTGGGAATCGTTTCGGGGATCGAGTTTTCAGCGGACGGAAAGCGACTGGGATTCACTCTTTCTCGCCCCGATGCACCGGCGGATTCCTATTCGCTCCAACTCGAAAATGGTGAACTGGTTCGCTGGACGTTCAGTGAAATCGGCGGGCTGAATCCGGCATCATTCGTGACACCAACACGGATCAAGTTCCCGTCGTTCGACGGGCGGCAGATTCCCGCATACTACTTCAGACCGAAGCAGGCTGCGACATCCAGCCCGAAGCCGATCCCAGTCTACATCAGTATCCACGGCGGTCCGGAATCGCAGTACCAGCCGTTCTTTTCACCGATTATCCAGTACTACGTCAATGAACTCGGTATCGCAGTCATCTGTCCCAATGTCCGCGGTTCCGCAGGATACGGCAAGACTTACCTGCAACTCGACAACGCAGAGAAGCGGGAAGACAGCGTTAAGGATATCGGGGCACTGCTGGACTGGATTGCCACTCAAAAGGATCTGGATCCGTCGCGAGTTGCCGTCGCGGGTGGATCGTACGGTGGCTACATGACGCTGGCCTCGCTAACTCACTATGGTGATCGAATCAAGGCAGGAATTGATGTGGTCGGGATCGCAAACTTTCTGACATTCCTGGAACGGACGGCGGCCTATCGAGTTGACCTGCGGCGAGCGGAATATGGCGATGAACGCGATCCGAAAATGAGAGAGGTCTTTGAACGAATCAGCCCGTTGAATAACGCCGCCAAGATCAAGTCGGCACTGCTGGTGATTCACGGTCGAAACGACCCTCGGGTCCCCTTTTTCGAAGCCGAGCAGATTGCGGCCAAAGTTCGCGCTGGTGAACGTCCGGTCTGGACCGTCTTCGCCAACAACGAAGGACATGGATTCAGCAAGCGTGATAACAGCGACTATCAGCGAGCCGTCGAGGTGCTGTTTCTCAGGCGGCATCTGGAACTTGATTGAGGGCGGATTTCGCGAGTTCACTTTACGACAAGGGTGGCACGATGCGGCGCGACGCCGATCCGTGCAATCGTCCCCGAGTTGAATTCAAGAAAATCTTCTTCGATCCCATCCGAAAAAATGACGCCGCCGGTCGGCGTCATCGATTGGAGCTCTAACTGCGTTCCTTCCTCCAGATGCCCTGCAACAAGGGATGCGGACGACGTGCGGCTGATAAAGGGTTCACGCACAACCCACAGAAGCCTGGGATCATCCCACTCCAATGATCTCGGTTTTGGCGGAGCCGTCATCCCCAGTGAACTGGCAACACCTGCGGCCATATTGAAAACGGAAGACATCCAGCCCGTCGATCC
>CAXBSB010000278.1:0-8313 GCA_963977965.1 uncultured Schlesneria sp.
ACCCTTTACTCAGAACGATGCGGCAAGAGTACTCAGTACTATACCGGTTGGATTGCCGCGCCGGCAGTCGCAATTCAAACCGGTGCGATCTGGGCAGATGCCGACAATCGAATTACCGTTACGGGAACTTCTCAGGACGGCAAAAGCGCGATTGGAACTACGGGAACCTGCGTCGTCAACTGCAACAACCAGCAGGGAGATATCTATAGCTTCCATAACACGGGAGCGAATGTTGTTTTCGCCGACGGGCACGTGAAATTCGTTTCGCAGGACATCAACATCAATATCCTTGTCTCATTGGTCACACGCGGTGGGGGTGAAGTGGTCAGTATTGACTAAAATGAGTTTCGATAAAGATTGCTGTTCGACGGGCTGTGCGATTTCCAACGACGTGGGTCACACTCATCTCCAGCAGCGTCGCCAGAGAGCCCGTGCCAGCAATCCGATCGCATCCCATTTCGTGACTTTGGGCCGCTTCTCCCAGACTCGATAACCAATCCGTTCGATCCGCTGGATGATTTTCAGCCCACCCTGGGCGAACAGGTCGATATCAATTTGAAGTGGACCGGGCAGATTGGGGATCAGTGGCAGGCCATCGACCAGAAACTGCCGGGCGCGATCGACCTCGAATCTCATCAGTTCCAGAAACGCTGGATTGATTCTGCGAGCATCGAAGTCGTCGCGGTGGTAACCAAACCGCTCGTAATCTTCGCGCGGCAGATAGATCCGGCCGATGTCAAAATCTCGGGCGACATCCTGCCAGAAGTTGGCAAGTTGTAATCCGGTACAAATTGAGTCGGACCAGGCGATATTCTGCTCGTTCGACTGTCGGCACAGGAAGAGAACCAGCCGGCCGACAGGATCGGCACTCCGTCGACAATAGTCTCGCAACTGGTCGAACGAATCGTATTCTCGAACGTGCTGATCCTGCTCAAACGCCGAAATCAGGTCATCAAACGGCTGGCAGGGGATCGAGAACTCGTCGATCGTCGGTTTCAGGGCGATAAAAACCGGATGCCGCAATTCCCCGGTGTAGCAGGCTGCCAGTTGCTGTCGCCACCAGGTCAGCAATTCCAGTGATCTGGCCCGGTCACCGACTTCGTCCCCCAGGTCATCGGCCCAGCGGCAATAGGCGTAAACATTGTAGAAATGCTGATGGAGACCCTTGGGGAGCAGCCAGGAGACGAGAGGAAAATTCTCGTAGTGCGACGTCGCCAGACGACGGCAATAGGCTTCAGCGTCTGATCGACTGGGAACCGGTAGTGACGACTGGGGGCCCCAAAGTTCGAGGTCTCTCGAAAACAATCTGCTGCTCCTGACTGAAAGAATGGACGATTTTCGCTATGATACCGCCCCCGCCCTCCGGCTGCGCGGCAGCACCGGTCCGCGGGCAGGGCTGGCGCCGCCTGATGACCGACATCGGTCAAGCGGAGCATTCCGAGTCCGCGATCTTCGTGGTTCGTCGGTTAAAAACCCGATTCTTGCCGCAGATTTCGAACTTCGAAGTCTGTTCCTGGTCACAAGTTAGACGCCAGCGGGCGTCTGCTGTTCGAGAAGATTTGTCATGTCCGTTCCCAAAGTGGCCATTGTTGGCCGCCCCAATGTGGGCAAAAGTTCCATCATGAACTGGCTGGCGCACAAGCGCGTCTCGGTCGTCGATCCGATGGCTGGGGTGACTCGCGATCGCGTCACGTACCTGATGCATGTTGATGACCGCTATTTTGAACTGGTCGACACCGGCGGGATCGGAATCGTTGACGTGGGGGAACTGACCGAGGAAATTGATACGCAGATTCGGATCGGAATCGAAGAAGCGGACATGATCCTGTTCGTCGTCGAAGGCTCCGGGGGCATCACGTCGCTGGACGAAGAAGTCTCACGCCGCCTGCGAAAAATCGACAAGCCGAAGCTGCTGGTCGTCAACAAATGCGATTCTCCCAAACTCGATCGCGAAGCGGCCGAGTTTTATCGACTGGCTGATTGCCCCCTGGTCACCGTCAGTGTGAAAGGAAACCGCAATCAGGACGACCTGCTGAAGGCCATTCTGAACAACCTGCCGGAACCTGACGATACCGAGGCCGAGCAGGGGGAAGATCTGGAAGTCGAACCAGAATTGAAGCTGGCAATCGTCGGTCGGCGTAATGTTGGCAAGAGCACATTCATTAATCAGCTTGCCGAGACCGAGCGAGTCATCGTCAGCGAGATTCCCGGAACAACTCGTGACAGCATCGACGTCCGCTTCCAGATGGACAGCAAGTCGTTTGTCGCGATTGATACTCCTGGTGTCCGCAAGCGGAAGAGTCTGGCGAATACGGTGGAATGGTACGGACTGGTTCGAGCCAAGCGGAGTATCCGTCGAGCCAATGTTTCGCTGATGTTCTTCGATTGCATGGAAACCATTTCACGCGTCGACAAGCAACTGGTGAGCGAGATTCACGACGAATGTAAACCCTGTATTTTCGTCGTGAACAAGTGGGATCTGGCCGCCGATGCCGACATCAGTAAATGGGCCGATTACCTGTTCAAAAACTTCGCACATATGCGACATGTTCCAATTGCCGTTATCACGGCCAAGACAGGCCGCAATGTCAAGAAGCTGATCAACCTGGCTCAATCGATCTATAAGCAGGCACGCACGCGAGTTCCAACCGGTCATCTGAATCGCGTGCTGCGTGCTGCGGTCAAGAACTGGCCGCCTCCGATGCGTCAGAACCGTACTCCGAGAATCCTGTTCGCGACACAGGTGGCAACTGAACCGCCAACGATCGTCATCAAGTGCAACGCGGCAGAGTTATTCGATGAAGACTACAAGCGTTATCTGCTGGGTGTATTCCGTGAGCAACTGCCATTCAAGGAAGTCCCGATCAAGCTCTACTTCCGTTCCAAGGACATGGATCCGGATCAAGCAGAACGCGAAGAAGCCCGGGCAAGAGCCGTGGAACAAGGACGTGACCCGGAAGAGTTCGAAGATGACATGGAACTGGACGACGACGAGTCCCTGACAGAAGCGGATTTCGAAGAATAGGGTTTGAGATCAAGTCTGCCTGTGAACTGTGTTTTGTGCCGAGAAACGGAAGTGAAGTGATATCAGAGTTCTTCCACGGCTGGCGACACAAAATGGGGTGCGTCCTACTCGTGGTGGCGTTGTTTTTGGCTGGCGGCTGGAGACGAAGTTATCTTACCAAGGATGTCGTTTGGATTTACACAAATGATCAGATACTCCATTGGTTAGTGTCGTCTCGTGGATGTCTTAAATGGATTACGATCCAAGCTGTCGATCACAAGATTGGCGGGATAATCCGCAATCGTTGGAGGTCGTATCCTGTCCCCGTACCTGATTCGTCGGATCGCCTTCATGATGGCAACACACAGTGGTACGAATCCACTTTCGGACAGGGTGACTCAACCGCAGAGATGCGAGCCGTGAGGATCGTACCATACTGGTCTGTCATCCTCGCTATCACTCTCCTGTCGGCCTACCTGATTCTCTGGCCCGGCAAGCGTAAGGCCGCGAAGCCCACACAAAACGCCTTGTGAAACAAATCACAAGGCGTCATCGCAAGAGCATGAATCAACGTCGCTTACGTTAAGATGCCGAAGGTGGGACTCGAACCCACACGTCCTTTGGGGACACTGGATTTTGAGTCCAGCGCGTCTGCCAGTTCCGCCACTTCGGCTTGTGATGCGGGAGGATAATCCCCCCGTCGGGCTAAGCATCATGGAGACTGATGCCCGTTCCGTCAAGCCTCTCCGAGTTCCTTTGAGCGTTCTGTTGCGGACTGGACTGCATCCATCAGAATTCCCCGCATTCCCCCTCGCTCCAGTGCATGCAGACCCGCGATTGTTGTCCCACCCGGACTGGTCACGGCGTCCTTGAGCTGGCCGGGATGCTGACCGGTACTCAACACCATTTGTGCTGCCCCCAGAAGAGTTTGCGCTGCGAGCTTCGTCGCCACATCGCGTGGCAAACCCATTCGCACGCCCCCGTCACTCAGCCCCTCGATAAACTGATAAACGTATGCCGGGCCACTTCCGGAAAGCCCCGTGACCGCATCCAATAGTTTTTCTGGAACTTCCATCGCCAGGCCGACAGTCGACAGCAGGCCCTGCACCAGTTTTCCATCTTCGGCCGTCGCCGCTTCTCCTCGCGAAAAGGCACTCGCTCCCACACCCACCAGAGCCGGTGTGTTGGGCATGACCCGGATCAGCCGAGATGATCCCAGGCCGGCGGACAGCTTTGCCAGCGAAATCCCGGCAGCGATTGAAACCACCAGATGCTGACTGGTAATCCCGGGCTTCAATTCGGCCAGAACTCCCGCAATCTGCTGCGGTTTGACGGCGAGGAAAATGAGTGAACTTTGAGCAAGAACCGCAGCCGCGCCGGACACGATGCTGCCACCCGTCTGTGCCGCAAACCGGTTTGCAGCGTCAGCACTGACGTCACACGCGATCAGGCGATCAGGAGTGATCGACTTGGCTTGAACAAATCCCCGTCCCAGCGCCGTCGCCATTTGTCCGGCACCGATAAATCCAATTCTCACGTCTGATGCATTCACAATAAGTCTCGATCGTTGAGCCAGAATCAAAACCAGGTCTGTTGGCAGAGCAGCATTCTACACGTGGCCACCGCGAAAAGAATCTCTGGACGCGGCTTTCGAAGTTGCGGGATTGTCGCGACGTTGGCAATGTCAGAGCAGTTCCTGAATCACCGTCCCACCGTCAAGAACCCGCATTTCGGCTCGAGCCTGTGTGTCGACTCCCGCGAGTTCCGCGATCGTGGTCCCGACCATTTTCGGTGTGATCGCCGTGGTAACGGGGTCTTCGGCATATCGATCACTGGCTCCGATGACTCGACCCGGCTGAACCCCGCCTCCTGACCAGAGTGAGAAGTAACAGCGACTCCAATGGTCCCGTGCGGCTCGCGAGTTAATTCGTGGTGTTCGTCCGAATTCACCCATCGCAACCACAAGCGTCGAATCAATCAGTCCGCGCGTTCTCAGGTCGTCCAGCAATGCCGAGAAGGCACGGTCGAAGATCGGGCAATGAGTATCCTGCAGCAGTTCGAAGTTATAGATGTGAGTGTCCCAGCCGAAATCACAGTTGGGCGTGACCGACTCGACGTATTCACTCCAGTTCACCTGAACATAGGGAACACCCGCTTCAACGAGTCGCCGCGACAACAGGCAGCTTTGACCAAACGTCGTATGACCATAGGCTTCGCGCGTTGCCTGGGGTTCCTGCGTCAAGTCGAAGGCGGCTCGCGACTGTGGACTGGTGATCAGACCATAGGCTCGCTGATAAGTCCGGTCCCACGAAGCAAATCCCGCATCATCCAGTCGTTTCAAGGCACCATCCAGATTAGCTCGAACACGGTTACGATCATGAATCCGGTTGGGGTTCAGACCGTCCAGCAAGTTGAGCGACGGGATTTCGACATGGCCTTCATCCGAACAACTAACCATAAACGGATCGGCCGCTTTTCCAAATTTGCCGCCGCCGTATCCTTCAATCTTCCGCACAACATCCTTGGGAATTCCTCGACCGACCATGACAAATGGAGGAAGGGCATTCTTATGACCGCGATGCTTGCCAACGATGGAGCCAAAGTTTGGCTGGACCGGTTCTGGACGTTCCTCAAACCCGGTCAGGCCAACGGTTCCAGCATCGGGATGGCCGGGTTGAGTCGTCACGTGTGATCGAATCAACGAGAACTGGTCACTCCGCTCGGCGAGCTTCGGCAACAGTTCAGTGAACTGAACTCCAGCCGTCCGGGTCGCGATGGGGGCAAATGGTCCGCGATATTCCGACGGAGCCATTGGTTTGGGATCGAAGGTATCGATATGACTGGGGGCTCCCCACAGCCAGACAAAGATGACCGATTTGGCCTTGGCGGGATCGGCCGCGTGCAAAATCCGTCCCTGTCCCAGCGCCAGGGCTGCTGGAACCGCAGCACCGATCTGAAGAAACGATCGACGACCGATTCCCGCACAGGTCTTCGCACGAAATGAACCGATGTCGAACATGCACTTACCTTCGTCGTGATGAGCAGCTGGGATCAACGCGGAGTCACCACTTCAATCCGCAGGTTGGAGAGTTCGCAGCTATCCGTCGATCCTGATTCCTTCAACAGTATCTGCGAAATGGTGAGCGAATTCGACCCCGATTTCACCACATGCGCCGGAAGTTGAAAACGAATCGCAGCCGGGCGAGAGGCCGGAGCCCGGTGATTGATCCAGCGGTTCAGATCACCTGCAGGCTGTTTATTGAGTTCGACTGTTGTCAGCAGTTGTCCCGCTCGCAACTCCTTCAGAAAGGGGCTGGCCAGCGGGGTGCCAGGTCCGGACGGCTCCAGATCGACGACATCAATCGACAACCAATATTCCGATCGTTCAGGAACACCTTCGGGAAGCGTGAATTCAACAGACCAGTCTGTTCCGTCTGGAACGGGCCGCTCGAGATCGAGTCGAATCGATTCTCCGAGATGCCTGTGACGCGCATCGGCGACCAGGATCTGCCCGTGGAATGCAGGCTCAACCCGGGCAAGATCGAGCCAGTCGAAAGCAAGTTCCCCCAGCCAGGGGTGAACGAAGACGAGCAGGTCACGATTCACAGCCGTGATCGTTCCGATCAATTGATCACCCGACAGGTCTGCGCCGTCAACAGTTGATTGAAACTGAATCTGACTGCAAAGTCCTCGTGGACCGAGAGGGACAGAGACGGGCTGGTCTGACTGGCAAAGGGCAACTCGCTCGATGTCATTCCATCCCACCGTCCGATCACCCGCAGCCGTAGCCAGCGCAACATCCGTGGCAGTGACCTGCTTGACTCGCCCGAACCAGTCTTCTCCATTCCGCAATGCGACGCAATCGTCCTGCGTCGACGGACGAATCTCACGAGGAACATGGGGGACATTTGTTTGAGCCACGAGCAGGTCGTCGATCCATGCCGAAACAGTGGAGGAGACAGTCAGTGCGGTCAGCGACCCGGCACCCGACGAGGTTGAAGTCAGCAGTGATTCATCGACGGCCAGCAGAGTCCGATCGCGTTGAAGAATCGCCGTCAGGCAATGCCAGCCAGGGCCAAGTCTGACAGATTGCTCGTTGACACGATCAGTCACTCCTGTGACCCAGGCTCGCTCGTGTGCCGCGTGGAATGTCCATCGGGAATTGGAAGTCCCCTTCAAAAAGTCCAGTTCGATCAGCAGGCAAGGAGCCTGAGACCGTGTGGCTTCAGTCTGTTCGACATCTGCGACCGGAGTTGCGATCCGAAACCAGAGTTGAATTCGCGACGACTCGAGATGTTTGGGAAAACGATAAGTCAGCGGAGGCGTTTCAGCGAAACATTTCAAACTACGGCGACCACTGGCCGACTGAGCACCTTCAATACGACCAGGTTCGATCATCGGCTTCACGACGGATTTCGAGCGGTCGGACTTGTCGGACAGCGTCTCTTCAAACGATTCATACAGGACTTCTGATTCGCTTGAAGGAACGCTGATAGAAGTGACACTCGTTCGAGGAACCATCACTTCCTGGCCTCGCCGCGTTCGTAGTGTGATCTGGTCCCCTTCCCAGCGAACGATCTGTGCGGAAATCCTGTCTCCGCCAGCAAACGTGATCTGTCGCATCGGCGCGTAGGATCGAGTCAATCGAGGCCGTCGGGCGAAGCGAGTCGGTGCCATCAAGTTCGCGGTCCACCGCTGCTCAAGCGGTGTCGCAATCTGTTCAGCAGCAAACTGTATCGGCGAGTGAAACGTCATCCCCGGACTGCGAACTGGTGGAGTCGACTTGCGCGATCGGTCAGCGTCTGCCCGGTCAGTCCCCGCGCGCACGGATATCGCAATGCTCAGCATAACGATACCCAAAACGCACCAGGCGACTGGCGAACTCCGCTTCCTCACACAATCCCTTTCGGACAATCTGCCGCAACCCAATCATCCCAAGCCAGTTTGCGGCATCAGTCCTCTGGTTTCAACTCCCTCAGAGTTAAGCGTTGATTTGGCGGGTCGGCAGCCTGACGCGGCGACGTCTGCCAACGGTGACCACGCGAATACCACAATCGCCCACTGGATGGGTCCTCAGATTGTGCGGCCAAGGGAGGCGGTTCTTGTATGGTGGAGTCATCGTTACCCAGATCATTGTCTCTCGGCTGGCGATGTCGCGATCATCGACTGCTTGTGGGCTGAAGGCCCACGAGAACAAAGCACAGGGGCTTTCAGCCCTGTGGAGACACGGATGGCGCAGGGTATGCGACCTGTAGGGTCGCGAGAAATTCAGTCATAGCGATCAACCCAGATCGGTCGCGTCTCGCGAC